>JALERP010000144.1 GCA_022764085.1 Prevotella sp.
TTGTATGATTCGGTATTTCTCTTTTCATTGCCATCAGTTTTGATTTTATATTATTCCATGATTGATTGTCTTCATCAGATGGAAGGTGTTATAATCAGCCTCCAATCACCGTTTGAAGCCCTCTGAAAAGTCAATGGTAAAGCGACGGCTCAGCAGCTCCCTGTCTCTTTCAGAAAGAGGCTGAAGAGCATTCCATCGTTCCATTATTTGAGTTACTTTATCCATGTGCTTTATATTAAACTCTTGCAGAAAAACACCTTAAAAGGTATATGTCATCTACCTTAAACGGCGATTCCTTGCAATTTATTACACCTTATTATATTCGTTCATCTTGCGAATCAGAGGTACCTGTCACTAAGCCCTCTTGCCCCATAGCCTGGTCCCTCTCAAGTGAAGGACGCCCTGAAAGGGCAACCTGCTCATAGCCCAGGGCAGAGCGAAGCGGCACCCTGGGTAATGTAGTTCAACCCATTGCTCGCCCTGAACCAAAGGTCGCCGGCTGAAAGGAAAGGCAAAGGGCAAAAGCGTATAACCCCGGGTATCATGAGGTAAACCGTCAATCCGTGAACACATATCTGTCATCATAATTTATTCCGTATAATTTTAAAAAACCAATATACTCATCCTGAAACGAATGCTTCGCATGATGTGCCTTTTGGTTCTTGATGTACTCCAACGTTTTGTTTACAACAGATTGACTCACCGAAAATGCGCCATAACCACCTTGCCATTCAAATCGTTCATATCGTGCATTTGTCGATTTAATCCATCTGCTGCTGTTACGTTTCACTTCTTCGACAACATGGGAAATACTCTCGTTCTTGGATAGCAAGAAGAGGATGTGTACATGGTCTCCTGTTCCACCTGTTTGTATCACGCTGCATCCTGTGGTGTTGACCAATTGACCGATATAGGCATGGATGCGTGCCAAATCGTCCTCGCAAATGTGGGGACTGGTGGTTTTGATATGGAATATCAAATGGATGTATATTTTACTTAATGACTGTGACATAAATTTTCTTTTTGGATTGTCAACTCGTGTTATATGCTTTTGCCCTTACAGGGCGATATTCAATCTATGTGTCCCTTTAACCCAGGGTGTCGCTTAGCTCTGCCCTGGGCTATGTGCAGGCTGCCCTTTCAGGGCGTTTCCTTACAGCCGAGAGCCAGGGCGTTTCCTTACAGCCGAGAGCCAAAGAGTTTTCTTGCAGCCGAAATCTATGGCGTTGCCTTGCTGCAGAAATCTATGGCGTTGCCTTGCTACCAAAATCTATGTTTTCTTGCTGCAGAAATCTATGGCGTTGCCTTGCAGCGAGATTCTGGGCGTTAACATCAAAATACCCCATTGCAGTAGTCCTCCGTGGGGACATCTATATACCCTCCCTTGGCGCGCACAAAGTCGAGAAGATTGGAGAAGGTGATGTTCATATTTAGCAACACGGGATTGCCTATGAGAATGAGATTCAGACGGGCACGGGTGAGTGCCACGTTCAACTTGCGGTCGATTATCATGCCGTCCTCCTCAAACACGTCGTTGGTGAGGAAATTAAGCTGGTAGGGCTGCTGGATGGTGAAACCATAGATGATGAAGTCGCGCTGACTGCCTTGATAACGCTCCACGGTGTCTATCGTGATGTCGTGTAGGCAGGGAATGCCATATCTGTCTATCTCGTTGCGCACGGTTGATATCTGATTGCGGTAAGGCACTATCACCCCCACAGTCTTGTCTTTATCAAAGTCATCTGACGACAATTCGTATATTGCCAGAACCGTGGAGGCAATCATCCGCGCCTCGGTCTTGTTGGTCTTTGCCGAAGGAGACAACACATGCGGTCGAGCCGCCACAAAGGCTATGCGGTGGGTGGTGAGCATGGTGATGATACTGTTGGCAGAGTCCTTGCGCACGGTGGGGAGCGTCTGATGTTCGAGCGGTACGATATCGAGTTTGTTGCCATAGAAGGCCTGGTTGGGAAATTCGGCAATGTCCCTGTGCATTCGCCCTTGTTTGGTGAGCATATACACGTATCTCTCGTCATACCCCTTATCAGTCTTGAATTGCACCAACAATCGCTCAAACAACGACAAGCGGCAATCCCTCAGGTTGATGCCGATGAGTTCGGGTTCACTTACTGCCGATTCCTCCACCGTCTGCTGCACCACTGCGGGCAATTGCTTGTGGTCGCCGATAAGTACGAACTTTTCTATCTGGCATCTCTTGTCCTTTTGCGCACTGAAGAGTCCTATCAGATGAGGTTCGAGAATCTGCGAAGACTCATCCACGATGGCAAGACTGAAATGCTTTATTCCCAACAACGAGATGTTGGCATTGAGCGATGCCGTCGTTCCACAGAACACCCTTGTCGCTTGTATCATCTTCATCACCGCATTGGCGCTATTGAGCTTCTTCGACTTTACACTGAGCATATAGTCGAGATATTCCTTAGAGCACGAGAGTTCCGACCCTAAGCGTATGAAATCAAAATCCGGATTCTCCTGCCTTATCTCCACCAGTTTGCTGCATATCTCATCCACCGCCCTGTTGGTGTATGACAGAAGCAACACGTTGGTGCCCTCCTCCAGCAATTCCTCCTTGAGCAGGTTCACCAGTCCGTAGGATGTCTTGCCTGTGCCAGGAGGACCGATAATGAGGAATATGTCCTTGGCCTGCTTGGCGTGTTCCACAAGGGTATTGAAGGCACCGTATTCCCCTTTGCGGTGGATGGAAGTATCGCATATAGGCTCACGCTGCGAGAGTATGAGGTCGCGGCGTGACTTCGGTGCCGAGAGGAAAGAATGCATAGCAGTGTACAGCGATCCGGTCATCGACTCAAGCATGTCGTGCTCAATTGCCCAAAGCGTGCCTTCGGGCTTGTTCTCTACAGTTCCCTTGTCCGTCTGACTGTTACGTAATTTCAACTCAATTTCATCCTCACGAATATCCACGATAGTTGCCCTATGCACCATCTGTGCGCATGCATTGGGAATCCTTGTCTTCTTGTCGTAATTATATGGATAGAGAATGACGATATCTCCTATACGGAAGTTCGTGGTATCGGCGGATTGCGGTTCATTAAACTTAAGCACCACCCCGCTTATCGCGGCACTGCCCTCGTCGTCATAACGGAATTCCGTCACAGTCAAGCCGTCGTATATATTTCCCGCCGTCTTCTTGTCTTCAAGAGTATCATTCCATATCGACGCGAATCCTGAGTCTTCCTTCTGCTTGTTTCCCACTTTCGACAACAGCTGTTCGTTTTCGAGGAAACGCAGGAACCGCAGGTAATACGAGCGTTCCAATGGGGTGGCAGAATAGATGGGCGCAAGCAATGCCGACAGTTGGGGCTTGACGTAGTTTTCCCACAGGCGCCCCGATATGTTTTTCTGGTTCAACTTGTCCGGCGTAAATGTCGTCAGTATGTCCAGTCCCTCCTTGGCATAGAATATCTCGCTCCATGCTATCAGGTTGCGCATCCTTATCGCCCTGAGCAGCAACGTCTGGTCGTTTGCCAAGAGCACCAGTCCTGCCGAGTATTTGGAATAAAGGAGCATGATATGTCTCAGTTCCTCGGCATATTTCCCGAACTCATAATTGAACAATGCGCGATACAGTATCAGCTGCACCTTATGCGACTCCCTTATCACGGGGATATCAGGATTGCTGCCAGGTGATTTAAACGGAACAAATTCTCCCTTGCCCGATTTCTGCTCTATGATGGTCACGTCCCTGCCCTTTTGACACAAGAAGTCGAGACGTCCTTGTATTCCCAACACCTCACTGAAGAACGAGGGTTCGAGGACGACGTCCTCCTTGCAGTATTGCCCGATAGATTTCGGAAGGTCGGTGCCTATCAGTTTCTCGATGTTGCGCTTCTGAACCTGCGCGTCTTGCTTAAACTGCACGAAATTATCAATCAGTTCCTGACAAGATATCATGCTCAGTGCATTCTTGTTGACAAACTCCTTGATACTGCTCTCAAAGGGGATAACCCTGCCATGCACAGTGTCGTCGAGAAATTGTCCTGAAAGATTACCAAGGAATATTGCCCGATTATTCACATTGGGCTTAATCTTGTTGATGAGATTCACGAAAGGCGACTCGGCGTACGTCTCAAAGCAACTGGCTATCGTGGTGATGTTCACGAGGAAATCGGGTTCGAGAATAATAAGTTCCGGCATGACTGTCTCGCCGCGCTCATCCATACGTATTCTGACGAGGTTCATCTGCGCGCCTTCCCACAGCACCGTCTTCAGATACGACCAGTCGGCCTTGCCATCGAGCGTCAATATCCTGTTGTCCTTGCCATAGCATATCTTGAGGGTGGTGTTGTTCTCTTCCTCCGTTGCCCAGATGAAATTGTCATCCCATCGCGCCACCACCACTCGCAGCACATTCTCACTGAATTTGCCCCATGTATTTTTCCTGTCGGCCTTGGGGAAATGGCTCTTCAGACTTTCGGGAATCTCCTCCTTGCCACAAACCCAGTACACCAGCAATGCCGTAGCCTTAATATTGTGGGGGAAGATCCGTTCGAGTTCGTCATCTGACAGTTCCCGGTCACTGTTAGGCATTGGGAATATGTCCCTGCGCGCCATCTGTATGAGGTTGGCTATTGTATATGGAATCTGATATTCCTTGACACAGAAATCCACCTTGGAGAAGAACCCCACAAAGGCAATCGGACAATTGGCGATTGCCTGTTCCACCGCACGTCGGAACACACCTCTTAGTATGTCATACCTTTCTTCGGTTGACATACCCTCAGCACAAGCACCCTCCAACTGTGTGTAGAGTGCAGACGCAGATTCCACTATAACATACTTGCCCCTGCCGGTGTTCTTCTCCCTGCCGTCGGCATCAGCACGCTTTCGGCCATATGGTGATAGCATGTTCAATTATTTCTCGTAGCCTACGGGGTGATTGACAAGGAGAGTTTTGTTTTCGTCGAGATGCAGTTCCTTGGCAAGTGTCTCCTTGTCCATAGTCATTCTCGGCACGGTGGCAAGACCGAGGGCAGTGCATGCCAGGCAAATGTTCTGCGATACGTATCCGGCATCTATAGCCCCCATCACTTCGGCACCTTTGGCACGGTCTCCGAATTTTGTGCGGTCGCTGACAAGCACAAGACTGACTGGTGCAACGGCAACAGCCTCCTGGCGTCCGGCAGCAGCAGTGCGCAAGTCCTTGTCGCTCACCTTCTGCAACGAGTTGCCATCCGGAACATATAGCCATGCCCCATCCTTGGTGCATACATATACGAGGATGTCCTGCGCATTGATGGCAGACGGAGCTGTTATCTTCTTCGTGTCGGGACGATTGATGCCGCAGGCAGCCCAAAGGAGTTCGGAGAGGTCGGCATCAGAAACGGCCTTGTCGCTGAAGTCGCGCACGGAATGACGCTGCTGCAGTGATTCCATAAGAGTCATCTTGGCACTCTTGGTGGGAGCCGGCAATGAGCGTGTGTCACTTGCATTAGCATTTTGGCAACTTGTGGTTGCGATACTTGTTGCTGCCACGACAGCCACTGCCACGAAAGACATGGCAGTGAAGATTGATGTTTTCTTGAAGTTCATATTCATAAATCGATTTTAAAGTTTTAATGTGTGCCCCATCCCATCTTGCGCTCTTCAAGTATGCCGCCCTTCTTGCCGCGCAGGAAGTCTATCTGCGGCAAACGTCCGTCGGGCTGTCGCTTGGTGAAGAGCAGCGACGGGTCGGTGCTCTCAAACAGGCTCCCTGTCACTTCTATCGACGTCTCCTCCGGGGCAAACGAATTGTTGGAGAGCCTGCCCTTGTCGGCATCGTAGTTGACGAGATGACCGCCGTTCTTTGCGTCGGTGAATGTCCAAGACACATTATTTAATAATATATGCCCGTAGCCCGCCACGTCAATGGCCTCGTAGGTGTTTTTCCTGTTCACCATGTTATAGTTCGAGCGGTTTTTCCATGAGGTGTTGTTCTCCCACCTGCTGCCCGCCAGATGGTGGTTGGAGTAGAAGCCGTGGGCCTTGTTCTGATAAGCCACTGAGTGGTGGATGTAATGCGACGGACACACGTCGGGACACTTGGTCTTGCCTTTGTTCATGCCCCATCCTCCTGCCTTGAATCCGTTTCCGTCTCCCGCACTGACGAATGTCTCCATATCCTCGGGATTGGATGTCGGGCAATATCCGTTGTAGAAAGCCATGCAGTTGTCAATCTCCACTGGGGCGGCACACGAGATGAGGTCGAAACCATCGTCGGAATTGCGCCATGCCCTGCATCTTCTGAACACATTACCCACCTCGAAAGTGTCGAACACGTGGCAACCGAATCCATCCACATTGCCGCCGTAGGGACCCTCGGAGTAATCGTCGTAGTTGTTGTATGCGTCGCAATCCACCACAAGGTTATGCGAGCCGCGCTTCTGGTAATATCCTATAGCCATACCGTCGTGCATGGCGATGTCTTCGATGATGCAATACGAACCCTTGCGTGCACTGACACACTCTGACTGTGTGTGTCCCTTGATGCGCACCGGCACGCCGACAATGTCGAAGTTGCGCAGGTGCAGGTAGTCAGCCCCGAGATAAAACGCTCCGAAGCGGTATTTGCCGTCGAGCATAAGTGCCGAGAAATCAAACACTGGCCGCTCTCCTGGATAACCCATATAGCAAGTGCGCCTGCTGGCGGTGCCCGCCTTTTCGAGTGCAAACACGTAGGCATACCTTCCCTCGTATTTCATCACCTGCTCATCGGTTATTCTGTAAGTTCCGCCACGGAAATAAACCGTGTCTCCACCTTCCGACATCCGATAAGCCGCTGGCAGAGTGGCCAACGGGGCGTCAATACTTCCCGATGCTGCATCATTACCCTGTGGCGCGACATATATCACCTTTGCATCTGCCGGAGCGAATACCGTCAGCAGCGATGCCACAATTCCAATAACCTTTCTTTTTAGCATAATTTACACGGTAAAATTGTTTTGAGTACAAAAAAACATCAAGAAGAATTATTTAAACAAGTCTGAATGAGTACCAGTAGAAACCATTAGTAGGACGAAAACATTATCATATTGCTCCCATACTAAAAGCCAATCTGGTTCAAGATGACACTCCCATACATTATTACCCTTATAGCCCTTCAATTTATGAGGGTTATAAGATTGTGGCAATACCCCTTCACTCTCCAAAAGCAGCATAGCTTTATGTAATTTGGAGATGTCGTATCCACGTGATATGCATTTTTTCACAGCTTTGTCAAAACGACGTGTAGTATTGATTTTGTATTTCATTCTGATAATATCGCCTTGAAATAATCGTCAACACTGTTCCATTGCTTAACCTTGCCTTTATGAGCTTCCTCAAGAGCAAGGTCAACCTCAGTCTTGCTTTTTTTCACTCTGATATTTGTTATGCCGCTAACCCTTTTTAAGAGTCGGCTAATATCTTTCGCCACTGACAGGTCTGATACATTTATTGTTATCTCAGCCGGCCTTTGTATTGTTGTTACTGTTGCCATAACTATATAAATTGATGAATCTGCCGCAAAAGTAATAATAAAAATCTAATTCTCCAAACATTTCCACACTTTTCTGTAAAAACAAGTCCTCTAAATCTCATAAAGAACATGCGATTTAGAGGACTTTGCAATTAAGAGGGAATTACTTTACTGTCACTTTTTCCGAGCGAGTTCCTTGCTTGCGGATGTAAATGCCGGATGAAAGCGGAGTGACTACTGGGCGACCCGTGAGGTCATAATACACTCCATTCTCACTGTCGGCATGAATGCCGGATATGCCTGTGTCAGAAGCGGCACGCACACGCAACTTGCCGTCGGTGAGCAAGGTGGATGTGTCCCATTCCAATCCTTCTGCAGGTACTGCCGGTTCGATTGCACCAAACTCTCCGGAATAATCCTTGGCTGAGAGAATGGTGAACTCATCGCCATCGGCATATTCGCCATTGACAAGTTTAAGACTCAGGATTCCTTCGGTTGCGAAGGTGTTGCTGACAGAGAGCTTGTCGTTGGTCTTGGCTGCACGGTCAACTTCTATCTCCAATACCGCACCTGGCTGCAAAGTCACATTGTTCTTGATGGTGAGAGTGCCGATGCCCAGGTCGCCGGGAGCTATCACACCTCCATTTCTCACAACAACAGGAGCCATGGTGCTTCCCTTGCCGGCAAGTGTCGCGCCTTCCTGCACTAAGTATTGACCAGGAGTGTAATAGGTGCCGGTATAGTCCTTGTCCTGTCCGTGGGTACCATTCTGGATTAACGTTCCTGCCACGATACGGGTGGTGCCACGGTACTTCTGCGCTCCTGTCACTCGCCAATATCCCTCACCGTCTTTCACTATGTTGGTGAGACCTATGCGGCTTGTATGCTCGATACCATTTGTAATCTTGCCGTGGAACGTCTCGTCGGTACCAAGACCACCGATGCGCCATGTCACCGTACCTCCGTCGGTCTTGAGGAAACAGCAGGCGAGTGTTGTGGAGGAACTTCCCGTAAGCGCTCCTATGCTATAGGTCTTGGAGTTTGAGTAAGAACGCATTTCCAGTTTACCCTGAAGGTCGAGACGGCAGTTGGGAAGACCGCCATACTTTGAGTTGTCGAGATAGAACTGGTTGCCGCTGGTACCCTTCTGTCGAGCGGTGACATTACCAGTGAAGTTGCGCCAGTTGCCCTGATAAACCTCACGAAGGTATTCCACCTCAATCTCCAAGTTGCCGGTGCCCGACACATCGCCTTTGACGAAGTTGCGCTGGTCTATATGCAGGTAGCTTGTCGCATCTCCCTCAACGACTATCGGCATTGATATGATACCTTCGGCAGACTTGTCGCCGCCCTTTACCTCAAAACGGCCTCCCTCAAGATGGAGTGTGCCTTGCATGTGGGGATTGGTGCCCAAGGCATCCTTGCCCTGAATGCTCACAGTTCCGCCCTTGACATAAAGGTCGCCGGTGGTGTTCATCTGTCCAAGTGGTATCGAGAGTGTACCTGCTCCGATCTTTATGAGGTCGCCTTCGCCGAGGATGGGTCCATTGTGAGTGAGGGTAACCTCATTGGCAATGTCGAGGGTGGATGGACGAAGGACAGTAAGCTCACGGTCGGTCTTCGCCGCATTACCTGTGTATCTCACCGTACCGCCATTCAACAGCCATGCGGGAGCCGCTCCTATAGAGCTTGCAGCACCGGCATTTCCTATCGACGCCACCTCCAGTACACCATCCCATACCACTGTGCTGCCTGTGTAGGTGTTATTGCCGTCGAGCACGAGTGTTCCGCTGCCTGCCTTGCTGAGCTGGGCGTTGCCGCCGATTTCGCCTGAGAGCTTGACATCCGCAGATGTGTTCACCATCACGGCTGATGGTTTGACGGGTGAGGGAATGGTTATGTTGGCGTCGCTCTTTCCGTTTATAAGCACCTTCATGCCGTCGCTATATGCAGAAGATATGCCGTTTTCGTCCTCCCAGTTATCATCCGTGAAGTTCCATTCGTCAGATACGATACCCTGCCATATCACGTCGGCCTGATAACTGTCGGGAGAGGTGATGTCGGGTGCCTGGGCACGGGTGGATACGGTGAGCACGTTTGAATACTCCGAATACTCCTCGCCATTAAAAGCCCTCACGCGGAAGGTGTAACTTGTAGCCGGGGTAAGACCTGTGATGGTCTTTGAGGTGACGTCAGCCTTGGTGCGCGCTATCTCCCCATATTCTCCGTCAACGAGTTGCTCGATAACATATCCTGCCTCATGGCCGGTCATGTCGCGCCATTCCAATGTCAGTGACTCCGACTCCCTCTCGGCAGCCTTGAGAGCCACTGGAGCCTTGATGAAATGCTGCGAGTGTTCTGACGTGATGCTGTTGATGTAATGCTCGATGTTGGCATATCCGTCAGCCTGCAATGACATGGCATCATCTACATTTACATTCGTTCCGTTGGCTTCCTCCCACCAGTCGGGCATACCGTCGCCGTCGGTGTCAGTGGCGGCAGCACCGGGCCAAAGGTTCCATGTGTCGGGTGCGCCTATGTCGAGTGTGCGCTCGTCGCTGATAATCTCGCCTCTGAGTCCCCATGAGCGCAAATCGCTGATGAGCATCCAGTCGAGGTTGTCGCGATACGGCAACGACGCTCCCACCGTTGGCAGCAGGTCGTCCGTAAGACCACGGGCATCTATCGTCGGCAACTCGGGATAGTCGTAAGGCTCGTCGTGGAATGTAGGTCCACCGCCAAATTCGCTTTCCTGTATGTCACGAAATGACAGCACACCGTCGTGGTTGTCGTCGATTACATTATCCTTGGCATAAATGTTATACCGCTCATTTGCCCCGCTGAAGGCATTAGCCTTGCCCGTAGGACCTGTGATGAAGACATTGCCCGTGGCATTGGCATAGGATGTGCCCTCAGAGTTGCCACCCATGATATATGCTGCCGTCTTCCAGTTATACACGATATTATTTACATACTGGTGACGTCCCTTGAACTTGGGGTTGCGGGTGTCGTTGTTCATGTAGAGTGTGCGGTAGATAGTCACACCGCCGTCGGTCTGAATCAAGCCTCCTGCAGAGTGACCGAGGAGTCCCTGGGAGATGATACTGTTTTGTATGGTTATGTTCTTTGCCGATTCGCCACTTATGGAGAAGGTCTCGTCCCTACCCCACGCCACACTGCAATGGTCGAAGATGATGTTCTCGCCATTTGCAATGCCCAAGGCGTCGGCACCGGAGTCGCCCACCACTCCCATTCTCACTCGCAGATAACGACAGATGGTATTGCTGGCGCCGGAGAAAGAGAGTCCATTACCATAGAGGGTGATACCCTCGCCAGGTGCCGTCTGTCCGGCGATGTATATGTTCTTGCTGACAGAAACACGCGACTTGAGACGGATGACACCAGCCACATCAAATACAACAATACGGTTGGGACTGCTCACCGCATCCCTGAACGAGCCACTGCCAGTGTCGTTGAGATTGGTAACATGATACACCTTTCCACCACGTCCACCAGTGGCAAAGCGTCCAAAGCCCTCCGCCCCGGGGAATGCCAGTTGCTGTGCCGATGCCGCAGCTGAAAGTGTAAATGCGAATACAGATAGTATTAGTTTTCTCATGTTTGTTTAATAAATAAAAGGAGGGGGTCCTAAAAAAGGAACATCCCCTCCCAAATATGAAACAGTTAATTCTTAAATTACTTCACAACCTTGCGTGTCACAACCTTACCGTCGGCATAGGTAGTGCGAACGATTGAGATACCGCGTGCAGCTGCATTTGCACGTACGCCGTTGAGAGAGTAAACCTCAGTGCGTACTACATCTGAAGACTGTACATCGCTGATTGCTGTAGTGATATCATCGTGACCCTGTGAATACTCACCGTTGTTCATGATATAGAGGTCATAAACCTGGCCGCTTGACTTGGCGTTGGTGTGTAAGATACGTACATAAACCTTGTCTGTACCCTCATAGCTGAGGTGGGTCTTCTTCCAGTTGCGCTTGATGAGCGAGTAGTTAACATCACCGAGCTTTGTCCATGTCTCGCCGTCAGCTGAGGTCTCAACCTGCATTGTAGGTATTTCGCCGTCATTACCGTTACCGGCATAGATTACGACATCAAATGGAGCCTGGAACGGCACTGTTGACTCAAGGCTTGCATTGAACGGGCCACCTGAAGGCTGCTTGCCGAAGGTAATGGCATCACGTGTGATACCCTCTTTGTCGTTAACACCGATAACATCTTCCGCTGCATCCGGGTTGCGGTAGTTGGTGTCGCCAATGTTGAACTTGTAGTCAAGGCTTTCCCATGTCATTACCTGACCGATAGACTTGATGCGCCAGTCGCCTGCCTCATATACTTCAGGATCGAGAGTACGTGTATAGACTGTGATTGGGTTGCCGTCTTCATCCACTCCGTCTTCTGCGGATGTCTCATCCCAGTAAGCGCCGGCGTTCTTTCCCCATGTGAAGAAATAGTTGGCATTGATGATGTTGCCGTCAGCATCGGTCTGCTGTCCCTTGCCCTTCCACTCGTCAGCATTGGCATCGAAGTGAGAAACAACATCCCAACGCAAGGTGTTCTTGTCGATACCGTTGATACCAACAAACTGGCTGCCTACTTCAGAAGCAAGGTAGTTGCCGCCTACTGCAAATGCATAGATTTTGGTCGGCTGTGTCAACTCGATAGCCTGGGTGTAAACAGCTGACTCGGTGAGCACGTTGCTGCCTGTATAGTTATAATAGATAGTCACACCTTCAAGATCAGAGCTGATGGTAACAACAGACTTGCCTTCCTCTTGTGCTACACTGATAACAGGTGTTGAAGCCTGTGTCAAGATTATCACATCCTTGGATGCAATCTCACTGTCGGTATATCCATCGCCAGTGGCAAATGCCTTCACTGTGGCAGCCTCTGTCAGAGTGAACGGCTCGGTATAGAGTGTGCTCTCCACTGTCGGGTCGCTACCATCTATTGTATAGTAAATCTTATTGCTGTTGTTGGCTGACAGGCTAACGGTTGTTGAGCCATTTTCCTGAGTTGTTGCGATGGCAGGCTTACCAACAGCTACAACATCCCTCTTGGTGGCAATAAGGGTAGAGAGAGCATTCGGTATGAGCTGGGCAATAATGTCATTAGCTACAGCCATATCGGCAATTGAGAGAGGAAGCAACATATAAGCGTTGCGCTTAGCGTTGTGGATATGCATAGCCACTACGTCGCCGGCTGTGGCGATGATGTCGTCGGCAGCGAAGTACTCGCCAAGTTCAACACCGGTGATGACACCCTCACTGAGCAGTTCAATGCCTTCGGTAGTGTCAATACCCTCAAAGAGTGTCTCGTTCTCCTGCATTACGCTGAGAATGTTGGAAGTGGAGGCAACGGCCTTGCCGTATCCCAAAGCCTCATATATGGCTGTATTGAAGTTGAGAACCGGAACGTAAGCGATTGTCTGCTTGATTGTTGACAGATAAGGATGGTCGGCACCGATGGTCGGGCTTACCACTACTGCTGTGTAATTGCTGCGCAGTGTTTCGGCTGTTTCCTCGGTATTGGATGCATCTACAGGTGTAAGGATAAACTTGTCTGAACTACCCTCAAGATATACATAACCATAGTCCTCGTCGAGGCTACCGTCATAGATGTATGCCACTGGCTGTGCCTCCTCTACAGAAGGTGCATCGCCCTTGTCAATCATAAACAAGGTGAAGTCGATACCTCCATCAGGAGTTAACTTAAACTGCACATCCACGGGTTCAGCTGAATCGGTCTCCACTTTCCATACGAAGGTGTATGTACCCTCAGAACCCTCAACTGTATTACCCAAGAAGATGCAGGCTCCATTGTATTGTGGAGAACTCTCGTCAGCCTGGAACTTCAGGTAGCTTTGCACGGGGGCAATACCACGGTTTGTGGCAGTACCGTTAGCCGAACGACCAACAATGGTGATTGTCTGTCCGTTGGTGAGCTGCGGGAAGGTGATGACTGTGTTCTTGCGGGTAAGGCGAATCTTGTTCTGTGCAAGGTGGATAGAGTTAGACTTGTTAGAACCGATATCAAAAATCAGTCCTGCTGTCTCAGGAATAACAACACCATTAGCCATCAGATTGCTTTTGTTAAAGCTGTTGTTGTTGTTTTTCCAGTTGTTGGTCAAACCACTTGTAGCATCTGTTCCATTAGACGCCCAGTTGGCAGCATCGGCATTTAGGTTGGCGACTGTCTCTTCACTCAACCCTTGGGTAAAGTCCCAAGTTTTCTTGTCCTGTGCGTTGATACCCAATACGAGCATTAGCAACGCCGCTAAAGTTAATAGTCTTTTCATAAATAAATTGTTTTAATTAATAAAAAATGTAATATGTTTCTTATTTCAAGTTGTATGGCACCCAAAAGGCTCCATCCATAATGCGTGAGCGCACCGTGGAGGCGAGACCGGCATCGGCATACTTGCCGCACACCCTGTCTGCCACTATCGACGGGTCGTTATAGCGCACTGCCATACGGTTCATCATAGGATAAACCTTGCCCTCGCCGGCAAACTCCAGCATTGCCTCGTCGAGCATAGCAAGGTCGTTGAAGCGGAGAGTGCCTTGCTCACCCAGTTCGAAGACATCTGTCTTGACTGGGCGTGCCGTCAATCCGAAGCAACATCTCAAGCCCATCGACGGATAGGTGCGGGTACCGAAGTTGGCATCCTGTGTCCAGTCGCACTTCGTGGGGTCGATTGTGCTCTCAAATCCTTTCCATTCCGGCATTCCGGCTTGGAAGCAGTCGTCGGTAGTGCCATTCTTCACACCGGAGTTGAACACCGCATTCATTGCCTTGAAACGCTTCAGGTGGTTGAGTGCCTCGGCAAGCATCATGTGGTATTGGGTGGCGCGATACAAATAGATATGGCAGTCATCCTGATAGGCGTTTGCCCTCGCCGTACTTCCCACTGGACGGTACTTAGACAGATATACCTGACCGGCGTTCTTGCCGAAGCAGCACCCATAACGTTTGTCATTGGTGGTGGCGCCGGGATTGAAATTGTTGTCGAGGAATCGGGCAACACCTGCCTCAGACGGGCGCAACAGATACTTGTTGGGGAACTCGTTGGAGAAATGCTTCAGCAAGGTGTTGGTCTGGTTCTTGGTATAGTCGTAGATGATGGCGCTGACTGCCTCAAAACGATAGGGTATTGTATTGTTCCATATCGGGGAATAGTGACCTGGAGTGGCTGCAGAGGGTAGCCATTCCACGTTACTGCCAGGATTGCTTGTCACATTGATTACACCGCCCAAGGCGATGAGCAAGGTGTCGGCGGCAACCTGATAATAAGAGGTGGCATCCTGACCCTGGGAGTCAGCAACGGCACCCTTCCACAGGTTCAACTCTGCGAAGAGTCCTGCATAGGCTGGCACCATATAATTCCACTTGCGATACTGACTGTTGGTGAGGCTCTCGCTATGTGTGGGGTCGAGCCACTCATACCAGTTGATGTTGATATTCGACGGTGCTCCCTCATATCCCTGTATAAGATAGTTGAGACACTTGTCTATCAACTGCGGCAGTTGCAGCAACTGGAATCTCTCGTCGGTGTTGATGTCGGTGACCGAGGTGACGGGATGGTCAAACCATATAGCCTGTCCGTATATCTCCGCCAAGGTCTTGTATGTCCACACCTTCACTCTCACTGCCGACGCCACAAGCGCATTCCATGCCTCCTCGTTGACATTGGGATTGGAGCGGTATTTGCTCATGGCATTGAGATAGTCGTTGCAGGCAATGATCACCTCGTAATAGCCGTCGGGGTTGGCATACGAATTGTCCTGAAGGTTGGGTTCATACTGATAGATACTGATAAGCTCGCTGAGCGACTCGTCTGACGGCTCAATCAGTTCGCCGCGGGTCTCGGTGAGAAGTATCTCCTTGTCGCCGATGGCCTGCACCTTGGTCATGATGCCAAGGAAACCAGTGTACATCTCAGTGTTGCTGGTATAGCCGGCGGATGCGTCAAACTCATCGTCTGTCTTCGGGTCGAAGAAGTCGGAGCATGACGATAACACGAGTATGCCACACATTACGCTTAATACGTATATGATATAATTCTTTGTATTCATATTGTGAATTATTTATTTAAGTTTCTGAAGTACTCTATGTTTTGGGAGTTAAGCCATTAGAACTTGAGACTTACTCCCACCTTGACTGCCTTGGGCGATGCCACCTTGGCGTAATCCACACCCTGCATCAGCGGACTGTAGGAATAGGAGAACTCCGGGTCGAGACCGAGATAGCCGGTGAAGCACAGAAGGTTCTGGCCTGTGATGAACACCGTGCCTCCCTGAAGGAAGTTGAACAGGGGCTTCTGCCAACTGTAACTCAAGGTAATGTCGCGGAGCTTGAGATATGAGGCGTCCTCAATCCATCTGTCGCTAAAAACATTGTTACCCACACGGTCGCCCCAACTTACTCGAGGTATGTCGGTCTGCTGTCCCTCCATAAGCCAACGGCGGTTGAGTGATGATGCCTGGTTGGAGAAATCAGAGCCTGACTCAGTGATGCGGCGCACGGCATTATAGGCATCGTTGCCAACACTGTAGGCGAAGGTCATGTCGAGGGCGAATCCCTTGTATTCAAAACGTGTGAAGAACGAACCGAAGAAGTCGGGTGTGGCAGAGCCGATTATCTCACGGTCCTGACTGTCGATGATGCCATCCTCGTTCTTGTCGAAATAGTGAACGTCGCCTGCTTCGAAACGCTGTCCGTTGGCTGAGAGGTTGGCTGCTTCTGCCTCTGCTGTCGTTGAGAACACGCCGAGCGAGCGCAGGCCATAGAAGCAGTATGGGTCGTAGCCCTCACGGGTAACAATCTGTGCGTCGTCGTCAAGTGTGTTGAGTATCTCTGTCACATTGCCGAGGGAGTTGACCTTGTTGCTCAGGGTGGTGATGTTGCCGCCAATGAACCAACGGAAGTCACGTCCGAAGATTGGAGATGCGGTAAAGGACAGTTCGATACCCTTTGACTCCAGTTCGGCTTCGTTATTATAGTATGCGCTGTTGCCAAACACAGCCGGACGGCGACCTGAGATAATCACGTCCTTAGCCTTGGTGTCATAATAACCCAATCCCAATGAGAGTCGCTCCTTTAGGAATGCAGTCTCAAAGCCTACGTTCAGCGTATGGTCACGCTCTGCCTTCAGCTCTGTACTCGGCACATTTGCGCGCACAAGACCTGAAATTGTCTGGTAAGGACGTGACGTATAGTAGTAATGTCCGTATTTGGATGAATAGCGGCTGTTGCCCGTGATGCTGTAGTCGGCATACACATTCAGCTTGTCCAACCATGAGATGTTGTTGAGTCCCTTGAGGTTCTTTGCCATGAACATCACACTGGCACCTGGATAAACCGACCAGCGTGTTGCGTCCTTGCCTATGCTCGACGCTCCATCCACCGATGCTGTCACACCCACTTTCACAAGGTTGTTCCATGTGTAGTCGGCATGCGCATATACATTAGCCCAGTTCCACTTGTTGTTATATCCTGAGAAATACTTACCCAATGACTGGGCATCACCGAGTGTCTGATAGAAGTCGTTGTTGGAGTTGCGTCCGAATCCGGCGTCATACTCGTAGTCGGTGGTGAGTACTTGCCATCCGGCATTGATGCCCAACTTATGCTTTGGACCGAGTTCCAGTTTATAGTCGGCATTCAGGTTATAATACATATTAAAGGTGTGGTTGGTACCCACGCGGATGATATTGTCCGACTGTCCATACTGGTCAAACTGCGGCACGATGTCCTCGTTGTTGATACCGGGGATAAACGCCTCCTCCTGGTTGTAGTTGTAGTACATACCAAATATTCCGTTCACTGTGAGGTTCTTCAGTGGCTTGTAGATGAACTGTATCTTGGTGTTCATGTCATACTGACGGTTTTTGCCCATCATGGTGTTTACCAATGACAAGGGGTTGGACACCCAGAAGTCTTCGTTGCCTATCGCTCCATAGCGGTAGCTGGCATACTTTGAGATAAGGTTGCCGTAGATGTCGCTCTGATATGGGCTGAGCAGCGGCGAGCGGCGGTAGGCTGCAAGCAGGGGGTTGGTCTCCATAAGGATGCCCTGCTCCTGATACTGTCCCTTGAGGTATGCCGTATTGATGTTGGCGCGTATTTCAAACTTCTTGCTAACCAACACTGAGGCGTTGATCTGTGCCTGATAGCGGTCGCTCGACGTGTTGACCATCGTACCGTCGTCCTTCATATATCCCAATGAGATGTTGTACTTGGCAATGTTGTCACCACCCTCCACGCGGAAGAGATAGTCCATGGAAACGGAATTGCGGAAAATCTCATCCTGATAGTCGGTGTTATACTGATAGAGATAGCCCATATTGGCGTTGGGGTCACGCAGGAAATTGAAGTCGTTGAAGAACGCCTCCATATTAGGATAGTAGGTCAAGCCCATGTCGCTGATATAGTTCTTATAGTCAGAGACACCCATCAGCGGTATCTTGTTGCCCTGCCAGTTGGTGCCGGCAATGGCAGAGAAAGATATGCGCGTGTTCATGTTGGTGGAGCTCGCCTGGTCGGTCTCAATCATGATTACGCCAGCTGAGCCCATCGAACCGTATGCCGCAGCCTCAGCACCCTTGAGAATGGTGACATTGCGGATGTCGAGATTGTTGAGAGCCTGGAAATACGACCTCGAATAACCTCCGATAATCTGACTGAGATTGCCGTCGGGCATATAGGGCACACCGTTGATGACAATGAGCGGGGAGTTGTCGGCAACCAACGAGCGCACTCCGCGCAACTGCATCATGCTTCCCTCGCCAGTCATACCGCTCTTGCCCGTAACCTGCAGACCGGTGAACTCGCCCTTCATGGCGCGGTCGAGAGACAAGGCTCCCTGGGCGAAGTCCTTGCGGTTGAGGTTCTGCATACTACCGTGTGCCGTAACTCCCTCTGCAGTGGCAAAGGGGGTGACAGCCGTTTCGTTATATCTCGTTCTCGACTCCTCAATCATGAGAATCTCAACGGGTTTCTCCTGCTTGCCGTCAACGAGCATCTGGCGCTGGAAATACCCGTCGCGCCATACTGTGACAGTGGCATCATTGCCGATGCCCTTGAGTGTGAATGCACCATCCTTATCCGTGCGCACAGACTCACATCCCGGACTGCTTATTATCGCCTCAGCCACAGGTTGTCCCGACGAGGTGACAACACGTCCCTTGAGTGAACGTTGCTGTGCGAAACTCAATGTCGTGTGAAAGCCCAGCATCGCTACGCACACGAGCCATTTTATGTTCATCTTATTGTTCATAATGCTTACCATTATTAGTCAACACAATTTAATAGTTGTTCGTTGTCGGGCGAAGACACCAGTGATTGAGCTTCACGTTGGTCTTTCCTGCCCAGTTGTTGCAAGTGATTCGTAAGACAACACTTACCGCACTGCCGTCACCCTTGACGTCGGGGATGGTCACCTCATCAATCATCAGACCACCGTCGGTGTCGTAGTTGTCGGCCTTGCTGTTGCCGCTCATCTCACGCACGTATGCCGCATCGTAACCCTCTGGATGACGGTTGGGCAGTGTGGTGCCACGGTCATAGTGATATGCCGTACTTGAGCCCCATGTGATGACGGGCGACTGTGCCACCTGCACACCATCAATCAAGACAGTAACCACAACATCGAGGTTCTGTGCCTGCACCGAACCCATGGCGAGACGGTATGTGCCGGGCGGTATGAGCCACGGTGTCACGCTTCCGTCGGCGTTGAGTTTTATTGGGGTGAAGTCCAACTGGAATCCCTCGGTGTCATCCACGGTTGAGGGCTTGTCATATCTCAGCACCCTGTTCTCGTGCAAGGGCCATACGCCCTGCCATGGAGTCCACGCAGATACCTCAGTGTCGCATGACTTGAAGTTGAGGTTGATACCCTTGAAATACTTTTCCTTCTCCTCGGCGGTACAGTTCTCGTAATAGTAGAACACGTCCTTGAGCCTGTACATCAGCACATTGTTGGGCATGTGCAGCTTTCTCACATTATATACTACACCGTTTGACAATTTGATTGGGTTGTCAACGTCAACGACATGAGCGCTCGGTCTCCACTGTGTACTGAATATACTTGTCAGGTCCTCGGTAGCTGTGGTACTAAGCTGGGCTGCCGAAAACTCCTTGTCGAAGAAGGAGGTTTTGAGCACCCACTTGCGCATGATACTGTCGCTGCGCTCCATCTGCCATCTCTCCAATCTGTCGTGGGCATCCTTAAGAGCCTCTTCCATGACATCATTCGAAAATACGAGCATCGTGGCAGTGAGCGACTCCGAGTTCATGTCGAAGCCCACACTCTCAAAGAAGGTGTTGCGATATATGAACACCGAGTCATACACCGTGTTTCCCTGTTCGTTGATACCGATAGCCTTGCTGTTCTCGCGGTCAAACTCGCGGGTTCCCGCCTCAAGTACCATCTGCTTGAACAGCGAATAATCGTCACCCAGCTCGTTGATATAGTCATATAGCGAGGTGGGAGTCTTTATCATCTCCGAGATTACATATATGTATCCCGACGAGGTCTTCACCACCTCCTTCACCGCCCCGTTGTTGAAGCAGATATGGTCGATGATATTTCCCTCCTTGCCAAGGTCGTCGATGGTGACATTGACATATTTGCCGTGCCACATCATAAGACGGGTGCCGTCGGTAAGGTTGGCAGGGGAGATTGACACGTCGCTCACATGCGAACGTGTGACGAAGCTGACCTTGTCGTCGGGCATGACAAAATTGTCGTTGGTCACCACAAGCAGGGTGCTCAACTGCTTCTTTGAGTTAATCTCATCAAAGACTCCCTCCTGTGCGAGCAGCGACGTCATCGACGAGAGGTCGCTACGGCTGCGCAGGTATTGCTCGGAGCTCTCGCTCACAATCTTCAACTCTTCGTTGGTGATATTGGTATGTGAAGAGCCGTAATGGCTGTCATCCTTCAGTTCGGAGCAGGATGTCAGTGCCAATGCCAAGCTAACGGACAGAGAGAGCAGCAACCCTTTCTTTCCCATCGCCAGATTGTTTATCTTTCTTATCGTAGTCATAATACAATATTTCTTTGTGCTCATTTTCAATTCTCAATAGGTATAAATCTGATGCAGTCAAACTGAAGGCTGAAATTGCTGTTGGTGCTGGCTGCAGGGTCGAGGACAATAAAGCTCATTTTGTGCGATGCTGTCTCCGGGAACTCGATTTCTTCATACAGTGTGGTGGTATATACACCGGGCAGTGCCTTTGGCACCTTGGTGTAAGGTGCGGTGAACAAGTTATACTCGTCGTTGTCGTCGAAGGTCATCTTGAGCAGTCCGCCGTTGCCGTCGCTCTGCTGGCGCATGAAGTTATGTCCCGTCAGATAGATAAGGCTAAGCTCCACGCGGTATTTTCCCTTGACGATGGTCGGGGTCTGCATCGACACCTGTCCCATATATCCCAAGTTGAACACTATGCGGTCGTAGTTGTTGGCTGCCTTCATGTTGGTACGGCATGTGACATAGTCGATGTCGCTGTAGCTGCGGTTGTTGGTGCCTGCCTCGCCCATCACATACTCAAAGCAGGTGGCTGATGCCACTCGTGTGCGCTGTTCCGACGATGTAGGCTCTTCGGGCTGGTAGTACAGTGGGTCAACAATGTTCTTGATCTCAGTATAGTCGGCAAGGTCCCATAGAACCTCTGTCTGCTCCGGCTCCCACACTGGCATCCATCCGTCCATCTCATGCACGTATCCGTTTGTTGAGAGCACGTTAGACTTCTCCGGCACGAATCTCACGGCATCCGACGAAATGTTGACCACATAACGGTCGGCATCGTTGGTGGCGAGACTGTCGTAGGTGACGGTGAACACCTGGTTCTGGGCAGACGAGCTCCATATACGTGTTGCGTTCGAACCGTTCATCGCGCCTAGCTGCTCGGTGGTATATTGGTTCTGCAGGATATGATAGCCCACATACTGCTTTAGCAACGAGTCCTTGCTGAGTGACTCCTGGCTCGCCGCAGCCAATTTGTCCTGAAGGTCGGCAAGCGAGTTGATGCCTGCCTTGGCAAATGTGGCATCGCTCACATTGAGCATAGTATAATAATAATAGGTGATGACACGGTCGTTGGTCTCGTTATATGTGGTGTCAACCATTGTGTTCAGTTTCCTGCCCCATCCGGTGGCGTCGAGGGCTTCCAGCATAATCTTGCTTGAGCCTGACTCCACGATACGGTCATACACGGTCTCCACAAGTGGGGTCATCGCCTTGGAGAGGACATACACCTTGCCGTTGTATGCCGAGAGTCCCATCTCCACCACCCTGCCCTGCTCGTTGAGCAGCACCTGTCCGGGATTCAGCGAGTCGATGCGGATGGTGATGGTGTTGCCCTTGAGGTTGGTCACCGACTTTTTCTGTATGAAGGCGTCGGGCAGGATGGAGTCCTTCACTGTGTGATAGAGCACATATTGGCGGGCATAGTCCTTGGTCAGCTGGTAAAGGCTGTCAACACCCCTGCGCTTGTAGAACTCGCGCATAGCCTCGTTGTTGGGGACGAAGGCCGTGAAACTGGTACCGCTTGACGACTGGTTCAGGGCATTGTAAAGGTCGGCGTATCTCAATGTCTTGACATATTCCGTGAAGTCCTCCTGTTCGGAGAGGAATGTGGATATCGGCGATTTCAGTTCGCTGATATAGGTATCACCCTTAAACGGGTCGCTGTTCCAGTTTATCACGTCCTTGTCACATGATGACACAAGGCAGATAACGCATATAAATAGTAGTATTCTTGACTTAATCATAACTATTTTCTCTTATATTAGGAATTGTCAATTATTTCTGAGATGAATAATAGGGATTCTGCTCTAAGAGCTTGTTGTGCTCCATGTCAGCCTGTGGCACTGGCATATACCATGAGTTCTCGTCCTGCAACACAGACAGCAACCACTTCTGGTTGGTGGTCTGGTTGCCTTCCACGACCTTGCTGATAAACTGTGTCTTGTACTTTCCGTTGCCGATACGTCCGAACCACAGCAGGTCATACCATCTCTTGCCTTCTGCCATGAACTCCATCTCCTTCTGATCCATAATTTCCTCAAGAAGTGTCAGCTCGTCAAGCTGCGCCACTTGGGTTTGTGCATCACCCGAGGCAGTGTCGATACCCTGGAAGTTCTCAAGGCCGGCACGGTTGCGTATGCGGTTGATAAGGCCAACCGCCTCCAACCACGACGACTGTCCTTTCATCGTGAGAGCCTGAGCCTTGATGAGCATGATTTCTGCCATACGGTAGATGATGAAGTTGGCGTCGTTATACACTCTGGCTCCTCCAGTGATGTCAGCCACGTCGGTACCGTAGTATTTCCAGATATAATACTGGCTGCTCATATTCCATGCTTCCACCTGTCCGTTGTCGGGCACGTAGGTGGCGAGTAACATTCTTCCCATTCGTCCGTTCTCAGTCCACCCGAGGTCTTTGAGAGCCTGTGTCTCTGCCTTCATCTTCTCAGTGGCAACAGTGGTTGGCCTCAGCGTGGTGCCGACAGAAAGGGTGAAATAAGAAGAGAAATTGTTGTTCTGCTGATAGCTGCTGTAATCCCAGTTAAGCTCGAATATCGACTCGTTGCTGTTGCCGGGATAGAAGATGGTGTACCAGTCGTTGGTGTTCGACATAAATACCGGGCGGAACGTGTCGTTGGCGTTAATCAGCTTGTCGCAGTATTCGATGCACTGCTCGTAATCCTCGCTCCAGAGACATGCGTCGGCCATAAGCGCATATAGCGCCCACTTGGTCACACGGCCCTTGGTCTGCCATTCAGTCTCATAGTTGCCCTTGGCTGCTCCTGTCTCCAATGCTGTCTTGACATCCTCCTTCACCCTTGCCACGAGTTCTGCCTCCGAGGATTTGGCAATGTCAAACGACGCATTGTCATTAACGTATGCCTGCAGCACCATAGGTGCCTCGCGATAGTTCTTGGCAAGCAGGAGGAAACAGTATGCCCTGAGGAAATATGCCTCTGCCAGATGGGAGTTACGTATGGCGTCGTGGTATGTGTCGTCCTCAACCTGGGGTGCATACATTATCACCGAATTGGCCATACCGATAATCTTATACACCGTTGACCAGTCGCACAGCGAATGTGAGGGGGTCATGTTGAAGTCCTGAAGTTTGGCATCGCTGTTGTTGATGGCATATAGCGAGCCGCCCCTCAGCTCACCCCACTTGATGAATGTGGGCACACACTGCCGCATGTAATAATATCCCGAAGAGATGACAGCCTCAACATCTTCCTTGGATTTCCAATAGTCATCCGTCACCTGCTCGTTGTTTGGCAGGATGTCCAACCAGTCATTGCATGACGACAGAGTGAAATTCAGACACAAGGCTACCAATACTGCAAGGCAGGCCTTGGAGAAATTCTTTTTCCTTATATAATATATATATGTATTCATAACTGAAACTTTTTATACTAAGTTAGAAGTCGAGGTTTAAACCAAATGAGAAACGGCGTGTCACTGGAGTTGTGGAATTGTCCTTCACCAGACTCGTGGCAGAAGGCATCTTCACCTCGGGGTCCTGACCCTTGTAGCCTGTCCATGTGAAGAGGTCATAACCTGTGGCGAAGACATTCAGCTTGGTCACTCCGAGCTTCTTGAGCCATTTCTTCGGCACGTTGTAGCTTATCGACAGAGTCTTGAGACGAAGGAAGGAAGCATCCTCCACAAATCTGTCACTACCGAGGTAGTTGTAACCCATGCCATAGAGGGCGCGCGGGATGTCGGTATCGTCACCCTCTGCCCTCCAACGGTGGAGCACGGCGGTTGACTGGTTGCTCTTGCCTCGCATATTCTCAAGCGAGATACGCGCGCCGTTTATGACCTTCTGTCCGTAACGTCCGTAGAAGAACGTGGTGAGCGTGAACTGCTTGTATCTCACCTGGAAACCGCCACCGCCAAAGAACTTGGGATTGGCATTGCCGAGATACACGATGTCGCTCTCGTTGATTACACCGTCGTGGTTGATGTCCTCATACTTGGCATCGCCGGGAAATACTGGGTCCGTTCCGTTCTTCATGGTGATAGGCTCACCCTTCCAGTCGTTCATGATGCTGCCTTGGGCATCGCGGGCGTATGTCTCGTTGGTGTTCTGATATACACCGAGATAGCGATAGCCATAGAACGAGCCCACCGGTGCGTTCTCCACTATGCGCAGGGCATAGTTGCCGTTGCCGAAGGTATAGTTGTCCATCACCCATGTCGAGGGCAGTTCCTTTACCTTGTTGACGTTGCGGCTCACATTGGCGTTCACCGACACTGTCCAATCCTTGTTGCGGAACACCTCATAGTCGAAGCGTATCTCCACACCCTTGTTGCTCATGCTTCCCGAGTTGATATACTTAATGGTATTGTAGCCAGTGGATGACGGCAACTTAGTGTTGGCAAGCAGCAGGTCGGTGGTCAGCTTGTCGTAATAGTCGAAGGTTACATTAAGTTTGTTGAAGAGCCTGAGGTCGAAACCGAAGTCAATCTCCTTGGTTGTCTCCCACTTGAGGTTGTCAAGCTGCATGCGCACCGGATATACGGCGGACATGTTCATATACTGTCCGAGACTCTGGTAGGCACCGAGATAGATACTCGCTCCCGAGGGTGAGGTGCCCGACCAACCGATGCCGAAGCGCAACTTGGCGGTGTTGAGCCACTTCTTTATCTTCTCACTCAAGAAATGCTCCTGCTCGATATTCCATGCAGCACCGAATGCCGGGAATGTTCCCCAACGGTTGCTCTTACCCATGGTGGAGTTACCCTCGTGGTTGACAGTGGCGCGGAGCACGTATCTGTTGTCATACGAATACACACCCTGGGCAATCATCATTATTGAGCGGCGCTGGGAGTTTCCGCTACCCGAACCGGCGACAACAGAACCTACCACGGGGTCAGAGAGGTTTGCCGATGCATTACCGTATGTGGAGCTACTATAGGAGAAACTCTGGCTGTCATTTGTGCGCAGGAGTGCCGTTGCGATGAGCTTGTGTTTCTCTGCAAATGTATTGTTGTAAATCAACTTGTTCTCAGTCTGCAACGAGAAAGCGTCCGACGAGGCGTCGGTACTGCGGTTGGCGTTGCTGTTGGTCCAAAGCACTCCGGTAGCCTCCTGCGGCAGGAACTTCTTGTTCTTGGTGGTGCGCATGTTCATCGACACCCATCCCTGATACTGCAGGTGGAAGGGGAAGTCATACTCGAGAGTGATGGTCAGTTTCTCATCGCGCTGGGTAGTCTTATTGTAACCCTCGTTCACCATTGCCACAGGGTTGTAGTTGCCGCTGTAGGAACCCTGGAAGTCCTCCTGCGGAGTGAAATATACGCCTGTTGACTGTTTCGTTACGGGATCTATCCAATAGGGACTGAGGTTAGGCATCTTGGTTTGAGCCATGGAGCGCGCATTGTCAAGCACGTTGGCGTCCTTGTTGGTGTTGGAGAAAGAGAAGTCGGTGCGCACACGCAGGCGGTCGCTGAAGTTATAGGTAATCTTCATGCCGGCTGAAAGACGCTGGACGCCAGTGCCCACTGTCGTTCCCTGCTCGTCGTAATATCCGAGGTTGAGCTTATATACGGCCTTCTCGCCTCCTCCCGTCATCGACAGGTTGTTGTCGGTGACAATGGCATTCTGCTTCACCGCTTCCAACCAGTCGGTATCCACATTATACATATCATAATATTTATATGTGGGGTCGTAGTTGATTTCGGGGTTATTGAACAGCATGTTCATTTCCGAACTGGCGTTGCTGATACCCTTGGCATTGGCTGCATTCCAGATGGCGTCCTGCATCATTGCCACATACTGGGCGCCGTTGAGAAGGGGTATGGACTTAGGTTCGCTCTTGAAAGTGTATTTCGATGAGAACGAGAACTTGGTCCTTCCCATGGAGCCACGCTTTGTATTGATGAGAAGCACACCGTTGGCACCCTTAGTACCATAGATGGCAGTGGCCGACGCGTCCTTTAGCACCTCGATGCTCTCGATGTTGGCGGGAGCAATGTTGAGCAACGCTCCGAAATCCTCCTCGTTGGCTGTTGCAAAGTTGAAGTCGTCATTGATGTCGATGTCCTGAGGCACACCGTCGATGATAATGAGCGGCTCGTTGGATGCGCTCAGTGAACTTGTACCACGTATGCGGATGCTACTGCGGGCACCAGGGTCGCCGCCGAGGTTGATGTCCAAACCGGCTATCTGTCCCTGAAGGGCCTCCTCCACTGACGTCACAGGGGCTGTCTCCACAATCTGCGAGAGGTCGAGCCTCTGGGTTGCAGAAGTCTGCTCCAAGCGCGAGATACCCATCTGGTCGCGACCGCCTCGTTGTCCGGTGACGGTCACTTCCTGAATTTTGGTATTGCTCTCCAGCTTGAAGTTGATATTTGTCTGTCCAGTATAATTAACCGTCTGGGTCTTCATACCTATGTACGATACCTTGATACGTAGCTTCTTAGAGTCGGCAGGAACCGCCAAGTTGTACTTACCGTTAATGTCGGTGACGGTACCCCTCACATGTCGGTTCTGACTGTTCACCAACACCACGTTGGCACCCATGATGGGCTCCAGGTCGTCGCCGAACTGTTCCATCACCGTACCTGTGATGACATTATTCTGCGCCACAGCGGTTGCTGTACACACAACAAGCAGTATGGCTGTTAGTATATACTTTGTCTTGGTAATCATAATTATTAAATAGTAGTTTCGTTATTATTCCATGATACCATTGATAAACTGCAGGCATCCGTCGGCAAAGGCAAAGGGCAGGCAGTGAAACTTGTCGCTTAGTGCCACGGGGGTGCCGTTCTCAAGTCCCACACTCATGCTGCTGTCGGATGTGATATTCACATATTCCCCGCTCATGGCCATAAAGCGTCCCTTGCACGAGCCGCCAGGATAGGGATAGCTCGTCACGGTGTTCATGAGCGATGATATGAAATAGTTGCGCAGGTAGTTGGCCAACAATATCTTGTTGGCGGTTGACACTGTGCCTGAGAGCGTGTAGTCATCAGCTATCTTCAATGACCCGCATCCAGGTATCTTGCTGATATTCTGCTTTATAACCTCGTTGGTGGGAGCAAAGACAATGAGTCGGTTGCCCTCGCTGACAAGCGACGGCAGGTCGCCGCCCGACACTAATCCCGCCTTCTGAAGCAACTGCGAGAAGAGGTAGTACTCGAAATTCTTGTCGTTACAAATAGCCAGCCTGTGGGTCAGGCCGTCGCCGCTTGCCGCCTTGAACAGGTCATCGGAGGCGTAGGTATATGCCTTGCCGTTGCTCCATGGGCCGCCGTTCATCTTCACCTCATTAAAATCGACAAACGGTGTGCCTGCATACTCTGGGCTAAGCTGCTCGTTAAAACGCGCGTTGGTGGTAATCTTTCCATCGAGCACAAACCAATAGTTAAACGGCTCGTTGGTCTCCACCACCTGTATGCCTGTGGCGGGCAGTGTGTTGATATTCGGGGCGGTGTGGATATTCACAATACCCTGGGCAGTGCCCTTACCCATATTGGCGAATGCCGCAATCTCATCACTATACACCTCAAGCATCTTGCCCGCCGACGTGGTGTTAAGCCTCATCTGCGGTTCGTTCTGATTATACTGTAGATTGGTGGGAATGAGCGTTACAAACTCCGTCTTGTCGGATGCCAACGACAAGACAAGTTCGCTCTTGTCGAGCGTGTAGAGATAGCACTGGTAGGTGGTGTCGGCAAACGCCGGACCTATAACGCAGGAGAAAATTGCCGGAGCCTCCATGTCGTTCATTCCATATACAACTCCGTTCTCGCATATCATACGGTCGTCAACCTCCTGGGGGTCAATGGCAATGGAAGTGCCTGACATGGTTTTCACCAATCCCTTGCTTATCTGCTCGGGGAACACTATCCTGTTGCTGTTGGAAAACGACTGCATAATAAAATAGCGCATCAACAACGGGTCGAGCTGGTCGATATTGCCATAGCCTCCCTCCTCTGTCCAATAATTGGTGAAGAACTTGGAGATGGCCTGGTTGGATGGAGCGAAGATGCTGTAGCCCTCGCTCTCCAGGACGTTCATGGCCTTGTAGTCGTTCACCGGCCACTCACATGCGATGTTAGGCAATTCTCCGTGGGTTAGCATATACACCTTGTAGCCCACATTATTAATAGTCTGGTTGTCAGCCTCACTAAACTCAGCATACTTGTCGTATAGGCTGATGTAGTCGCTGTAGTTGCTGTTGTTCTTGAGTGTCTGGTAGATGGTTTCCAACGGTGTCACCACCTGGTTGACATGATAAAGGTAGCCATTGTCGGTGACAGTGGCCTCAGTGTCGATGACCGAGGCATTTGACACGTTGAATCCGTTGGAGCCACCGGTCCACTCACTGTTGGGATAGAAATACTCATAATTGGACTTGGCATCCAGTCCCTGTGTTTCAAAGAAGCGATGTGACAATACCGGCAGGAAACGCTCGTAGTGATACACCGTCACCGTGGTGTCGCGGGCGTCAAACTTGCCTCTCATCTGCTCCATGTCGTCTTGACTGTGGGTGCGATGCTTATACCACATGCCCGCATTCTTGTTGCGGTCGTCCTCTGTGGCAAGGTCACCCTCATTAGGCCGGAAGTTAACCATCTTACTCCAGTCATACGCATAATACATAATGTGAAAACCAACGGTTTTCTTCAATTGCTTGGGATTGCGTTGCCACATGTCATCCACACTTTCATACCCCTCTTGGCTAAGGTATTTCTGCCATGCGTCGTTGTCGGCGGCAATGACAGTCATTACTGACTTTCCATCCACAATGGGCTTAAAGCCAGTCAGTTCGATGGCACGCAGGAAAGAAGAATAATTACCTCCCTCGTTTTCCATTACTTGCCAAGCATTTCCCTTTAACCATGAGGGCGATGCATAGTGGTCATCTTCCGCGATGTCTTGACAAGACACCAACATAGAACCAACTAACGCAAATCCATAAACAGCTTTTAGTAACTTTCTCTGGATCATTTTTTTGACTTGTCCTAAATTGTTTTTATTATTATTGATATTTCTATCTAACCTAAGCACATAAGGTTTTAGTAGCTGCAAAGATAAACATAAATATTCAATAAAATCCAAAAAAAACAAAATATATTAGATTAGTTAGCCGAAATTAATTATAATTAAGATATACAATAAGTTTTTAAGGTTTATTTACAAAGGTAGTGACCACAAAATATAACCTTGAGGCGTTTATACAATCATCAGACCGAATGTGTCGATAGTGTCCCACTACCATCACGTATTTAACAATAATTAATGCGCCTGTTAGCAAAAAGTTGCAAAAGTTACTTGGGATTATAGGAAAAATGTTGTAACTTTGCAGAATGACAACACTAATAATATTCACTATTGGCGCCGCATTCGTGCAGCGTACCACAGGCTTCGGGTTCGGCATTTTCATAATGACCGTACTGCCTTACCTGATGCCCTCTTATGGCGAAGCCACCACTCTGTCAGGACTGCTTGCCTCGGTTACATCGTTGATAATTACGGTGAAATACAGGCGGGTGATTGCATGGAGGAAGCTCCTGCCGATATTGGCGGCTTTCCTTCTGACGAGTTTCCTCGCCGTTCAGATGCTGACATGGATGAGGGGTGACACGCTGAAGTATGTGCTTGGCATAACACTGATTTTATGTGCTGTTTACTTCAGTTTCTTTGCCGACAAGATGAAAGTGAAGCCTACACTTGGGATGCAGGCTACACTCGGCACCCTTTCGGGAATCATGGGTGGCCTGTTTGGCATGCAGGGACCACCTGCCGTGTTGTATTTCCTCGCAGTATCTGAGTCGAAAGAGAGATATACGGCACTGGCGCAATGCTATTTTCTCTTGGGCAACTGCATGATGACCATTTACAGGGCACAGTCAGGTTTTTTCACACAAGAGGTCATCACGTCATGGTGCTATGCAGTGCCGGCCGTTCTCGTGGGCACGTATCTCGGAGGAGTGGTGTTCAACAGGCTATCCCTCCCGACACTGAGGAAACTCGTGTATTTATATATCGGAATAAGTGGCATTGTGGCTATTGCTACATAGGGATAAACATTAATACTTGTATTTATGCTGCAAAAATTATGATTTATTATTCGGGATATACTCTGAATACGATGCGAAACGAACCTTCGTTGTAGCTCGTGCTTGTAATCCTGAATGCCCCAATCTCCTTGGTTGACTTTACGTGCTTGCCAATGCAAGGGCATACGTCATAGTCGCCAATCCTTACGAGTCGCAATGTTTCACTTGCGTCGTCGGGCAATTTGTCGAGCTTAACACCCTCTGGGATGTTGTCGCGTGTGACAAACTCATATTCCACAGGTAAGTCAGCAGCAATAAGTTCGTTAATTTTACTCTCTATTTCAGCAATCTGCCCATCTGTAGGACATTCCGCAAGCAGAAAGTTGATTTTGCTTTTCTTTCTCTCAATATGAGCATTCTTCGACCTTTCGCAGCCGAACATCCTCACCATTGTCTGATTGAGCAAATGCTCCGCCGTATGCGAAGGCTCGTGCTCACTTTTGTTGTGTTCATTCAATACTGGTTGTTCCATATTCATGCTGCAAAAATACATCTTTTATTTCAAAAAACAAAGATTTTCCCTCTAAATCTCATGAAAACAGTACGATTTAGGGGAAAAACACCCAATAACTCCTCTAAATCTCATAAAAGACATAAGATTTAGAGGAAATAAAGTGCACGAATGCAATGCCTGCCTATACCATGTCTATTATACGTTGATTGCCTATTCTAAGGCTCTCAAATGTAAAATCAGACTTGTCATATGGCAGATGCAAGAAACATTACACCTCTCGGTTTTTTTACGAATTTATAACATTTATTTTTCTCGGTTTTTACAAAAAAGTGGTAATTTTGCACCCGAATTCACTAATTTAAACTCGTTGATATGTATTTCAAACGGAATATTGACCATTATCTTCTTGAATGGACATCCAGTGCGAGATATAGCCCGTGCCTACGGCCGTATCCTCAAGGTGGCACGCACCATTGCCGACATTGATTTGAATAAAGGGCTGGCAACATTGTATGATATAAATACCTATCAATTTTATTTATGGAGATCACCAAGATGAAATCATTGTACAAATGGCTGATATTGATATTTATTGGTTTTTTATTGTTATTTTTAAATCATTATTATTTTTCATATAGTAGAAGGATAGGCAATACTCGTTTTTATCTTGTTGAAACAATGGTAGATTCAAAAGCCGGCAAGCCATTAGCAGGTTTGTATTATAAACCTATAGCAACTTCTGGATTTTGTGGAGAGAACACTCCGGGCTTCCCTAAAACTATCTATTGGAATAATCAATATGTTATTTCCCAGAATTATGATGGTAAAAGTCCTGAGATTATTGAGTATGTAATCATTAATTTGGACAGTATTGATCCGAATAATGGTGAGATGAAAGATATTCATAGATTTCGAAATGAAGAAGAGTACTATACATATTTGAAACAAATAAAATTATCAGAAGCAGATATGAATCAAACAGATAATCATATTGCATGGTGGGAAATACTATTCTGAGAATTACAGTGAGGCAGTACAAACTTGCAAAAAGAGCAACAGGAACTTTGGGATTTATACAATTCAGGCCGACCGGAACTTCTTGTGTTCATTCAATACAGGTTGTTCCATATATTCATACTTCAAAAATTATAAACTCAAGTTTCTGAAGTAAAATACAGAAAGATATGTTACTTCCGAAACTTGAGTAAAAGAGAAGACGGAATCTATGTAGTACCAATATCAAGTTTAAGGGATTGAATAGAGCCATACCAGCCGTCATTATTGCTTGCTCCAAGATAAATGAATTGACTGTGTTCATTCAACACTGGTTGTTACATATATTCAAAAAACTATAAATAATTAATGGTAAAGTTGGAATATGGCATAGTTGATGTGCTACTAAAATTTTAATAACAATTAATACTTCTATTGGCAAAAAGTTGCAAAAAACACTTGGATTTATTGGAAAAAAGTTGTAACTTTGCAACCGAAATCAAATATTTTCAGATAATGGGAACATACATAAACATAGGCAATATACCATTTCAAAGTGCGCTCAATGGAGAATACATAGGCAATATACCATTTCAAAGTGCGCTCAATGGAGAATACATTGACAAATCTGAACTTATTAGTGTGATTAACGCTACACTAAACACCGAACGCCGCTTCAGCTGTGTAACACGTTCACGCCGCTTCGGAAAGTCGTTGGCGGCAAAGATGCTATGCGCCTATTACGACAAGTCGTGCGACTCACGACAGATGTTCTCTAATCTGAAAATATCCAAAGACCCATCATTCTCCCTCCATCTCAACAAATACGTGGTGATATATCTTGACATGTCAAAAATGGTGTCGATATTCAAAGATTGCGAAGATATAGTTGAACGCATCCAAGCCACTGTCACCAAAGACATTATTGACAATTACCCCGACATTGAAACACGACAAGGAGAGCCTTTCCAAGATTATCTGTTGAGAATAAACGAGAAGACAGGCGAACAGTTTGTGATGATAATCGATGAATGGGATGCCATCTGCCGTGAGTTCAAGCCACAGAGCAAGTCCATGGACAACTATATATCATGGTTCAGAGGAATGTTCAAGGATGTGAATGCCGCAAGAATCTTTGCCGGAGTATATCTCACAGGCATCTTGCCAATCAAGAAATACAAGACAGAGTCTGCCCTTAATAATTTCACGGAATACTCGATGATTGTACCCGGGAGGCTCTCTGGGCTTTTCGGCTTCACCGAAGATGAAGTAACAGCCCTATGCACCAAGTACAATATGGGCATTGATGAAATGAAAAAATGGTATGACGGATACAAGATTGGCAAACAACAATCGATATTCAACCCCAATTCTGTCATACAGGCCATATACAATGATGAGTGTGCGAGTTATTGGGCTACCACTGGTGCATACGAAAACGTTGCGCAATACATACAAATGAACTTTGAAGGTCTGAAAGATGACATAATCAAAATGCTTGCGGGAGGCAAATGCAAGGTGAACACCACCAGTTTCTCCAACGACTTGTCAATAATTAATTGCAAGGACGATGTCCTCACAGTACTTATCCATCTCGGCTATTTGTCGTATGATGGTAACTCCCAAGAATGTTATATTCCTAATAAGGAAGTAAGCGGAGAGATGGTAAATGCCGTGAATGCCAATGGTTGGGATATAGTTTCTAATGCGATAAAAGAATCTGAATCCCTACTTAATGCAACTCTCGCAGGAGATGAGGATGCCGTAGCCAAAGGAATAGAGCTTGTTCATGACCAGAATACAAGTATTCTCTCGTACAACAACGAAAACTCTTTGTCTTGTGTTCTCAGTTTGGCATACTATTTTGCCAGGAACAACTATATTTTCCACCGAGAGTTGCCCACTGGGAAAGGGTTTGCAGATTTAGTCCTCATCCCAAGGATAAACGTATCCCTCCCTGCAATAATCCTTGAACTCAAATGTGACAAAAACGCTTTATCTGCAATAAGTCAAATCAAGGATAAAAACTACAAGGGTATTGTATCTGAATACACGGGTGACATCATTCTTGTAGGCATCAATTACGATAGAAAATCAAAACGGCATAGCTGTAAGATTGAAAGATATAATAGTCACCAAGGTTAATAATCTTGCAGGGATAAAGAGCTAATATATATCCACTCTTCATCTGCTTGCCCTAAATATATTATTTAAACCACGAGTAACATCTTCAAGTTTATCCCTATAGATCAATCCTTCTACATATTCCGTCGGGATAGAATCAAATCCATATTTTGCCCCAAGAATAGCACACGCCACAGCAGCATTTGTATCTGCATCACCGCCAGCATTCACCACCTTAAGCAATCCATCGACGAAAGATGTTGAATGCCAATAAGCCCAAAGCCCCACAGACAATGTCACTAGGGTATAACCCATAAAGTCATCATCCATCAATTTGGCTATGTCATCTTCTTTCCATGCCTTGTCTATATATTCTGCGATCCTCTCGTCATACATATACGACTTTGCAATCATACTGCCATAAGTAGGAACTTGCTCCCCATACACTAGCGCATGAATCAATTCAGACACTATA
>JALERP010000189.1 GCA_022764085.1 Prevotella sp.
TCGCCTTGCGAAGTAACCTGCCATGCTGTGCTATACAGATACGGCAGAAGACGATAACGCAGACGTATGGTCTTTTCTATTGCATCATATACAGGTTCTCCTTTCTTTCCAAATTGGTAAATCTCTCTCGGAGCATCTGCACCATGACTGCGGAATACGGGACAAAACAACCCATACTGCATCCAGCGCACATAAAGTTCCTGATACTGCTTGTTGCGTGGAGCAGAACCAGCACCATTAGTATTATAAGAGCCACAGAAGAATCCGCCGATGTCAGTGTTGAAATTGGGACATCCAGTCATAGTGTAGTTAAGTCCTGCGGGCACTTGCTTCCTGAGCATGTCCCAGGTTGATGCCACATCGCCTGACCACAATCCCGAGCCATAGTGTTGCTGTCCTGCAAACGCCGAGCGGGTCATGATGAACACGCGTTTCTCCTCAGATGTCTTACGCTGCTTTTCATATATGCCTTTCACTGTGGCAAGAGGGAACAGATTTCTAACACTTCGCCACGAACCCATAGCACCCTTTTGCTCATAGTGTTCCTTTTTCGCGTTGAAGAAGTCGGGGTCGGTGGAATCCATCCACCATGCATCCATACCATAGTCAAACAATTTCTTGAGATGATCCCAATAAATCTGTCGAGCCACAGGACTGAAAGCGTCATAAACCCTTACACCTGAGGGATAATCCATTCGTGGAGGCCAGATGTGTGACAATCCGCTCTGCGGCCATGTCTCGAAATCAAACAGCAACCCTTTTTCCTTAAGTTTTGCATATTGCTGTGTCTGAGGTCCAAAACTTGCCCAGATAGAAATCATGATATGTGCGTTTTGCTTGTGCACACTGTCTATCATCATTTTGCCGTTAGGAAATGTCTCCCCTATAAAGTCCATGGCATTCCATGTATAGTTGCTTCCCCAGTACTGCCAGTCCTGTATAATACCATCAAGAGGCACTCGCAGCTTTCGGTATTTGTCAACCACCTCGAGTAGTTCCTGCTGCGACTTATAACGTTCGCGACATTGCCAGTAGCCAAAGGTCCACAAGGGGAACATCGGCACATCGCCCGAAAGCTGTCGCATACAGCGATTCACTCCGTCGGCAGTCTTTCCATACATAAAGTAGTAGTCGGCGCAATCGCCCACCTCAGCCTTGAAAGTCATGCCATGGGAATTGTCCTCGAAATAGGCTCGGCTATAGTTGTCCCAATAAATTCCCCATCCTTTTATAGACTGTATCACATTCTGAAAATCTTCGAGATTAGTCTGCTCCACAATCTTGGACAGTCCTCGTCTGTTGAGTTTACCATCCTGCACTGTTCCGAGTCCATAGATAGCCTCGTCCTTTTCCAACAGATATGTATGTGTCACCTGGTATCTTCCCTTGTCGCTACCCTCGTCACGTTTTTCAAAACCAATGTTTTTCTCCTTCAGCAGAAGTTTACCTGACTCTGAGTAGAATACCAACAGACCAGTGCGGCGGTCAATATCCACCATAAGAGTCTTGGATTTCATCCTAACCTTCGACGTTCCGTAAGCTACATCGACAGCAAAATCTGTTTGTGGCTTCATTGTCACCACCTCGCTCTTTACTTCTGCAGCATTGCTGCCAACAGGAGTTTTGGTCACCCTTACGATGTCGGATGAATAGAAGGTGACGTTAATGTCTTTACCGTCAACAGATAGTGAGACATTGTTTCCCGCCGAGTTTACGTCGGCATACAGTGCAGTAGCAAAAAATATTGAGCATACTGCGAACATAAATGTTCTTGTCTTTTTAATTGATAATATTCTCATTACTTTATATTTGATTATTTAGCATATTTACGTCCATTGTATATATAAACGCCCTTGTTGTTTTTTGAGGACTTTATGCCTCTAATATCATAATAGGTAGAATTGTCAGTTTCAGGAATTTCCATTATACTGATGCCAGTATTGTCGGACTTCTTGATACTTATATCGCTGAGCATCACGTCGCCATAAACCGCCACATTGATGACCACCTCGATGATGATCCTTGTAGGTGATGTGACGTAGAAGGGCAATACTACATTAGATGAGCCGCTGAAGGAGTTGCTTGCCTTATTGCCGATATTGCAAGTGGGATTGATGGTTTGCTCAGCAAGTACTTCATTCGTGTCGGCATTCAGTGCACGGAAGATGACTGGACCTTCGTTCGACCAGTTGGCGGCAAGAGTGTGGAACTCATATTTGCCCTCACCCACAAAAACTGAGGCAGAAGATTCGTCGTCACCGAAACGCATCCATCCGTCGCCTTCCTTACCTGTCTTGTTGCGTCCATACAGTCCCATGTCGAAATCGCGCTTTGCGCCAGTCATCTTGAATAGTCTCGCACCAAGTCCATAGCCTCCCGAAGGACCATGACGCAATTCATCTCCGTCCCAACTCGACCATCCCGCAGGCATATAGCTCTCCTTACTAAAATCATAGTCAAGGCGCAACTCTCCATCTACATTTTCAATCTTCACATTTCTCGACACAGCTTTTTTGTTGCCTTCTGTGTCCTCAGCGATAATCTCTACGTTTACCACCCCTGCCGAAAGATTATCCACAGTCCATTCATAAGGTGCCGCGGTTTTTGTTTCGACAAAATTATTATCTACATACAGGCTCACGCTTTTCATCTCACCCTTGTTGGCAGATGCCTTGGCAGCAACATTAATACTTGCCTTTGCCTCACCTGCATTGAAGAGGAATGTGCGCTGATTGGCTGTTGGGGAGATAAAATCCACCGACGGTGCACTCATGTCGATGGAATAGTTCTTGCAGAATTTCCATATCTCGTCGCCTGTCAGCACTCCCTTGTCATTTGAAACAAAATGATCCTTACCGGCAAGTTTCATCAACACCACCTTCACTCCGTTGTCGCCAGGACCGTATTCATATCTTGTGATATGACTGGCACCACGATAGTTTGCTGTCACCACGGGAGTTGTAGGACAGTTGTTGCGCTTTACCCATCCGTCTATAAAACTCTGTACACGGTCGAACGGCACAACCGAGTCGCTTGTTCCGTGAGTGTGGATGATTGGAATGGGGCGCGAACTCGTAAACGACATTCCACCCATGGGATAACCACTGATAGGAGCAAATGCCGCTATCTTGTCGGCAATCTTTGTCATGGCATGATAGGTGAACATACCACCCATAGAGAATCCCGACAGATACACCCTGCCGCGGTCTATCTTGTAATCCTCGTGCATCTTGTCGATGATACCGAGAATAAAATTGATGTCCTTGTTGCCAGAGATGTCCCAAGATTTTCCCTCGCCTTCGGGGAAAACGGTGATGAACATGGCGGTATCGGCCACGCTCTCTATCTTCAGCATCCCGCTTTGATAATTAGCGTCCTGGTTCATTCCGTGGCAAGAAATGAGCAACGGGGCGTTTTTGCCTATTCCCTTAGGAACATACTGAAGATACTTACGCGTAGATCCATTCACATTGATAGTCTTTGATTCCAATGCACTGGCTGTCGATGCTATAAGCACGAACAATGAGATTAAGATTGATTTCATCATAAATGTTTTAATTATATTTGATTTCGGAGTGCAAAGATAATATATATAATAATATATCATTCTAATTATTATAACCAATTTTTTAAAAATTGTTTCAATGGAACACCATATAAAGTAAATGTAACAAATACAATAAAAAACCGACTACCATCACTGGCAATCGGCAGAGCGCCACGACACACTCGTCTGGGCAATGGACAAGTGGATTAAGGGCATGATGGAAGCCTGTGGCGGTAAGGTTAAGGCATGGGACCTTGTCAACGAAGCTATCTCCGGCGGCGATAATGACAAAGATGGCTACTACGACTTGCAGCATTCCGAAGGATATAACAGTGGAACTTGGGATGTCGGCGGCGACGCATTCTATTGGCAGGACCACATGGGCGACCTGGAGTACATCCGTCAGGCATGTCGTCTGGCACGCAAATATGGTCCTGAGGATATTGTCCTATTTATCAACGACTACAACCTGGAGTCAGACTGGGATGACAACAAAAAGGTGAAGTCGCTAATCAACTGGATAAAGAAATGGGAGGCCGACGGTGTTACCAAGATTGACGGTATCGGCACACAGATGCACATCAGTTGCTTTGAGAACGCCACTCACCTGAATAATGTCAAGAAACACATCACTAAGATGTTCCAGCTCATGGCTAATTCCGGCAAACTCGTGCGTGTGAGTGAATTGGATATGGGTTATGTTCGCGGATCCGACCGTTGGGGTAAATCATCCAAGACCGAGGACCTGACAGAAGCCGAGCACAAGAAGATGGCCGACTTCTATGAGTGGATTTTCAAGGAATACTTCCGTATCATACCGCCCGAACAGCAGTGGGGCATCTGCCAATGGTGCACCACCGATGCTCCCGCAAACAGCGGATGGCGTGGCGGTGAACCGGTTGGTATTTGGGACATCAACAACTATCGCAAGCATGTATATGCTGGTTTCGTGCGCGGACTGAATGGCGGCGAACCAACTGGCATTGAAGACATCGAGGACGACAAGGCCATCGACATCTCCAAGGGCATATATAATATACAAGGTGTGAGCATGTCGGCAACATCACTCGACGAACTGCCCTGCGGAATCTACATCGTTAATGGCAAAAAGGTAGTCGTGAAATAATAAACGCTACATCCACACATAATTGCAGACTTTCGGTCAAAATCTTACTATTTTGAGATTTATACCGAAAGTCTGTTTTATTTGCGAGATCGATGAATAAAATCAAGAATCATTGGGAACTGGTTCATTGATTAACTTCATCTATGCAGTTTATCTTCCTAAGCCAGCGCTTTAGTATGAAGGTCAGGAAGTAGGGAAGGGTGTAGAACTGTCCGTTGAATCCGATGTTCCTGTTGCAGAGCTTAATGCCAAACTTGATGTCGGCATATCTGCCGTCGGTCATCTTCTTCAGGGTAGGAGTGGCATTGTCGTTGGCTTTCACTTCGACAGGAATCAGAGATTTTATGTCACGCACAAAGAAGTCCATTTCCATTGTTGACTTCTCGTTGCGGAAGAAATACAGGTCATAGCCTTGCTTAACCAACATGTCGCCCACGATGTTCTCGTATATAGCCCCTTTGTATGTACCGTAATTCTTGTTGACGCGGATATCGGTTTGACTCTCCTCGTCGAGCGAAGCCACGAGCAATCCCGTGTCACTATAATAGAGCTTGAACATCTTCGGGTTGTAGTTGCCTTTCAGCGGCAAGGACAGTTGGTCGAGGCAGTAGCATACATTCACTATACCTGCATCCTCAAGCCATTCCACTGTTCCCGCATATTCACGTGAGCGTGCTCCCCGTGCCACCTTCGACACTTGGAATTTCTTGTTTTCCTGTCCCAAGAACACGGATATGTGCTGATATATGTTCTTTATCCGCCCCTTGTCCAGTCCTTGGGCATACTTTGTTATGTCCTCCTCATAGTCGGCAAGCAGTTGCCGCTGTATGTCGAGCGTGCCGCTGTAGTTGCCGCTTTCCACAAACCGTCTCACCACCTCAGGCATACCACCGATGAGCATGTATTCGCGGAAGAGATTCATGTAGATGTCCATCTCAAGCGATGAAAACGGTTTCAGTTCCATAATGTGGCTCAGCATGTCGTCGATGTATTTATCACCATACCCTCTTGCCCACAAAAATTCCTCAAAGTCCATTGAGAACATTTCATAGTCCTGCTTGTATCCTACGCTGTTCGACTCGATTTCCCTGTAGTTGATTCCCATAAGCGACCCCGAACAGATAACGTCGTATCTTTTGTCAATACAGAAAGACTTCAGACAAGTGGCACATTTTGGGCAGTCCTGCATCTCGTCGAAAAAGAGCAGTGTCTTCCCTGCCTCAAACTTCAGCGACTGGTCGATGAGCGTTATGTTCTTCACGATGCTATCAACGTCATAACCGTCATCGAATATCCTCTTGAACTTTTGTTCCAACACGAAGTTAATTGCCACGACATTCTCATAGTGAGTCGTAGCAAACTGCATGATGGATGAAGTCTTGCCAATTTGTCTTGCTCCTTTGACAATAAGAGGTTTTCTTGCGTCATTCGCTTTCCACTCATGCAAATAGAAGTCTATTTTTCTTCTTAATAGAGTTATATTCAATGTATTGTATATCGTTTTATTACAAAAAACCGCTGCAAAGATACAAATAAATCACAAAATTCCAAAGGTTTTTACTCGAAATATCACAAAATTCCAACTATTCCCCTATGATTTCTCGCAAAATTCCTGCATAATCGACCTTCTAAAGTAAAAAACTGTGCGTATGCCACTGGGAGCGTGGGCGTCTCGCCCGCGATAGATTCGAATAACACAGGGGACATCTTTCTGCATATTGAAACAAATTCAAGGGAATCAGAGGGACTGGTACATTGACCCGATCAAGGTGTGTTGATTACCTGTCGCAGGTCTCGTGTTAATGTCGGTTTCGCTTACCGTGTGTTGTTTAGTGATTATTAAAAAATAAGAAATAAATCCCCGTTTTCTTCGCAGATTCATCTTTTTGTATTATCTTTGCATCGGACTAATAAAATACGACTATGATAATAAGTATTGCGAACCCTATATATGACGCAGTCTTCAAATACCTTATGGAGGACAACCGCGTTGCCAAGACAGTGCTTTCAGCCCTTCTGCAGAGGGAGGTGGCTGAGGTTGAAATGCGCAAGCATGAATACACCAACGGCACACGAGACAAGATATCTATGTTCCGTATCGATTTTGGCGCCCAGGTGCGCCAAGACGACGGCAGTCTGAAACTCGTGCTGATAGAGCTTCAGAAGACGTGGCTTGAGACGGAGACACTACGTTTCCGCCAGTACCTCGGCACGCAATACGCTAACCCCGACAACATACTGAAGGACGACACCCCCAACGGCTACGGTATTCCGATGATAACTGTATATCTGCTTGGACATCGAGTGGGTGAAATAGAGGAGCCTGTTCTTTATGTCCGACACAAGTCATACGACTATGACGGTGTTGAAGTCACTAAGGGTATGCCCGACCCGTTCGTCGAGAGTCTTGTGCATGACAGCATTATAGTCCAGATACCTCTTCTTCATGGCCGTGTGAATAACCGCCTTGTGGAGGTTCTGAGTGTGTTCGACCAAACAAACAAGGCCGGGAACAATCGTCAGGTATTGAATATTGATGAGGATGCATATCGTGGTGATGC
>JALERP010000070.1 GCA_022764085.1 Prevotella sp.
TCATCGAGGTCGAGGTGCATACACGAATAGTCAACAAGTGCCGCCTCGTGGATATTGACATACAACCCCTCTGCCGTCTTCATCTGCAACGATGTCTGAACACCTGTTGGAGAGAAGAATGTCTGCGAGGCATTGTCACACTTGGCAGCCTCCATCAATCCGCGTATCTCAGAGAGTTTCGACTCGGTATAGTCGTACTCTTGCGTGTCGTAGTCTCCCGGAATCCACCATGCCGTATGGTCGCCTGCCATGGCAAACTCTGTGTGCTCGGCTTTTACGGTGAAGTAAGGCAGGAACTGTTGCTGCGGGAACTCGTAACGAAAACCTACGCCGTCGTCATAAACACGGAAACGGAAATTCATAAATCGTCCGTTAGACGGTTTCTCCAATTCCACGAACAACTCATTGTAATGGTTGCGGATATTACTCTCCTCACCCCACACAGGTTGCCATGTCTCGTCAAAGGATGAGGTGGAGACTTTATTGATGCGGAATTTGTCCATCAACGAGTTCTCCTCATTAAGTTCCATGCCGAGGCGACTTGTCTTCACCACAGGAATGTCCTTGTAGTCAATCTTATATGTTGGCACGCCTTCATCAGTCAGCGAGAAACTCAGTTTAAGATTTCCGTCGGGCGAAGCCACGGAATGACTGGCAACCTGTGAGGTGGCACTGATAGCCACCATTACACAGATCGCGGAAACAAAGCACTTTTTAAATGTATGAATCATAACTAAGAAAATTTTGAATATCTAATTATTTTGTCAGTTTCACCACCTTGCATCCATGTGCAGGTATGTTGGCGGTGATAGATGAAGCCTTTCCTTCGTCGGCATGCTCCCACAAGTCGCGTACGTTCATTTCACCGCTTATGCCTATTTCAGAGAAGTTGACTGAAACGGTAGAAGTATTGTCGCTGCGGTTAAAGAGAGCAAGGACATAGTCTCCATTTGACATCTGGCCATACCATATCTCGTTCTTCTTGTCGCCAAGCTTGTCGCTGAGCGGTTTACCTACAAAGCCGTCACTATTCAGCGCAAGGAGTTCGTCGTTGGTGTAATACTTGGCATTATCGCCTATTGTGCCATATTGGTCGGCAGCGGCAACAGGTCCACCAGCAATGAGCTGAAGGGATATTTCGGTCTGCTTTTCTGCCTCGGTTTCAAACTTGTTCAGACGTATGAAGTCACCATCGAGGATAACCTTGTTACGTCCGGCGATATGCGACCAATAAGTAAAGCCGTCAAACTGATTGTTGCAGTTGGGCCAGTTGGCATACGACTTGCCTTTGTCCTGTGCAGAGCAGTGCCACCAGCCACCGCCGCCGGTGTCACAAACGATGCGCACCATATTGCCATAACGAGCCTCCAGTTCGGCGTCGTTATACATGTGTGGCATTACAAGAGAGGTGAAGATACCATATTTCTTAGCCGACTCGGCGATATAAGCCAAGGCACGAGCGTAACTCTCACGACCATATCCACGCCCTACGACACCCATGCCGCGGTCCTTGCCATCCTCATACCACGAGAGGAAGTCCATACGGATGAAATCCACCCCGAGGTTCTTGTAATGCTTGAAGAAACCGTCGATATATTCCCTGCATCCGGGATTCTCTGCCACTGCCCAATGAAACCACTTGTCTTCCGAACCGGGATTCTGCACTGCAGTCTTACCATTATAATATAGGTCAGCGAAAGTATAGTCAGTACCCTCGATTTTTGTCTCTCTCGGTCCGTGTATCCAGAGCGGATTGTCATATACTCCGAGTTTCAGTCCCTTTGCCTTGCACTTGGCAATGAGGTCTTTCAACGAAATGGAGCCATACTGGGTCATATATCCCGAAGCGTCGGTGGAAAGCATGGCGATGAATCCGTCAGTGCATATCATGTCATATCCATGGGGCTTTAGCTCCGAAGCCACGAAGTCGATGATTTTGTCCCATTCGTCGGGAGTGATGTCTATGGTGCTTTCGCCCTGGCGCTCCTTGTCGTAGCAATATTCATATACGCTCCAGTAT
>JALERP010000110.1 GCA_022764085.1 Prevotella sp.
GCTGATGGCATCGCGATGGAAGTTCATGTCGAGTATGATGACATCGGGATGGTACGAATCCATAAACTCGACGATACGCTCAGGATTGGCTGTCACTCTCACTGCCTCCACGTATGGCTTGAGCAGCATGTTGAGCGACAGCAGAACATCCTCATTATCATCGACTACAAGGATTCGCCCCTTCTTGTCTTCTATATTCAAGTCTTTCACTAAACTTATTCCTTGAAGTGGTCTTTTATAATCCATGCGTTTTCAGTAATCCATTCCATATATTTGCAAATAATATTGTTTTAATGGCGCAAATATACGAATAAATTACTGAAAACGCAAAAATTTCTCCTTCTTTTTATGTTTTATTGACAATCAGAACCTTGTCATGAATTCCACAACAATCTTGTCCTTCTCCGACGGCTTAACTATTGCACCATCGCGATAGAAATATTTCTCGAAGTTGATACGTATGTCGGAAACGAAGGGAGTGGCAAGACTGAGGATCAACTTGTTTGATTCGTTTATAAACAGTGGAGGCTGCAAATGGCATTTACTATGCCGCTTGCAGCCTCCAACTGTTATTGAAATAGAAAATTATCCTATATTACCAAATGGCTTCATTACCGTCATCGGGACATTCGTCGCTGTAATAACTCACTCCGGACTCTACTCCTGTTCCCGACCCGGCCAACAACTGCTGTGACTCAATTTCATAAACCTTCATCTCAGGCTTAATATAATTTTTCTTCATGTCTCTATGTTTTATTTGATTATTACTTTTTTGTTATTCTTGATGTAGAGTCCCTTCACAGGGGCAGTCACCTGCTGGCCCTGGAGGTTGTAGATGCGGTCATTGGCATTGGCAGAGCCACTGATGCCTGCATCACCCTCGATGACAATCTCTCCGATGCCAGTTGTCTCGTCATCGCCGGGGAAAGCGAAGCCTCGTGCAGGTGCAGCATTGGAAGGCTTTGTCGCAGCCTCAGTAGTTACTTTGAGGTATGCCTTATTTGGAGTGGCCTTGAGCTTAGATCCATCGCTTATTACTGTGCCTTCCGCATCTTTCACCAGTCCGAGATAGAAGCCGAGGCCAGTCTTGCTTGCAACATCATTGTAGGTCAGGCGGTAGAGCTTATAACCGTCGTCGGCAGTTTTCGTCTGAGCTACGGATGGTGTAGCAACAAGGTCGGTATTTACAGTTGCGGTCAACTTGTCGGTGATAGCTGTTGCGCGGACCTTAGCACCATTGCTCCACACAAGCACGCCCTCACCAAGTGCCACGTCGCAGCTTGTGCGCTCTGTCAGCGTCAACGCGCCGCCGCCCACCTTAGCGTCATACACCTTCAGACTTGTGCCGTCCACTGTGCTCAGTCTTGCGGCAGAACTCATGTTGCTGTATGTACACCAATAGTTGGTTGAGCCGCTGTTGGCTGCAAGGGTGATGTCGGTATAGGCAGGTGTCATCTGGTCGGTGATGTCTTCCCATCTAGTGCCCTCACCATGATAGCGGTCGCCGGTGGCTAATAGAGGCCTTGTCTGAATAGTCTGACTAATACTTCCATTATTTAAAATATAAGAAAAACTATAATAACCGGTGATATTGTAGAACCAGAATTTATTGCCATTGATGACAGTCCAATTTGTCATCTGAGTGTCCGGAAAGTTTCCTGCAATGGTATTTGAGTCAGAATTATACCATGCAAAAATATATGGTGCAGTTTCGCCCTTTGCATATATGGTGATGCCGCCGGAGGGAACAGGGTCTCCATTGCCTTCTTCTCCCGTATTGCCACCTTCTTCTCCCGTATTGCCACCTTCTGACATCGTAGCCACTGCGCTGGGCTCATCATCTCCCACCTTGTATGTATATGTAATGTCGTATGTGCCATCGGCGGGGATTGACAGGGTCGCATTAGATGCAGGATATGTAACAATCCAGTTGCCATCCTTGCATACTATATATTGATAACTTAAGTTTCCCACCCCTTATGAGTGGTCTAAATATTTGTTTTTCAATATTTCTCATGTCAAGCAGCCTTATCATAGTCTTCTAATGCCTCGGCAAGTACGATGTACCGGCTAAGCATTTCCTCGTCTCTGACGATGGATGCAGAGAGCTCCTCATAAGAAATTCCCAACATGTCGGCCAAGACTTCCAATAATCGTTTGATGATGGCCAACAGCCTTTGCCAAAGCGTAAGAGCCATCAGGGATTCTCTTTGCTCTTCAAACAAAGCCCCCATTGTTTCGTAATCGTTAAGACGTTTGTCAATGACAAGTACGATGTAGGTCATATGGCATAATGTACAGTCGGCTATCTGTCCGTCGAAGTCTCTTCCCTGGTATTGTCCAAGTCTGAGATATTGCTTGCTTTCCTTCGCCAACACCTCTATGCTCCAGCGTATCTGATAAGTCTCGAAGCACTTTGTAATGTTCATCGTCATATCTGTTGTGATTATGATGTTCCAGTTCTGGTTGTGGCCGTACTTGATGAAGAATATCCTAACGATTTCCTTGCCCATTAAGCCATTTACCTTGAAATACCTACTGTTGTACTTGGGCATTTTCTTGGTCTCAGTGCGCTCATATCGAGAAATCATCTCATACACATTCTGATGGAATCCCCGGACATAATACCTCTTGTTGCCCATCTTGCCCATACCAAGGAAATGGACGCTTCCGTCACCTATGGAACGTACGGCATGAATAAATTCCTCGCAGGTGAACCAACTGTCACAAAGGGCGTATGCGGCACGAAGTCCAGCCTTCCAGGCACGCTTCATCATGCCTATGGCGCAATCAGCCTTCTTCATGTCAAGTTCCTCAAACCTTGTGTAGTTGGGATTGCTCTTGTCCCGTTTCTTTGCGAACTGCCTTTCACGCTCTTCCTCGCTCAGTCCGTAGTTCTTATCCGTTCCCTTCTCACGGTGAAGGGAGAAGTCAACAGGTATTGTGGTGCGACCGTCGAAGTATGCGAGAATCAGTTCCTTGAAACCCAGTACGCACCTGTGTTTCACGTGGTCAAACACACGGCTGATGCCTTCTATCGAAACTCCGGTCTTCTCCAAAGTCGTATCATCGATGATATAGCAGCGAGGCTGGTCGTTCTCCTCCGCGTGTTCCTTGCGAAGGATGGCGAAGAAACGGACGCACATGCGGAGCAGCAAAGTGCGCCAGTCCATCGTCTCACGGCTCATCATGCGGTAATAGCAGTTCTTTCCAGTGTCAACCAAAGAGTGGAAGTCCCTGCGGTACATGCCAAATATGCTCGCCCCATTGAAGCGGAACAGGCAGAGGGAGATAATCAGTTGCAAGGCAGATACGCCCTGCTGTTTCTCCAAACCAAGCCTACGGAGGGTCTGGGAAAGCCCAAATCGTCCGAATACAGACATAATGTCGTGGTTTACTCGCTCTTTTTCGTTCAAAAGCTTGTACATCTCGTGAATATTTGCTAACTTTGCAGCCATAACAGAAATCTTGAATGGTTTGTATTTTGTTTGTTTTGCAGCTACAAAGATACAAAATTATTCTCGATTTCTGTTATATTTTGCAATCTTTTTTATACTCAATTCTTCATTTTATCACACTCCTTCAAAGGGTGGGAAACTTCAGT
>JALERP010000141.1 GCA_022764085.1 Prevotella sp.
CCTTGAGCATTCCGATGGCGTGTCGTATGCTGTTGGTTGTAATGCTTTCATCTATAGTTACTAATATCTGTGCCATATTACTTAATAATTTTTATCTTTAACAAATATACCTAATTATTTTCTTTTATCCGAAGACAAGGAATCCATAGTTGTCAATTCTCGCTGCGGGCGACTGAGCCAAAGATATGCATTGAACGCACCCCATATTTAGACATTATTTCATCCTTGTATGGAATAATTTTGCTGATACATTCTCTTCTCGTAATCATAAGCGTTGTATGTTTAACCGCTGCAAATATACGCATTATTCCCGAAATGGCAAAGGAATTTGAGGAAAATATCTTTTTTTATTCAAAAAGTGCTCCCAAATATTGTTCTTTCAGATATAATGTATTATCTTTGCAAGCAGATTTTGGTAATATATAGAGATTTATGATGAAGCTGGATATAAGGCGAATATTAAGGATTATGGATAGAGACAATGCTATAAGAATTGCAAGACAATACAAGGATGCCATTTCAGGGCATTTCAATCCTACCAAGGTGTATCTTTATGGGTCGTACAGTAAAGGCACCCAGCGCGAGGATAGTGATATTGACATTGCCGTAGTTGTCCCCAAAATGGTGGGCGACTGGTTTGCCAATGTGCCATTATTATGGACGGCAAGCCGAATAATCAATGACCTCATTGAGCCAGTTTTGATTGAAGAATGTCATCCGTCGCCTCTATATGAGGATATTATGAAAACTGGTATTCAGATATGATACCAAGGATTAAGACGCTTGCGGTATTGGATGACTTCCGTCTTGCCGTTGAGTTTGATGATGGCTATAAGGTCATCTATGATGTAAAGGAAGATATTGAGACGTTGCCATCGTTTCGACCTTTGTCGGAGACTTTCGGCTTGTTTGGTCAAGCGCAACTTGACTGTAGTAGGACGTGTGTGTATTGGAATGATGAAATAGATCTTGCCAGTGATTGTATCTACGAATACGGAACGGCAGCTTAAACTAAATGCTCATTTCGGGTGACAGAGCCCAAAATATGCATAGAACGCACTCCATATTTGGATATAATTTCATCCTTATATGGAACAATCTTGCTGATACATTCTCTACTCGTAATAATAAGCATTATTTATCTTTTATCCCCGAGTTTTATCTCACTACTTCGGTGAATTCGGGTTTCTCGTCCTTTGCCACTGTGACATATACTTTTGCCGAGGCTGTAGAGCCATCCATCGATCGTGAACTTACTGTGAAAAGGTATTCGGTGATATCTCCTACAGTGCGCTTGCCTGCACTGACAGGAGTGCCTATTGGCATGGGATAGTCGCCACAAGCCTTCAGAGCTTTATGTAAGCGGCAGGCTAATCACCATGCGGCATCCTTTGGTATAATTGGTGTCAATATAGATTGAACCATGCAGACGTTTCACCAATTCACGGCATATCGCCAATCCCAAACCAGTGCCTTGTGTGAAATCATCAACCTTGGTAAACTCTTCGAACACCCACTCACTCTTGTCCTTGGGTATGCCCTTTCCGCAGTCGCTCACTGTTATTTCAGCGTGGCTGTCGTCTTGTTTGGCTGCAATGGTGATAGTGCTGTTGCCGGCAAATTTCACAGCATTATCCACTACCAAGGTCAGTGTCTTGGCGAGAAGGGCGCGGTCGGTGGTCGCCATTATGTCTGCATTGATGGGTGCAATAATCATCTTTCCGTCCTTGGGCAGCAACTCCTTGTAGTTGTTACTGACATCGACTATTACATCGCCGATGTTTACAGACTCTAAGTTGACAGGCATATTCTGTATGTCGGAGGCATACAGAACGTCATCGATAATCTTGGTCAACTGGTTGCTTTTCTCGATAATCACATCGGTCATCTGCTTATATTCTTCCTTGTCGTCTAACATGGATGTGAGCACCTGTGAGAATCCCACTATGCCGTTTAGCGGTGTACGTATCTCGTGCTTGATGCTCTTGATAAATGAGTTTTTCACCGCTAAGGCATGCTCGGTCTTTTGGTATGCCTTTGTGATTGTGGCATTGGCATCCCTGAGCTGGCGTGACGCTCTCACCTGTTGCACTATTACCAGGATTAGCAATACCAATACCACCAATATCAACCCGATTATTATGTATGCAGTAAGCAACTTCCTGTCTTTAATCACATTCTCCAGCCGCATGTTCTCATATTCATACTGCTTAACATTGAGTAGTTCTGACATCTCTTCGCTGTTGGTGAGTGATTGCCGAATGCGGTTGGAGTCGTTGAGAGCCTTGAATTTTTCCATGTATTCGAGTGCTTTGGGATAATTATGTAATCCCTTGTATATAGCCGCCATGTCATAATAATGTGTCTCTGTATATGGCATGATGTCCATCTCCTGTTTGATTTTCACCAACGAGTCGCTCGCTATGAGGGCTTCCTTCCACCGCCCGGCATTCATATTCTCCTCCATACGTAGTGCATAGAGCAGACGGCGGGAGTCTTCTGTTTTGTCTTCTTCAAGCAGCGACATATAGTAATGTGCCTTGTCAATGTTCCCTTTCTTTGCTTTTAAGTGATAATTGGCATAGGTGTACCACAGGAAATTCTCTTGGAAGTCGCGCATGGTGTCATTCTTCTTGCCCTTGTTGGCGGCGCTTATCGAATCGGCCTTGACAAGGCATGACAGAGCCTGGACATCATATTGCCTATTGTCGTCTATATACGACAAAGCAGCATACGTATATATACTTGCTGCCATATAGTTGTTGCCTTTCTCAATATTCTTGATGAGCAAGCTGAGTTCCTTTAGTTCCATATCCTCCAAGCGCATATCCCTATAGCATTCATATATGGCAAAGTGGGCTATAGTAAACACCTTGGGGGAAATGATGCTGTTTGCCATCTCCCTTGCTGTGGCAATGGCTGAATGATTGCGTCCCAAATCCTGGAATCCGTAAATTACATATTTATAGGCATTGATAAAAATATCTTTCAGTTTGTCTTTGTCCTTTATGTCGCGATACATGTCCTTTATCAAAGCCTTGGCTTTCTCAGGTTTGCCTTGCCATAGTGAGGTGACGAAGATATACTGCTTGTATGCCTGTGCTATGCCCGTTTCGTCTTGGGCTTCTTTTGATGCCTTCATCAGCTTGTCGATGCGCTTTGTCACATCCTTGTCATAAATGTGGTTCTCTACGTCGGTGTTCAGGGAGTCGATGTAGGCCGACTTGTACTTCTGGTCACTGCACCATATTTGGGCGCAGTTGGCCATAAGCAAGCATATTATTGTAGCTATACGTTTTTTCATTTTGTCGCCATTTCTGTTGGTTATGTTTTGTTATGGTAGTATTCTTTCTACTTACTTGGCTGCAAATATACGAATAAATTCCTGAATGGCAAAGAAAATGGTGGAAAATAATGCGATAATGTTTTGCTGATTGGAAAAAAATGAGTATCTTTGCAGCCGAAATAACTAATATCAACTTTATTCAGAGTATGAAGAGAAAAATAATGGCATTTTTGGCAACTGCCTTGGTTAGCGCAGCTGCAGCACAGCCACAGGAAGATAAAGTGGCTTACCTGTTCACTTACTTTACTGGCAACGCTCCTGAGGAGGAGCAGATTTGCTATGCGCTGAGCGACGACGGATATAACTACACGCCGCTCAACGGAGGTTATCCCGTAATCAGCAGCGACACCATTGCCTTCACGCAGTGCGTGAGAGACCCGCACATACTGCGAGGTGAGGACGGCAAGACGTTCTATATGGTGGTGACTGACATGAAATCCTCGCTCGGATGGGCAAGCAACCGCGGAATGGTGCTTATGAAGAGCAATGACCTAATCAACTGGCAGCACTCAGCTGTCAACTTCCCCACGAAATATCCCAAGAAGTGGGGAAATGTCACACGAGTGTGGGCTCCGGAGACCATCTACGACAAGAAGGCGGGCAAGTATATGGTGTTCTATTCGCTGCGCACAAGCCACCCGAAGTCGTTCGACCGGATTTATTATTCATACGTGAATGACGATTTCACCGACCTTGAAGGCGAGCCGCAGTTCCTCTTCGACAATGGTTCCGCAACTATCGACGGCGACATTGTGTATAACCCCGGCGACGGACTCTATCATCTTTTTTACAAGAGTGAGGGCGGAAGGGGCATATTCCAGGCTACAGCCAAGACTCTGACGGCAGAGCCAGGGCAGAAACCCGGAAGCCAGTGGACAAAGCACGATGCCCATGTTGACCAGACGAACGAGGCCGTGGAGGGCGTGGGTGTATGCCAGAGCATTGACGGCAAGTCGTGGATTGTGATGTATGACTGCTATGCCAACGGGCATTACCAGTTCTGCAAGAGCACTGACCTGAAGGATTTCTCGGTTGTACAGAACACTGAGACAAAGGGGATGTTCACTCCGCGCCATGGCACAATTATCCCAATAACACAGGCGGAGAAGGACAGGCTGATAAAAGCATACGGCAACCGCACCAATCCACTCCTGCCCGGATTCCATGCCGACCCGGAGATTCTCTATTCCAACAAAACAAAGAAATACTATATCTACAGCACCACCGACGGAACTCCGGGATGGGGTGGATATACTTATAGTGTGTTCTCATCCGACAACCTGATTGACTGGAAAGACGAGGGTGTCGTGCTCGATGCCAAGAGTGACCAGGTGAAGTGGGCGAGTGGCAACCTGTGGGCTCCGGCTGCCGTCGAGGTGAAGCAGAAGGACGGTTCGTACAAGTACTATCTTTATTTCAGTGCCAATGCCGGCAAGCGCAAGGAGATTGGAGTGGCAGTGAGCGACAGTCCTACAGGCCCGTTTGTGGAGTCGGGAGCACCCATTATCAGCGATTCTCCTGTGGGAAGAGGCCAGCAGATAGACGTCGATGTATTCCAAGACCCAAAGTCGAAAAAATACTATATCTACTGGGGCAACGGATATATGGCAGGAGCCGAGCTATGCGCCGATATGAAGACTGTGAAGAAGGAAACCATCACAGTCATGACTCCCGAGGGTGGCACCAAGCAGGACTATGCCTTCAGAGAGGGAGCATACGTGTTCTACCGCAAAGGTACATATTACTTCACATGGTCGGTGGATGACACTGGTTCGCCAAACTATCACGTGGCTTACGGAACGGCTAAGTCGCCTCTTGGCCCAATCAAGGTGGCTGACGAGCCTGTGATACTGATACAAGACCCCGAGAATGAAATCTACGGCACGGCCCACAACTCGATACTACAGGTTCCGGGCAAGGACGAGTGGTATATCTTCTATCACCGCATAAACAAGCATTTCATCAATCCTGAGAAGGGGCCTGGGGTACACAGGGAAGTGTGCGCCGACCGTATGACATTTGACAAGAAGGGGCGAATCATACCTGTGAAGCCCACTCACGACGGACCGTCGAAGTGAGAAATAGACAGAATATGAGCGTTTTATTGCCCTAAATCAACAAAATCGGGATAAAAAGACTCTATTTTTTGTTTTTTTGGCAAAAAAAACAGGTAAAATGCTTGCAGATTCAAAAAAAAGTAGTAATTTTGTGGCTGCTAAAGACTAAAAAGTGATTTTCCCAGTCATAATAAGTTTTTTGAAATGAAAGAAATGTAATCAGGTGGCATAGCGACTCAAGTCGTCTCACCTGTGTACATGTTAATACATAAATTATTTCAATAGGTGTCTTTTTAAGGTAAAGCCCCAGGAGGAGTAGTGATTACTGTATCCTGGGGTTATTTTTATGTAATTTAATACTTGACTTGAAGAGAAATAGTGTAATTTTTTGTTAGTTTGGCAAAAAAGTAGTAACTTTGCACCCGAATTTTATTATACGTATAATTTATGTTTGGAAAGAAAAGAAGATGGCATGCCCTGCCAGGGCAACCGCTGACAGAGCTTGACAAGCGAATAATCGAATTGGAAAAGCGTGGAAAACTCGTTCCCACTCGTGACCTTATCAAGACGCCCGAACAGATTGAGGGCATCAGAAAGAGTGGCAAGGTGAATACTGGCGTGCTCGACGAGGTGGCTAAACATATACATGCAGGAATGTCAACCCTTGAGATTGACAAGATATGCTATGACTATTGCACTAACCATGGGGCAGTGCCGGCTTGTCTTGGCTACGAGGGATTCCCCAAGTGTGTTTGCACGAGTATCAACGAGGTGGTTTGCCACGGAATACCCAAGGAGGAGGACATACTGGAGGAGGGCGATATCGTCAACGTTGACTTCACCACTATTCTCGATGGATATTATGCCGATGCCTCGCGCATGTTTGTCATAGGAAAAACTACCCCGGAAAAAGAACAATTGGTGAGAGTGGCAAAGGAATGCTTAGAAGTGGGCGCCGAGGCTGCCAAGCCGTGGGGATATGTAGGAGACATTGGTCATGCTGTGCAGAAACATGCGGAGAAATACGGCTATGGTGTGGTAAGGGACTTGTGTGGTCATGGTGTGGGATTGGCTTTCCACGAAGACCCCGAGGTGATGCACATAGGACACCGCAACACTGGTATGCTGCTTGTCCCGGGAATGGTGTTCACCATAGAGCCTATGATAAACCAAGGAACGTGGGAGGTGTTTATTGATGCCGACGACGAATACGGATGGGAGGTTATCACGGGCGACGAACTGCCGAGTGCGCAGTGGGAACACACGTTCTTGATGACTGAACACGGTGTGGAGATATTGACTTATTGATATAAATATATAATAAGGTGTAAATGGAAGCCAAGAAGGATATTTATATTCTCGGAATAGAGAGTAGTTGTGACGACACGTCGGCTGCAGTGCTGCGCAACGGTGTGCTCTTGAGCAATGTTACAGCCAGCCAGGACGTACACAAGGCCTACGGCGGAGTGGTGCCCGAACTGGCGTCGAGGGCGCATCAGCAGAACGTGGTGCCCGTGGTTGACCAAGCCATCAAGAGGGCGGGCATCACCAAGGAGCAGTTGACGGCTATTGCCTTTACGCGAGGACCAGGACTTATGGGCTCGCTACTCGTGGGAGTCAGCTTTGCCAAGGGATTTGCCAGGGCTTTGGGCATACCGTTGATAGACGTGAATCATCTGCAGGGACATGTGATGGCACATTTCATCAAGGAGAGCGACGACGACACCACCGCTCCTCCCTTGCCTTTCATCTGCCTGCTCGTAAGTGGAGGTAATTCGCAGATTGTCAAGGTAAACGCATATAACGACATGGAAGTGCTGGGACAAACAATAGACGATGCCGCAGGAGAGGCCATCGACAAGTGCTCGAAGGTGATGGGGCTGGGCTATCCAGGAGGACCTGTTATTGACAAACTTGCGCGTCAGGGCAATCCGCATGCCTACAAGTTTGCCGAACCGCAGATTCCCGATCTCAACTACAGTTTCAGCGGACTAAAGACATCATTCCTGTATAATCTGAGAGACTGGGTGGCGGAAGACCCGGATTTCATTGAGAAGCACAAGGAGGACATTGCAGCCAGCCTTGAGTTTACGATAGTGGATATATTGATGAAGAAACTGCGCAAGGCGGTGAAAATGACACGAATTAACCATGTGGCGCTGGCAGGCGGTGTAAGTGCCAACAATGGGCTTCGGAATGCTTTCAAGGATCATGCTGAGCGGTTGGGATGGACAATTTACATCCCGAAGTTTAGCTATACGACCGACAATGCCGCAATGATAGGTATAACGGGATATTACAAGTATCTCGACGGCGAGTTCTGTAGCATTGATGCCCCGGCATTCTCAAAAGTGACATTCAAGTAAGAAATAATATAAATTGAATTTTGACAATATATGGATTTCAAAAGCAAAATAATCAGCAGGGAGATTAGCCAACTGCTGTGGGAGAGAGAAAAGTCGTTGGGTACGGCTGAAAGCTGTACTGGTGGACGCATTGCCGAGGCAATAATCGCAATACCTGGAGCCTCGAAGTATTTCAAGGGCGGCATAGTGTCGTATGCAGACGAGGTGAAGGAAAACCTCCTGGGAGTGAACGGTGAACTAATAGCGGAGAAAACCGCAGTGTGCGAGGAAGTGGCAGTGGAAATGGTAAAAGGAGCCTGCAGGGCTCTGAACACCGATTATGCCATTGCTGCCACAGGAATAGCAGGTCCCGCAGGCGGAACACCGGAAATTCCTGTGGGAACAATATGGCTTGCTTGCGGCGACAGGGACAATGTGACCACTCACTTGCTGAAAGATGACTACGGGCGCGATGTAAACCTCTCTATAGCTACCAACAAGGCATTGGAAATGTTCCTCGATTTTCTTAAAAACGACGAGACACCAAACGAGGATGACGGAGAGTCGCAAGGAGAAGTTAAATGGGGCGCAAATTGAGTAAAAAGAGGCTGTAAATCGAAAGAAATCTTAAAAAATGGCTTAATGGGTTGATTTTTAAGAGTAAATATTTGGTGATTTCGAAAAAAGTAGCTAACTTTGCACCCTGTTTGGAATAAGTTAGTAAAAAGAAAAGAAAACTTAGATAGAAATGTCGAAGATTTGTCAGATTACAGGAAAGAAGGCACAGATAGGTTGCAATGTGTCTCACTCAAAGCATCGCACAAAGCGCAGCTTTGACGTAAACCTCTTCAGCAAGAAGTTCTACTATGTAGAGGAAGGTTGCTGGATTAGCTTGAAAATCAGCGCTGCTGGTTTGAGATTGATCAACAAGGTCGGATTGGATGCAGCTCTTAAGCAGGCTGTGTCTAAGGGCTATTGTGAGTGGAAGGACATTAAAGTTATAGGAGAATAATCATCATGGCAAAGAAAGCTAAGGGCAATAGAGTACAGGTAATTCTGGAGTGCACTGAGATGAAGAACAGTGGCATGCCTGGTACAAGCCGTTACATTACGACCAAGAATCGTAAGAATACTCCTGAGAGAATGGAATTGATGAAGTACAACCCCATCTTGAAAAAGATGACGCTTCACAAGGAAATTAAATAATAACTCTTAAATAGCTTATAAGAAATGGCAAAGAAAGTTGTGGCTACCCTCCGCGATGGTTCAACGGACGGTCGCTCTTACACAAAGGTTATCAAGATGGTGAAAAGCCCAAAGACTGGAGCTTACATCTTTGATGAGAAGATGGTTCCTAACGAGCAGGTTAAGGAATTCTTCAAGTAATTAGGTATATCATTCAATTTTGCTTAAATATAAAGACTGTAGCTTTTGAAAGGGTTACAGTCTTTTTATTTTTTTTGTATTTATTGTCCTTTTACTGCTTTTTCCAACGAAATAGGTGATATTTAATTGATTATTTTCAATTTTTGCAGGAAAAATACCGCTAATTCAAAAATTATTTGTATTTTTGCAATCAAATTGTACAATTATGGGAATATTCGGCTTTTTCAACAAGAACAAGAAGGAAACCCTCGACAAGGGTTTGGAGAAGACAAAAAATAGTGTATTCGATAAGTTGGCAAGAGCAATTGCCGGTAAATCGAAGGTAGATGACGATGTGCTCGATAATCTGGAGGAGGTGCTCATCACTAGTGATGTGGGCGTTGATACTACGCTTAAGATAATACAGCGAATTGAAGAGCGAGTGGCTCGCGACAAGTATGTCAGTACATCTGAACTGAATGGTATCCTGAGACAGGAGATTGCTGCCCTGTTGTCGGAAAACAATACTGACGACAATGACAACTGGGACTTGCCTTCTGACCATAAACCCTATGTCATATTGGTTGTAGGTGTCAATGGGGTGGGAAAAACAACTACCATAGGCAAATTGGCATATCAGTTCAAACAGGCCGGCAAGAAGGTTTATCTCGGTGCAGCCGACACATTCCGTGCCGCTGCAGTTGAACAGCTCTGTATTTGGGGTGAAAGGGTAGGGGTGACTGTCATCAAGCAACAGATGGGCAGCGACCCGGCTTCAGTGGCTTTCGACACTTTGAGCAGTGCCAAGGCCAATGGTGCCGACGTGGTGCTTATTGATACAGCCGGACGTCTGCACAACAAGGTGGGACTGATGAACGAGTTGAAGAAAATCAAGGAGGTTATGAAGAAGGTCTTGCCTGAGGCTCCCGATGAGGTTATGCTCGTGCTGGATGGTAGTACAGGACAAAATGCCTTTGAGCAGGCAAAGCAGTTCTCAGCCGTCACACAAATCACCTCTCTGGCAATTACAAAACTTGACGGAACTGCCAAGGGAGGTGTCGTAATAGGCATTAGCGACCAGTTAAAGGTGCCAGTGAAGTATATTGGTTTGGGCGAGAAGATGGAAGACCTGCAATTGTTTAACAAGGCCCAGTTTGTTGACTCACTGTTCAAGGTTAACAAGTAAAACTGGGGAGTGTATATGATGAAGAAAAATACTATCGATATAATAACTATGGGATGCTCAAAGAATCTCGTTGACAGCGAGACGCTTATGAGTATGTTCGAGGCCAAGGGGTATCATTGCGTGCATGACAGCAAGAACCCTTGCGGAGAGATTGCCGTTATAAACACATGCGGATTTATTCAGGACGCAAAAGAGGAGAGCATCAACACTATACTCGAATTTGCCCAAGCTAAGGAAGAGGGAAGATTGAAAAAGCTGTTTGTGATGGGATGCCTCTCACAAAGATACCAGAAGGAACTGGAGGCCGAGATACCACAGGTGGACAAGTTCTATGGGAAGTTCAACTACAGGCAGTTGTTGGCCGATCTCGGTTCGCCAATGGAGACTTGTAATGTGGTAAGGCATATCACCACACCGCGACATTACGCATACCTGAAGATTAGTGAGGGATGCGACCGCCATTGTGCCTATTGTGCCATTCCTATTATCACAGGAAAGCATGTAAGCCGGCCTATGGAAGAGATACTGCAAGAGGTGAGACAACTGGTGGCTGACGGTACAACTGAATTTCAGGTGATAGCACAGGAATTGACCTATTACGGGGTGGATATTGACGGCAAGCAACATATCGCAGAACTTGTTGGGCGAATGGCTGAAATTCCTGGTGTGAAGTGGATAAGGTTGCATTATGCCTATCCTACGCATTTCCCATGGGATTTGCTGCGCGTAATGAGGGAGCATGATAATGTTTGCAACTACCTCGACATTGCATTGCAGCATATTTCTGACAACATGTTGGCGAGAATGAAGCGTAATGTTACCAAGGAAGAAACATACAGACTTATTGAACGAATGCGTGAGGAAGTACCTGGCATACATATCCGCACTACGCTGATGGTGGGATTTCCGGGTGAGACGGAGGAGGATTTTGAGGAACTTATGGAGTTCACCCGTTGGGCTCGATTTGAACGTATGGGCGCTTTCGCATATTCGGAAGAAGATGGCACGTATTCCGCTGAAAACTACGAGGATGATGTAATAGAAGAGGTCAAGCAGAGAAGGCTTGACAAACTGATGGCCCTGCAACAAAGGATTAGTGCCGAGATAGAGGCGGAAAAGGTGGGCAAGACCGTAAAGGTGGTTATTGACCGCAAGGAGGGAGAGTTCTATGTAGGTAGGACGGAATTCTGCTCGCCAGAGGTTGATCCTGAAGTTCTTATACCTGTTGAGGAGCGTCAGCTGAGAGTTGGTAGGTATTATAATGTGAAGATAGTCGATTCGGAAGAATTTGACTTGTATGGAACGACGATAAACTTATAACAAACAACCAAGTATGAACAACAAGGATTTTATTTCACGACTTGCCCAGCGCACAGGTTACAGTCAGGTTCCCACTCAGAAGATGGTGACCAATGTGATTGACGCCATGAGCGATGCTTTTCAAGATGGGGACAGCCTCACTATCGAAGGTTTTGGACTCTTTGAGGTAAAGAAAAAGATGGAGAGGATAATGGTTAGCCCTACAACACAACAGCGCATGCTTGTGCCTCCGAAACTGGTGCTCACATTTAAGCCTGTTGCAGCATGGAAGGAAAGAATTAAGAAAGGAGGTGAGGCTGATGAGTAAGTTGAATCTATACGACCTTTGTGGAGTTCTTGTATCAAAGAATGGACTTGAAGACAAGGAGGCACGCCGTTTTGTCCAGGCTATGTTTGACATTATTCAGGAGGGACTTGATGAGGACAAGATTGTGAAGGTCAAGGGACTGGGTACCTTTAAGATTATTGATGTCGATGCGCGCGAGAGCATCAACGTGAATACTGGTGGACGTGTCCTTATTGAGGGGCATTCCAAATTGACATTCACTCCTGACAGTGTGATGAAGGAGATTGTCAATAAGCCTTTTTCCCAGTTTGAGACTGTAGTGCTCAATGACGGTGTTGATTTTCCTGAAACTCAGGAAGAAGAGGGGGCTCCGGAGGCTGAAGAGTCGCTTGCCAATCCTGCAGTCGATAAGAAGCCGGAGCCAATTGACGATAAGAAGCCGGAGCCAATTGTCGATAAGAAGCAGGAGCCAATTGTCGATAAGAATCCAGAGCCAATTGTCGATAAGAAACCGGAGCTGGTTACTGTGTCTGAAACGAATACGGAAGTTCAGGAAGAAGTTGAGGCTGATGATGCTTCTGCCGTAGAGTCTTCTACTTCTGTTGAGCCTGATGTTAAAGTGGAGTTTTCTCCACCTGTTGATGAGGATGGCTCAGAGACGGAAGAGGAGGAAGAGAGGGGAGAAAACTCTTATCGCTGGTTGCTGTATTGTGCTACCATATTGCTGCTTGTTGTTGCCGCTGCATATGGTGGTTATCTATATGGCAAATATGAAATGTCCGAAGAGATTGCCCACGAGCAGATGTTGACAGACCTTAAGGTTGCTGAGGAAACAACCCAAAAGGCTAAGTGGGAAAGCGTGAAAGATACCACCGCTCAAGTGGTTGACGCTACGAAAATCGGTGCAATATCTACCGAAAGAATTAAGCATGAAACCAAGAAGGAAGAGAATGTGGCTGAAAAAACAGCTGCGGTTGAAAAAGATAACGAGGATGTGAAGAAGAAACAACAGGAGACAGCAGATGACTCGAAGAAATACGAGGATAAGGATGCAAGGGTCAGGACGGGAGCGTATAAGATTGTTGGTCTTGGCAAGACTGTGAAGGCAAAGGCGGGACAGACTGTTGAAGATATTGCCAAGAGGAATCTCGGTCCAGGAATGTCATGCTATGTTGAAGTATATAATGACCTTAAGGGCACGACTGTGCTCAAAGAGGGACAGACAATAAATATACCCAAATTGCAACTGAAAAAAAGGAGGTGACACATCTCCTTTTTTTGCCTTTTCTCTCCTTTTTTTGCACACTGTTTTTTGTTGTGCGCAATTTAGATGAAAATCGTACTAAAATACATTAAAAGTAATATATATTATTCTTTTTTTCGGATTAATTGTTTTATCTTTGCAGAGAATATCAGTTGATATAGTGGCTGAAAAACAATTAGAGTTGAATAAAAAATAAAACAAGATATAATGTTTGAAAATTTAAGTGACAGACTGGAACGCTCGTTCAAAATATTGAAGGGCGAGGGAAAAATTACAGAGATAAACGTGGCGGAGACCCTAAAGGATGTGAGAAGGGCTTTGCTTGATGCCGACGTTAACTATAAGGTTGCCAAAAGCTTTACCGACACGGTCAAGGCCAAGGCTATGGGTATGAACGTGCTCGCTGCCGTGAAGCCGAGCCAGTTGATGGTGAAGATAGTTCATGACGAGCTGGCTGAACTTATGGGAGGTAAGGCTGTTGAACTGAAACTGGAAGGAAAGCCTTCCATCATCCTCATGTCAGGATTGCAAGGTTCGGGTAAGACAACCTTCACTGGCAAACTTGCCAATATGTTGAAGAACAAGAACCACAAGAAACCCTTGCTCGTGGCTTGCGACGTCTATCGTCCTGCTGCCATTGATCAGCTGAAGGTTGTGGGAGAAACAGTAGGCGTGCCTGTTTATACTGAGCCTGACAATAAAAATGTCGTAGAGATTGCCAACAATGCAATACGTGAGGCAAAGGCCAAGGGCTATGATGTGATTATCGTCGATACAGCCGGTCGTCTTGCTGTTGATGAGGAGATGATGAACGAGATTGCCAACCTCAAGGAGGCCATTAATCCCGACGAGACGCTCTTCGTGGTTGACTCGATGACTGGTCAGGATGCCGTAAACACTGCCAAGGAGTTCAACGACCGTCTCGATTTTGACGGAGTGGTGCTTACAAAACTTGACGGAGATACCCGAGGTGGTGCAGCTTTGTCTATCCGCACTGTCGTCACCAAGCCGATCAAATTTGTAGGTACTGGTGAGAAGATGGATGCAGTGGATGTGTTCCATCCTGAGCGTATGGCAGACCGAATACTCGGAATGGGTGACATCGTCAGCCTCGTGGAGCGTGCACAGCAGCAGTTTGACGAGAAGCAGGCTAAGGAACTCGAAAAGAAAATACGAAAGAACAAATTTGACTTCAACGACTTCATGGGCCAGATTCAGCAGATAAAGAAGATGGGTAACATCAAGGATTTGGCTGCTATGATTCCCGGTGTGGGAAAAGCCATTAAGGATGTCGATATTGATGATAATGCTTTTAAGTCTATAGAGGCCATTATCAACAGTATGACTCCGAAGGAACGCACCAATCCCGAGATTATCAACCAGAGCAGAAAGATGCGCATTGCCAAGGGGTCTGGTACCAATATTCAGGAGGTGAGCCGTCTGCTTAAGCAGTTCGACCAGATGAGAAAGATGATGAAGATGGTAACTGGTATGAACAGTAGCAAGATGATGCAGATGGCTTCTGCCATGAAGAACATGAAGGGCGGAATGCCTGGGCTCTAATTGAAGAATGAAGAGCAATGAATGAAGAGTGAAGAATGAAATTTTGAGTTAAATGCAATTAATAGATGGAAAGGCTACTGCTGCCGCTATAAAGCAGGAAATTGCCGAGGAGGTGAAGGCTATCGTTGCCGCTGGTGGCAAACAGCCGCATCTCGCTGCTGTGCTCGTGGGACACGACGGCGGGTCGGAGACATACGTGAAGAATAAGGTATTGGCATGTGAGGCATGCGGATTCAAATCCACGCTTATCCGATATGAGGATGACATTACGGAGGAAGAACTTTTGGCTTGTGTCGATAAACTTAACAAGGATGAGGATGTTGACGGTTTCATCGTGCAGCTGCCTCTGCCAAAGCATATCGACGAGCAAAAAATCATTGAGGCTATTGACTATCGTAAGGACGTTGACGGATTCCATCCTGTTAACGTAGGTCGTATGGCTATCGGTCTTCCCTGTTTTATCTCTGCCACTCCCCTTGGCATCGTGACATTGCTGCGCAGATATGGCATTGAGACAAGCGGAAAGAAATGTGTGGTGCTCGGTAGAAGCAACATAGTTGGCAAGCCTATGGCTCAGCTGATGATGCAGAAGCAATATGGTGACAGTACCGTGACCGTTTGTCACAGTCATTCTGCCAATCTCAAGGAAGAGTGCCGTGAGGCTGATATTATCATCGCTGCCATTGGACGTCCGGATTTTGTTACTGCTGATATGGTTAAGGAAGGGGCTGTCATTGTTGATGTTGGCACAACACGAGTACCAGATGCTTCGCGCAAGAGCGGATACAGGCTAAATGGTGACGTGAAATTCGATGAGGTAGCACCGAAGTGCTCGTTCATCACTCCTGTACCAGGAGGAGTCGGTCCAATGACAATATGTTCCCTGATGAAAAATACGCTTGCCGCCGGCAAGAAGGAATATTACAAATGACGAGCCGGGAATACTACGAGGAAGGTAACGAAAACAGACGCAAGGGCAACTTTGCCGCTGCTATAAACAGTTATATTAAGGCAATAGAACTTGATGCCGAGAGTCCTGCCGTAGAGGCCAAGGCTATGCTTGAGGACATAATGAACTTCTATAATAAGGATGCTTATAATCCATAGAAAGAGATATATTGACCAATTTAATTAGGCAAAATATGAGCAAGATTAGAGGTGCCATCGTTGTTGATACCGAGAGATGCAAGGGATGCGCTTTATGCGTTGAGGCTTGTCCTCAGGATGTCATAGCACTGGCAAAAAAAGTTAATGTTAGCGGTTATCCGTTTGTCGAGGTTGTTAGTCAGGACAACTGTATCGGATGTGCCTCATGCGCAATCGTGTGTCCCGACGGATGCATAACTGTCTATAGAAAAAAGATGGAGGGTTGACATGAAGAACGAAACACAGGAAGTGACATTGATGAAAGGTAACGAGGCTATAGCCCGTGCCGCCATCAGATGCGGTGTTGACGGATTCTTTGGTTATCCAATCACTCCGCAGAGTGAGATTATTGAAACACTTGCACTTGACAAACCGTGGGAGGTTACGGGTATGGTAGTAGTGCAGGCTGAGAGTGAGGTGGCTGCCATTAATATGGTGCATGGTGCCGCCGGAGCAGGAAAGAAGGCGTTCACGTCTTCGTCGAGTCCTGGTATCGCATTGATGCAGGAGGCTATTGCATATATGGCTGGCTCTGAGATTCCGGGAGTGTTTGTCAATGTGCAGAGAGGCGGTCCTGGTCTTGGAACAATCCAGCCTTCGCAGAGTGACTATTATCAGGCTACCCGTGGAGGCGGTAATGGTGACTATAACGTGATTGTCCTTGCACCAGCATCGGTGCAGGAGATGGCAGATTTTGTTGACCTCGCCTTTGAACTTGCATTCAAGTACAGAAATCCGGCTATGATTCTCAGCGATGGTGTAATCGGTCAGATGATGGAGAAGGTGATATTGCCTCCATATAAGCCCCGCCGTACGGAGGAGGAAATAAGGGAGCAGTGCCCATGGGCTACTATAGGAAGGACTAAGGACCGCAATCCGAATATTATGACCTCTCTTGAACTGAAACCGGAGATTATGGAGCAGAGAAATATTCATCTGCAGGAGAAATACGCTGAGATTCAGGCTAATGAGGTGAGGTATGAGACAACCAACTGCGAAGATGCTGAATATGTTATCGTGGCATTTGGCAGTGCTGCCCGTATTGCGCAGAAGTCGATTGAGATAGCTCGTGCCCAGGGTATAAGGGTGGGATTGTTTAGACCGATTACCCTATGGCCCTTCCCAAAGAAGGAAATTGACATTGTGGCTCGCGGAAAGAAAGGTATTCTCGTGGCAGAGATAAACGCAGGACAGATGGTGGATGACGTTCGTCTTGCCATCAACGGCAAGGAACCTGTTGAATACTTCGGACGCCTCGGTGGTGTAGTGCCTGAACCGGATGAGATTGTTGATGCCCTTAAAAATAAACTCATGTAGAATATTATGGCAAGAAACGAAGAAATTATAGCACCGGAGAACCTGGTGTACAAGAAACCTGAACTGATGAACAATGTGCCTATGCACTATTGTCCTGGATGTAGCCATGGCGTCGTGCACAAACTTGTGGCTGAGGTTATTGAGGAAATGGGAATGGAAGAGAAATCCGTCGGTGTTTGTCCAGTGGGATGTGCAGTGTTTGCATACCGTTATCTTGATATCGACTGGCAGGAGGCTGCACATGGTCGTGCACCAGCAGTGGCTACGGGTATCAAGCGTCTGTGGCCTGACCGTCTCGTATTCACATATCAGGGTGACGGCGACCTCGCCTGTATTGGTACAGCAGAGACAATTCATGCTCTCAACAGAGGTGAAAATATCGTCATAATTTTTATCAATAATGCTATTTATGGTATGACTGGTGGACAGATGGCTCCAACTACTCTTATGGGACAGAAGACGAGTACTTGTCCTTATGGACGTGTGGCAGAGTTGCATGGTTACCCACTGAAAATCACCGAAATTGCCGCTCAACTCGAAGGTACATGCTATGTCACTCGCCAGAGTGTGGAGTCGGTTCCTGCAATTCGCAGTGCCAAGAAGGCAATTCGTAAGGCTTTTCAAGCTTCGATGGATGGTAAGGGAAGTTCCCTCGTTGAGATTGTCTCAACTTGCAACAGTGGTTGGAAACTGACACCTGTTCAGGCTAACCAATGGATGAAGGAGAATATGTTCCCGTTCTATCCGAAGGGAGATCTCAAGGACACTATTTAAGTTAAACGGTTGATAGTGAAATAATTATGAAAAAGGAAATTATTATATCAGGATTCGGTGGACAGGGTGTTCTGTCTATGGGCAAGATTCTTGCTTATTCTGGCCTTATGGAAGATAAGGAGGTTACTTGGATGCCGGCGTATGGTCCTGAGCAGCGTGGTGGTACGGCAAACGTTACGGTTATCGTAAGTGATGACCCTATCAGTTCGCCGATACTCAGTTCCTACGATGTGGCTATTGTACTTAACCAACCTTCGCTCGACAAGTTCCAACCGAAGATTAAGGAGGGTGGTATCTTGATTTATGATGGTTTTGGTATCATCAATCCGCCAACGCGCAAGGACATAAAGGTATATCGAATAGATGCAATGGACAAGGCTGCCGAGATGAAGAACTCAAAGGTGTTTAATATGATTGTCTTGGGAGGATTACTGGAGGTATGTCCAGTAATCAGCCATGATGGAGTGGAGAAGGCCTTGTATAAGACTCTTCCCGAACGCCATCACGGATTGATTCCTCTTAATATGCAGGCATTGAAGGAGGGAGCCGGTATTATCCAGTTACAGGCTTAACCGTTGTATTCCCCCACATTCTACAAGATGTGCAAAGCATCCTTCTGCAGGAAACAGGCCGGCATAGATTCCGGCACAGAGTAATACACCGCCGTGGGCGAATATCGCCACACGGCGGTATTTTTTTCCCCTTAGCTCATCAAGAAATTCCGACACTCTCTTGTAGAGGTCAGGAAAGCCCTCGCCTCCTGTGGACCTAAGATGCATATAGTCATCATACCACATCTGGAGGGCATCATCCTTGATTTCATCGTATTTTTGCATCTCCCAGTCGCCCATATTCATCTCTTTCAGGCGGTTGTCCAATACCGGGGTGTCATACCCGCAAAATGCAGCTAATTTGAGCGCCCTTGTCAATGGAGAGGAGAAAACAATGTCAGGAGCATCTTCTTTAATAATATCATCAAGATGCTTCTTTGTTTTTGCTGCCTCTTCCTCAAACGTGTCGGCTACAGGCACGTCTGACCATCCGTAGCATGTGCCTTTGGGCACACCTACGCGTGTGTGTCTTATCATAATTATATCCATAACAGTTGCAAAATTACAAAAATATCTATTATTGAAAGAAAAAAAAGATAAAAATGTTGATATATTGATTTTTTTTTGTATTTTTGCATCATGATTTTGATTAACCGAATATACGCATTTCTTTTTTTTATGGCCTTGACTCTATTTGTAGCCAATGATATGTGGGCTCAGCATAGTGAAAAGGGTACGGAAAAAAATGTTGAATTTGATTCTTCCTTGATAAACAAAACGGAGGAGTCTGATGTAATTTTGTATATATGTTCTTATAATACCGACTCAAGGGCAACGGCTGCAACGCTTGAGTCTTTTGTGAAACGTTGTAATGAGCTTCAACCTAATCGTCAGGTCATTGTTGAAAGTATGGAATGTACGGGGCTGAAGGAATTGCTTTAACGGATAATGGTTGTGGAATAACCGAAAGAAGACGCGGAAAGAGTTTTTGAGCGTTTTGTCAAATTGGACCAATTTAAACAAGGTACAGGACTTGGACTTCAGTTGTGTCAGCAGTTCATCACAAGACTTGGTGGTAAAATATGGGTTGATACTGGTTATTCTAAAGGCGCTAAAATCGTATTTACGCACCCTTATTAATCAAATATCTTTTTTTGTCTATTTATATATATAATAAGGTGTAATAATATAGTAGTATGTGTTAATTCTAAAATACTGTTAAATATTAGAAGTTTTTCGTGAAAATGTTTGGCAGGTTCAAAAAAAGTCCGTACCTTTGCACCCGCTTTTGAGAACAACGGTTCTCTGAGAGCAAAAATAAAGAAAGAGTTGGCTTGGCCGACTCTTCTCCGCCAAAACAAAATTCAAGCGAGCTTGATTTTGTGTTTGGCTAAAACGAAGAGTTC
>JALERP010000143.1 GCA_022764085.1 Prevotella sp.
TCGCCTCGTCGCTCAAAAATACTGAGATCTCCAATCGAAATCCCAAGGCTTATCCCACGCGCATCACTGCCAATATAACTGGTAGCGACTATGCCGAAAACGGTTGTCATATCATCACAGTGCGCCATGGAGCGACTAACGTCATTGTGGATGGATTCCAGCTCTACTTTGCCAATGCCCAGACGAGCAGTGTGCTGTCCACCCTCGCTTTGGAGGGAGGAGCTGGCATCGCCATTATCAACAGCGAAGCCGACAAACCGATGGAGAACATCAAGATACGCAACTGCGTGGTAGCCAACTGCACTGCCTCGCAAGGCTCCGCCCTTTTCCTGCGCAACACTCCAGGAGCCGTGATGCAGGTGGATGTGGAGAACTGTATCTTCCATAACAATGCCGTCACCCGTGAGCAGGCAGCCACCGTTGAGGCTACGGGCAGCAACGCCACGCTCACTCTCAACCACTGTCTCATTCGTGGCAACGTGGGATATGGCGTTATGGCAACTGATAATGCCAATATCAAGGTGAAGAACACTGCCCTTCATGCCAATATCAAATATGACTCAAATAGCGGCTCCTCTAATCTGAAGATTACCGACCTTCATGCCACAGAGTCAGACCCTGACTCCAAGGTGGTTACCTTCCTCACATCAACAAATGGAATTATTGCAGTAGCTTACGGAGCATCATCTGCAAATAATATGATGGACTTGGGAGTTAGTGATGCTGTTGCAACCGCAGTAGCCACCGCCAAGTTCTCCTATCACTCCTCATATACCTCCACCTATCCCAAGTTCGTCAACCCCACGAGCAACATCGGGGTGAACAAGGACGGCGATGTGACGATGTACGGAGGCGACCCCAACTGGATGCCGATGAACATGAACCCGATGGTGAATGCTGCCAACGAGAGTAATCCCGATTTCGGATTTGACTTCACTACAGTAACAACGAGAAATTATGGCGGTCTTTCTGATATAGGTGCCATTGAGAACACATCATTGCCGGAGTTTGGCAAGGTGATTTATGTCACGGAGAATGGTGCCGGAAAGAAAGACGGTTCTTCTTGGAGCAATGCCATTGCAGGTAATACTGTGTATGATGTGGAAAAAGAGGCTAATGTAGCTATTGTAGAGGAAGATGGCACGGAGGTTCTTACATCAAACTCCAAGTATAATGGAGGATTCAAGACAACAACTATTCCATACGGAGAGGAGTCTGGGCAGTCAAGGCCATTCTGGTATTCAAAAGGAAATACCCAGAATGGATCTAACTCAGAGATAAAGAACAACAGATATGAGCAGTATGTCAGCGGTTTGCAATATGCAGTTGAAAAAGCCGCTGAAGAAAATGCTTCGTTGTCGAAAAATGAGCGGATCCAGATTTGGGTTGCAGGTGGTACATATACTGACATAAAGGGTTTTGTTATAAGGGACAAGGTAGTGGTTAGAGGTGGTTTCCCCAATAATGGAAATCCTGGCGAAACAGAGCGTATTCCTCTGCTTTCAAAGTCATTTAAGCCTGCGGATAAATACATGGAACTTGACCGTACTAAGTACGAAACTATTCTTCAGGTTAGTTCACAATATCTATGGAATGAAAATAATGAGTTAAATCCATTCACTTTTGAAAAACTGCCCTCATTTAGAAAAACTGTCCTCTATCAGCCAGACGTATGTCTTCCTACGCGTTGTCCAAAAGGTCGTGATTTAGGAGCAGGAAATGATGATGATTCAAATACTTACAGATACACTAGTACCCAAACATATCCCGACTATGTAGAATATGAGGGTGCAATGTGGGATGGTTTTACTGTACAAAATGGTTTAATAAAGGATATTGCTGCGAACCGTGATGGAGGTGCGGGTATCAGGATATTCAGAGGTGTTACCATTCAGAACTTCATCGTTCAGAACTGCTGGAATAGGGGTTCACGTTCAAGAGGAGGCGGCATATATTGTGATGGAAGCAATTCTTATGTTATTAATACTTATGTCATTCATAACAATGCAAACGGACCAAAAAATGAGGATGACACTTATGGCGGTGGCATGTATATGATAGTTGGTACATCATATAACTCTGCTTTTGTCAATAATTGGGCCAATGGTCACGGTGGTGGTATTTTCTTGGAAAATGCAATCTTCTATAATAATACTGTTGCCCATAATTACAAGGACGGAATGTACCAATGGAGTAACAGTGGTAGTGGCAATAACCTTGAAATGTATAATTGTTTATTCTATGGTAATGAGAATGCTGCAATAGGTTCTAAAGCGGAGGGAACTTTGAAAGATTTTCATAATTGTTATATACAGACTGCGTCAAAATTATCTAATGGAGTATTAAGCCATATAACAGGTTCATCTCTAAATAATCATTATGGAGTTAATACAGATCTTGCAAATCCATTTAGCGCAGGTGATTCATACGCTACGGATGGCTCTATAAATTTGAGATTATTGGGTTCGTCTTCGTGTGTCAATGGAGGTTGGAACAATCCTGTGAACTCAAAAAATGAAACTATAGACCTGCCTAATACTGATGCCGATTTCACCGACCGTATCCAAGACTGTACAGTGGATATCGGAGCATACGAGTTTAACGGTGCTTATAGCATTACGCCGGATGTGACTACAAGCACAGACAAGGCGGTATTCTATGTCACTCAAAACGGAAGAGGCACTGGCTCGGCTGCTAATCCCGCTAATGCTGCTTGCTGGACTAAGTTGCAGAAGGTGTTGGATGCTGCGGGAAGGTATGTGTATGAGCATAAGGACGACGAAGTCAAGAAACAAGTGATTGTGAAGTTGGCGGGCGATGCGCCGGATAAAGTTTCTAATCAGTATTCTGGCTTTGTATATCGCCCTCGCCGCTCCAACAAGGAGACGGCTTCGGGACAGGAGGTGAACACCCGCGACTATAGCATCATCGTGCCTCATGGTGTGGAGGTATGGGGAGGATATAGCGACGCCTACACAAGTGCTGATGTCAACGGATTCTATACCAAGGACTCTAATGGTAACTATACCGACAACCGTGATGTACTGAAAAACCGCACTACCCTCAGCGGTGTATATCAGGCTGATGGCCAGGATGTAAACGTATATAATGTGGTGACGTTTACCAATAATACATATACCGAAGAAGGAACACTCAAGACAACAGATGCTCTTACAAACATAACAGCCCGCGCCGTGCTCGACGGACTATTCATAGAAGACGGTAATGCCGACGGCGAGAAGCAATCTACGGGACAAAGAACAGACACTCGTGTGGGTGGCGCTGCCATCGTCACGGGATATGCACATATACGCAACTGCGTGGTGCAGAACAACAAGGCTACGGATGCCGGAGGTGGACTGTATCTCGAAGAGGGCGCATTGGTGAGCGGAAGTATC
>JALERP010000145.1 GCA_022764085.1 Prevotella sp.
CTTAACTGTATATTGGTTGATGGTCCAGGTAGCCTTTGTCTGGAAACCGTCAACTGGCATTGTCTCAGGCAGTACGGGATCCCAAGCATTGAAGGTGTAACCTTCCTTGGTAGGATTCTCAGGAGCTGTAATAGCTGAACCGTAAGGCAATGTGATAGCTGCTACTTCAGATCCACCATCGGTGTCGAATGTGATGGTATAGTTAATAGGAGTATAAACAGCAGTGTAAGTTACATCCTCAGCAGGAACTGTCTCTGCCACGTCAACCCACGCACCTGTATGACCTTCCTTGGCAGGAACCTCAGGAGCAGTGATTGCTGAGCCATACTCCAGTGTCTTTTCTGAAACGACTGCGTCATCAGCAACGAACTTAACAACATAGCTATTGATTGTCCAAGTAGCCTTGATAGTCTTATTCTCAGCTGGCATAGTGGCAGGAATCTCACTGTCCCAACCTGCGAAGGTATAACCAGTCTTTGTAGGTTTCTCAGGAGCTGTAATGGCAGATGCATAGTCCTGAGTGATAGCTGCTACCTCTGAACCACCGTCGGTGTCGAATGTGATGGTGTATTGGTTGATTTGCCACTTGGCTTCGTATGTAACACCATTAAGAGGCACAGTAGCACCCTCCACGAACAGTGTCTCACCAGCATACCATCCGAGGAATTTATAACCTACCTTTGTTGGATTCTCAGGTGCAGTAATTACAGAAGCGAAATCCAAATCTCCTTTCTGAACTTCAGCTCCGTCATTCTTGAACACTACTGGATAAGCAATAGCCTTGAAGTTAGCAGTCAATGCTGTATTGGCAGCCAAATCAAACTTATAAGGATTCTTTGTAGAAACCTCTGTTTCACTATCTGTCCAATTAACAAAGCTATAACCATCGACCGCAGTAGCTGTAGCAGTAATGGATGTTCCGCTCTCTGCAGCATCTACAGCAGGCTCTATAGTTACAGAACCCATATTTTTATCAGCTGTAGCTGACACCTTGAAGATATTGTAGAGATTGACATTTGATTGAAGATCGTTCAAATTAGTATTTGTTGGTGTTCCATCTTTAACAACACTAATATGAATGTCTTTAATGTCAATTTTGGCGTCAGCTTTCAATTGGGCATTTTCATCAGCCTTAACCTGAAACGACAGAAAAACTCCTTCTCCAATAGCAATCGTATTTCCTCTATTATTGGAAAGTACGACATTTAAGTTATTACCAAACAAGCTAACATCAACAGAACCACCCTTATAAGTTCGTTCAAGATTGAGGATTGTATATTCGTCTCCATCCTCCATAACGTAACTTAATCCATCTGGCAAATACAACTCAAAATCTGCACCTGCCACAGGCAAATCATTAGCTAAAGAAATCTCAACTTTAGCAGTTTCACCTGGCTTCAATTTAATGTCACTAATTGACAACACTGGATCAGCAAATGCCGAAGCCATGACAAAAAGCGAAGCCATCAATAAGTAAAATTTTAATCTTTTCATGATTTCTTCAATATTATGTTAATAATTAATGCAACATCAGTTGAGGTTACTATGCCATCAGAATCCATATCCATAGCATCCTCTACATAATTAATCGCAGACATATCTTTTTTCAATATCTTGTATATTGTGAGTGTCACATCATTCGATGTTATTATTCCATCATCATCAACATCACCAAGTGTATATTTCGCCAATGTAAATGTTGTCGGAGAACTTGCTTCTCCTATCTTTCCATCACTAACGAAATCTACAGTCTCAGCTATTCTCTTTTCTTTTCCTGTAGTCTTGTCATATACTTTAAAACTAATCTTTTCTCCTGAAGCTTCATCGCTTCTTACAAACATCCACAACCATGTATAACCACCTTGACTTTGTATTGTAGCAACACCACGGCATTCGTCACCTACAAATGCGGCAACTTCATAATTATTGTCAGCAGTAACATCATTGTCTTCAATTACCAACCTGGCATAGATAGACATTTGATACTGATAATCATAAGGATTAACAGTCCACCCGCTCTCATTTCCCTCGGCATGCGCAACCATTGCAATGGCGAACATGCATGCCAAACAAACCAGTTTTCTAATTTTACTTTTCATATTCATTTTCTATGTTTAAGTTATTAATTATCTATACCTTACACACTTTATTCCAGTATCATGTCACAGGTAGCCGTTGGCGGACTGATAGCGGGCAAAAGATTGATATTGGCATATCAATGCTGCAAAGTTACAAAAATATTCTCATATACGACAACCTTTCCACATATATTTCCAAACGAATTAGTATTATTTAACAGAAAACTCACATAACACTACTCCTTTTGTAGTAATCAACATAAAATTATTCGATTATGCAAAATAATCAGTATGTCTGCCACACTCATCCCCATAGATTTTCACATATTACAGAGTGCCCATAGTGACACTATGACACTTATATATATAAGTGTCATAGTGTCACCAGACGAGCCTCAAGGCTTCTTGACTCCCCCATCCACTTCCCGTCTGATTCGGTCATTCACTTCGCAACTGAACACCGCATTCACTTCACAACTGAACACTGCATTCACTTCACAACTGAACACCCCAGCCACTTAGCAACTGAACCTGAATAATTCATAGTTTGAATTAAGGCGGCAGTGCAAAAATAGCACTGCCGCCTTTGTATTATTCAGAGTTCCTGAATTGGGAATCCTACTTCATGTATTCATGCTCATTGCGCTTGGTGACAACGCGCTTGCGACCGTCTATCACATAGACTCCGCCACGGCTTGCGCTCTTCACCTTCTGACCCATCATGTTGTAGATGCCCTTGACGGAAGGAGCGTCGGCAGTGATGCCGTTGATGCCCGTTGGATCTACGATATAGATGGCATAAGGAGCAGACACCGAACCGAGAACGTCGGCAGTGAAATCTACAGTCTGTCCTGAAGTGAACTCCTCTCCTGTCTCCTTGTCAACAGCCACGAAGTTCACCGTTGCCTTCTTGTCTCCATATACCGACAGGAAGTACTTGCCGTTGATATACTTCGCCACACCGCGGCACTCGTCACCCACGAAGGCACCGAGATAGTAGTTGTCGCCATCGACAACCGCCTCGCCGTTGAACAGTTCAGCCGTCACGCACATCATGTTAGGATATTTATGGACATCCACGCTCCATGGTGCAATGTCAACAGCAAGACGCTTGGCATAGAGAGCCTTGGCCTTGGAGACGATAGCATCATTGTAGAGGAACGAGTTGCCCGATACAGACTTATAGAGGAAGCCCTGTCCCGGAGACATCTTCTCAAGAGTACCCGTCCATGCGCCATTAGAGAACTCTGCAAATCCACCTCCGAGATAGGTTATGCGGTCACCTTCCTCTGCATCAAGGTGAGCAAGAGCCTCACCAACAGACATAGTCTGGTCGAGAGGATATCCGAGCCAGTTCCAACCTTGGTGGAGAACGATGATGTTCTCGTTGACATTCGGATTGAACGGCTCGCCGCTCAGTACGATGGCAGTATCTTGTTTTGTGTGAATCTTCACGGCATCCGTTGCCGACACATCGCTAAGATTACCCACAAAGCCAAGTTTCTCATCGTTGAACAACTCTGCTGTCTGGCTCAATACACGCTCAACATAATCCTGCTTGAAATCCTCAGGTGACATGGCCTCAGCCTGATTGTGAGATACCCAGTTCCAGTTCTCAGCCAAGACAATCTTGCCGTTCACCTTCTTAATGGAATACGCAAACTCGGAAGTTTCGCTCTCCTTGCCTGATATACCAACAGCCATAGCCTTGATGGTGATATCGCCAGTGATGGCGATTGGTGCACCGTTGTACTTGATACGTGTGGCAGCTTCGCAAGGACATGAGCCGTCGGTTGTGTAATAAATGGTGGCACCGTCAGTTGCACAAGAAAGAGTGACAGTCTGACCGCTATAAACGGTAGATCCGTTTACACGCGAAGCCTTTACATTCTCAACCGGTGCAAGCATTGCCGGATCGACAACATTTACAACAGCCTGGGCAGTTGCATCAGCATCCTCAACAGAGAACAGCAATGCCGTTGAGCCCAAGAGCTGACCATTAACCTTAATCTTAGCCTGTCCGTTTGCATCGAGAATGACAGACATGCTTCCATCCTCATTAGCAGTGCTTCCGGCAGCCTCAACAGAGGCAATCATCTCAGATGCGGTCTTCACATTAAGAGTCTTTCCCTTGGAAGCATCACCGGGCAGTGCGCCAATCAGGATTTCAGTAGAGCCTTCATATCCCACATTGACATTCTCGTCAACAGCTATCGAAGTAATCTTCTTTACTACATCAAGCTTCTGGCTGAATGCCTCAGTCATCTTCACTCCTGCATAGCTCTCCACGGCTGCTCCTATGATAATATAAGCCTCACCCTCCGAAGCACTTAAATCCACGGATGGCTTTACGCGTATCTTTGAAGCATACTTGACATCACTGCCTTCATTGGCAGCCTCCTCGTTAAGCAGCTCGATAGTAGCCTCGGTGTCCAAGGTCTCATTGGAACCGTTGACGAACTTTAGATAGATGTTGTCCTTGTTGAGAGTCTCGGGTTTCATATACTTAGAGAACTCAATCTCCACGCCATCCTCGTAAGCTTTAGCCGACTTAACCTCGGGCATAGCCACCTGAGTCATTGCAATGTTGACTTCAAGCTGTGGAGGCGGCACAGGCAGCCACTCAGAGTAAGCAGTCTGGTAGCCTTCCTTCTCAAACTTCACCTGCCAGAGTCCAGAAGGAACGTCCCAAGCATACATACCCTCCTTGTCAGTGAACAACGGGTTCTTCTGGTCATATTCCTCAGCATTCCACAGTTCAATCTTCTCGTACAAGTCGCCATAATCATCGTATGCCGTCTCCTTGTAATATACAGATGCCATAACACCCTCAATACGGTTGCTTTCCACACCCTCATACACGAATCCCGACGGGTCGATGATAGGTTGTACAGGACGGAACGGAGGCAGCGGTTGCTTCCAAATAAAGATATTGGGGTCATGTGTGCTGCATTCGAGAGCAAGAATCTGGAATTTCAACTTGTCTATCTCGCGGTCGATGATACAATCAAGCGAGAACTTTCCAATCTTTACGAGAGCCTTTTGGATAAGTCCCCAAACCGTGGCAGTGAGCGAAGTGCCTGCCGTAGCCACAGAACCTATTATACCCGATACTATTTCAGCATCGCTGGTGAACGAACCGAGTATATCCACGATGGCAAGAGAAGTGACACTCGTGAGCAATGCACCGCATTTAGCCTTGCAGACTATAGCGTTCTCCTCGTCATTGTAGCATGGGTCAGGTATTTGTGCATACATTGCATTGAGATTGTTGACCTTGTCAATAAGGTCGGCGGCAGTGGCTATATATCCCACAACAGGCACAGCCTTCATCAGCCGTTTGAAGATACCCTTTGAGGTCTTCAGTGCATCCTTGGCAAAGAAGAGATTCTTGCGCAGGAACCAACGTTCAATTTTCCACTTGGTCACCTGATCGCTCATACCCAACTTCTCAGCGTTGCGTATATATACGTCAGCCTTGGCAAGACGGAACTCTATGCCCTCGATAGCCATGCGTATGTTCTTCTCTGCCTGCCCGGCAGTAGAGAGCAAGTCGTTGGTGGCATCGTTGATATAGCCAATAACCTCATTAATCTTAGAGATGGCATCCTTGCACCTTTCAGCAAATGACGCCTCAGTTGCTTCGGCACGGTTGGCGGCAGCATTAGCCGGATGAGTAATCCTCAACGAGATATTACGTGCGAAATCGACATAAGCCACGGTAGTCTCGTTGACAAGGACATACACCTTGCTGTCATCATTATACTCGTATTCCTGATATCCATCGGCTACGAGTTGGTCTGCTGTCAATCCCGATGCAGTTGTCTGCTGATAGGTATAACCGTTGGGCAGGGTGTAGCTACACTCGCCGTTGGAGAATGCGAGAAGCGATTCGAGCGAAGCAATCAGCGGTGTGAGTTCCGCATGATACTTTTGGAACTCGGCATATTCCTCGTCGAGTTTCTTCCTGAAGTCTGTCTCCGACATTCCGTCAACACTTGCCTGGATATTGTCGGTGTCGAGAGTATAGTTCTCGAGACCATTGTCGGTGAGAATCTGGTTAAACTCCTCATCGGTGTATTCCATGCCTTGATTGTCGGTAATTGCGTTGAGGGCTTTAACAGCCGCCTCATGACCGTCAATGATTTCACCGATGTCATTCCTCATATAAGTGAGCTCAGCCTTGTCGAGTATGAACTGTTTGTCAATCTTCACTGTGGCAGCCACATTCACAGGCAGAGCGCCAGAAGCGAAAAAGCTTGTTGCAACCCATTTCTGCAACTTGTTGTTGTAAATGGCATGCAGCGGTCTAACCTCGTCGTTGCTTGTTGTCACAAAGATAATCACTTCCTTCACCTTGTCGGGGTCGTTATCCGTAAGGTCGGCCACGAATGTGAAGTCGGTGTTCTGATAGAACGAATAGGAGTTACTGCTTGTCTTGCCGGTCTCGAAGTCAAACACCACGCTGATGTTCTGATGGTTCCATCCGTTGAGATAGCTCATTGTGATGGTCTTCACCTCAGTCATGTTTACGTCATACAGACAAGACACCGTCTCGGTCTGCAGTTCAAGTCCGTCCTTAGTGAGCACCTTGGCATACACCTCATGCTCTGAGAGGTTGAAGGCGTTGTCAAGCGTACACTCCACGCTCCAGTATCCATTGGCGATAGCCTTTGTCTTTCCAATCATCTTTGAACCGTCGAAGATTTCAACATCTGATAGAGGAGTGGCAGTTCCGCTGATGATAAATGTGGGGTTCTTTACGGATTCCGGCACACTGATTGACATGTTCTTCACATGATAAGGTGCGCTACCTATTGGCTGTGTGACGCTTTTTCCGTCGAGACTGAACTGCACGTAAGCTGTCGGGGCAAAATCACCTCCCACTTTAGGCACGACGCAGAAACGCACTCTATCGGTGTCGAATGCACTCACATCCACTGTCAGTTTGTTGCCTTCCAGTTCGTATGGTGCCTGTACCTTGCCCACGAGAAGGGAGTTGTCAACGAATGTCGTTCCCTCGGGCAGGTTGAATATCAGTTTCTTTCCTGTCACCTTGTCGGCAAACGCATCCTTGAAGTACAGTTTGGCTGTAAACGTAAGCACATTGCCGGCCACTATGCTGGTTTTGTTTGCGACAAACGAGGTGTTATCAGCAGTGTAATAGAGTTGGCTCTCGTCGAAGAATGGAACAGCGCCAAGCTTCAGTCTTGTCACCAATCCCGACTTTATCGTCACCTCACGCTGGATATAGTCGTAAAGCGGACGCAATCCTGCGGCAGCGAATCCCGACAATTCGGAGATATTGTTGAAGAACTCGCTCTTACCCATCATGATATAAGTATATGTGCCGTCGGGAATGTCTGTCATTGTCATGTTGACAAGCTGGTAGTCGCTCTTTCTTACGAGATTGCCGTTACTGTCATAGAGCAGTCCCACCACCTCGCTGTTCTCGGTGGTCATAAAGCTGGAGTGCAACTGTCCGAGTTCAACAAGCGGGAACGTGACGCTCACATTGTTGTCCTCATCAACAGTGCCTTCAACAGTGACCTCGTTGAAGCTGCCGGTCTTGCTCTTGGCTGTAATCTGCAGCACGTCGCCTACAGGCACCTCTTCAAGCAGCACGATGTTCGGGTATTGCACGCTGAACTTCGTCACGTCCCTTCCCTGTGTCTTGTCAAGTATAGTGTAGCTGATGTTGTTGTAGTCGGCATAATGCTTCTGCACCTCAGGCTCCACACCCTCGTGTGCACTCTTTGTGAACGTGAAGGCAGTGTTGATTGTCACACCTGTCACCGACTTCATTGCCACGTTGATAGTGCCGGCATCCGGTGCTGCAAGCATATCCTCTGTAAGTTCCAAGTTTGAACTTACATAATCAGCCACGGCGCATGTTATGGATGCCGGTGCATTATACACAGTCATCTCATAATTACCTTTATTGTCGGTTGTGGCTGTTGTTGACTTTGAATATGTGCCGTTCACTGTCTGCGTAACCGTCACAAGCACACCGTTGAGCGACTCGTTGGTCTTGCTGTCGGTTATCTTTCCCTTCAGAGTGAGCATAGGCAGGGCGTCAAGCATCATCACAACCTCATTGTCCGAAGCCTTAACCTCATATACAGTGTCATTGGGCAGATAATACTGCATAGCCAACTGCTGTGGCAGTGTCACGCTTGCCTTAACAGAATATCCCTCCACCTGTCCAGGCAGAACTGCTCCCTCGCTGAGGTAATTGCCGTTGTTGTCAAACCACCTGACCTTACATTCCTTGGTGGCATCCTTTCCTCCTGCATTCACCCTCAGCTTAACATTCTCAATGGCCTTCGGATTCTCAAATGTCAAAACAAGGTCGCTCTCATTCACATAGATATTATCTATCTCAGCGAGCACTATGCCGGCGTTGTTCTTCAGATATGCATTGAACATAGAACGTCTGACAAGGTTGTTGAAGATATAGTTAAGACGGTCGGTAATCACATACTTGTATTTCTGTCCGCTATGTATGTTGATAAGCTCAATCGTCATGTTCTTGTAGCGTCCGTCACTGCAGTTTCCTGGAAGTGATAGCTGCACACTGTGGATATTGCTCTGTATCTTCTCAATCTTCATGTTCTTCCATCCGTCCGCCTCCTTGTAGAGGTCAACCGATGACTCGGGCACATACACCACCATAGTCTCCGGCGTTCCGGCAAAGACATTGCTGCCCAATGTTGGCGGTACAGCCGCATGGCATACAAGACTCTGCAGTGCCGAACAGTTGTTGAAGGCATAATACTGAATCTGCGTGATTGAAGCCGGCAGGATTACCTCCACCAACTTGTCCCTTCCACTGAAGCAATAGTTGGGAACGCTGCTCACGCCAGTAGTGCGGCTGAGGTCGAGGTAGGTGCAGTTGGTGAATTGGTTGGCCAACTGCATGTCGTTGCTGTTAACCACACCAGCCACGATTATCTGCTCCACCTGGCTCTTGTTGCCCGAACCGCCTATCACATCGTATATGGCACTTGTAACATTGCCCGGAGTGAAGTCATCCACGATAACCTCCCTAAGATAGTCGTCCCAAGAGTTCTTGCCTGGGTTTGACGGACTCGCGGGCACATATTCATATACACCATAGAGCGTCACGTCATTGGCAGGCATAGTAAGATAAAACGACTGGTTTGTAGCAATTGTATCGCCAGCCTCGTTCTGCCATCTCAGGAACTTAAATCCGGGATTAGTATAAGCATAAAGCCTCATTTTTTCCCCTTCAATAAAGGTGGCCGAGCCATTGGGGCTGAATGTTCCTCCTGCCTCAGGTATTGACTTTATCACGAGGTTGTATTTCTTCACCGGTTTAATCACCTCGGGATTTGAGGGGCTTGAGGGATTATATGTATATACGGCGGTAAGTGTCACGTTCTTTGCCGGCATGGTATATTTAAAGCCATAGCTTGTTGACAAAGTGTTACCTTCCTCGTCTATCCATTTCTGGAAAGTACATCCATCATGGCTATATGCATATAGCCATATTGATTCACCCACCACATACTTTCCCCCGGCGGTGTTGAAACTGCCGATACCGTCGGGACTACTTACCACCGTGAGGGTGTAGTAGGTCTTGGTGTCCGTTTCGGGCACCGTCGGGTTGGGCGGGTTAGTGGGGTCGTAGCCGTCGGTCTGCGCAAAGGCAGAGAGACAACCCAACCACATTATTAATATATACAGTAACTTATTCATAGTCGTGAATATTTAGTTCTACTTTCTCAGGCTCTTGCGGTTCTTGCCCACAACGATTCCCTTATAGCTGTCGCTCACTGCCTTGCCGTCGAGGGTCACACCCTTTTCGATTGCCTGTCCGTCGTCACCGATTGAGTCAATGCCTGTAGGAACAATGCCGAAGTAGAGCTTTAACCGGTTGAGACACTCACCGGCATCAGCCGTGAAAGTATAGCTCTCATCGTTGAGTTTCACTACCTTGCCTGTAAGCATATCCTCGATATATACGTCGCCGTCCATCACTTCATCAAGCGAGATGGTATAGTTGCCGGCATTACTTACAGTGACACCAAGCGCCACCTCGCCGCCGCCCAAAGGACGCTCGTTGATGGCATAGCGCACGCCACCGTTGATTGTGAAGAGCTGCACCCCGGCTTCTTCTCCACCCATAAACTTGCCGGCATCGCGCGAAAGCTCATAGTCGAATGTGGCAGCCTCGTTGATTACCACGCGGGTGCGGTCAACACTCTCGCCACCCTTAACCAATATATTATATACAGAGCGCGGAGCCATCACCATATTGGCACGGCTTGGTGCCTCTTCCACCTCCAGTTTTCTGGCGTGACGGTAGGTCTGACGTCCACCGTTGAGGAAGGTGATTGTCTCCTGGTCAACAGGACGCTGCACGAAGAACGCCTGACCGGGATCAAGGATATACTTGTCATCAACCGGGCTGTAGGCCATATACTTGCCGGCACTTCTGTTCCATACAGTGATAGGAGCAGTGAAATCAAGGAAGCGTGTGTCATAGTATGAAGGATATGGATTACCTATAAGATTCCATGAGCGGTCGTGCTCAAACTCGCCAAGGTTTTCCTCAAGTGTGACAGAACGGTCAGTAGAAAGGAAGATAGCCTGGCGGTTTACGCTCTCCACAACGGGCTTCACGTTAAATGCCACGATGTCACTTCTATCTTCGTAATTATTATTTGTGTAGCTATGCAATACATATCCCTTGCCAGCTTTCAGCACTGCGTCGGAAGGTACATTTACCCATGTCTCGTCCATAGCCTGGGCGGCACGCTTCTCGCCGGAATACTCGCGGATAACCCACTGGGTTGTGGCGTCGGCGGGAACAACATCGCTCATGTTAACGTCAAACGGGAAACTGATAAACTGCCATTCGCTCTTACGCACCAGCATCTCCATATCCACATTCTCCGCTCTCATCTCGCCCTTCACGATAAGGCTTGTCGGATTATATGGAGTTCTTTGCCAATACTCATTGCCATAGTTATACTGATGCCAGTAATCATAGTCGCTGCACGACTTGGCGTAGGGAGAATATACAATCTTGAAATCATTTATAGGCAACTTGCTGCGACTTCCTATAGTAAGATTGCCGTGGAAATAATCGGAATATCCCCATGAGTCAGTATAACCTTCACCCGTCCTCACAAGACTAATGTTAGGACGATAGTCATCTGGAATGTCCTGAGACAAAGCAAAATCAAAGTCTTTGTTTATGATAATGTTCTGTGGCATGTCGTATGAAGGCTCAACAGTCTTGAACTCCGCCCATCCGCTGGCATCCAAATATTCCGTTGTGCTCCAATACGGCACATGGAGGGTTACATCATTTAGGTTAACGTTTGACATTGGACAACTACCTCCTGTTGTCGGAGGAATGATTGCGAGTACCCGCAGATTCTTCAATCCGTCGCAAGAACCGAATGCACTTGAACAATATGTCACAGAGCTTGGAATGACAACATCTGTCAGCATGTCACAATTGCCAAATGCATAGTCACCAAGACTCTCCAAACCCTCATTCAGCGTTATGCTTTCAAGTTTATTACTTTCTGCAAAAGCAGAACCATCTATTCTACGCAAACTTGCCGGCATTACAACAGAAGCCAATGAGTCGCAGTTTCTAAATGCTTCCGAACCAATAGTCTCAAGATTCTCTGAGAAATTAATGTTCGCTAATTTTTTATTATTTGAAAATGCAGATGATTCAATATTGACAATGTTAGACGGCAAAGTCAACTCCCTGATGTCACATCCATCAAAAGATCTATAGGAAATGGACGTAAGGCTCTCCGAGAGTTTCACCTCACGAATATTATTACTCCACGCGAAACAATCAGAATCCAAGCTCGTTACTGAATTAGGCAAGACTATGGAAGTCAAGCCAGAGCAATTAGCGAATGATCTATATCCGATTGACTCCAATGTTTCGGGGAATTCTATCTCTTTTATTCCGCTCTCCCTAAAAGCATGATTATTTATTGTCTTCAGATTCTTTGGCAGTTTAACCTTGGTTATAGCCCACCTACTCGAAAACTGCGAAGAAGGGATTGCATCATTCAACAATCCACTTAGGTCAACCTCGATGAGGTTGCTCATTTCCTTCATCTTGCTCCAGTCGTCGGCATTAATCTCGCCTCTTACGGTCAGCTTGTTCACTTCCTGCAAATAGCCTGCACTCTCAATGACAAGTTTGCCCAATGTACCCGGATCTGCAACGTCTATCTCTAATGCTAACGGTTCTTCTGCTACAAGCAGATAATTACACCAAACGTCGGCTGTGCGGTATTTATGGAATGTCGGTTTGCTGACAGATTCCGCATCTGGGTCATTAGGGACATACACAGTCAAATTAGATGGACCACTAAGATTACCAAGACATGTGGGAGGCGTTTTCGACTTGAGATGCACTTCCTTAAGATTATCACAACCAGAAAGTATATATTGTCCCACTTCAGTTACACTCTCCGGGATGGTCAGTGAAGTGATGTTTCGATAGTAACAAAAAGCATACTGACCAATTCTCTGCAATGTATTGGGAAGTGTCACTGTCTTTACACTGTCATCATACCAGTAGTAACTTTTACTACTAATCGATACCACGCTATAGTCCACACCATCAACAGATATTGAGGCGGGAACCTTTAATTCCGTTAACGTATTTCTGTTAGCGACACCCCAACACTCGGCAATCCCGTTGGTCTTGTCAAGATAGTAATAGAGTCCATCAATGGTAACTGGATTGCTGGTGTCAAAGTTCCATTCCGTCATTTCCACGGAAGCGACAACTGGTGATTCACTCACTAATGACGACTGTTGCGCAGCTGTTCCCTGCGTTGTCAAGGAACTTCCTACAGCCGTGGCACTGAGCCCCGCAAAAGCCAAGGCCGCTACTGCCAATGAACAATACTTTTTCTTCATAATTAAGAGATTATAAGTTTATAATAATTTTTCCTAAATATTTTTGTATTTAATAAAGATTTCGGTACAAATATACAAATAATCTGTAATATTCCAACTATTATTTCTATATATCTTCTGAATTTTAATTATTTTTTGCAGTAGTGATGTGTATATATTACACTTCCCTCATCTTAATCATGTCCCAGCCGCAGAACTGTATAATTATCTTATGCAACTGTGTGCCCTGGCGCAAGGCTTCCACCCTCGGGGCTAATGCATAGCCGTTGATTTGCACGACCGCCTCGTCCCACTGCTCTTGGGCTTTCTTCTCGGTATAATCCGACTTCGAGAGGTATTTCAGTTCGAGGATGTAACTGTGCTTCGACTGATAATGAGTCATGTTAGGGAGAAGGAAGAAGTCGCAATAGCCGTGCTTCAACTCCAGTTCGGGAGCTATGATGTAATAATTGCAGAGACTAAGGTATGCCATAAAGAAGCCCTGGATGTTGCGCTCGCCCTCGATAGAGTCGCGCACGGAAGACTGTTGCTTGTAGCAGTCGCACATGTATTGCAGGGCATCATGCCAATTGCCGTCGAACGCCATACGTGTAAACATTGTTACAAGTTCCTTTGTGTTGATGTCACATACCGGTGAATAGTTCTCAATCAGGTAGTTATAGTATTGCATCCTCACATTGTTGTTGGGAATGCCAAGAATGAGCTGCTGACCGTTTGTTCCCTTGATGGTAAGCATGCCATAGTAGAACAATAGGCTGATGAACACATCGGGCTTAACCAACTGATAGGCAGGAAAAGAGGGAAGCACCTCTGACACTATTTCCCCCTCCTCGGCAATTTTGCGCAGTATGCCCTTGCGGTCACCGTCCAACTGATCAAGACGTATCAGGTTTTTCAGTTTGTTATAATCCGTCTTGGTGTTCGGGTCGAGCATTATTTTAGGTGATGACTTGTACATCATATAGTTGCGGAGGTAAAACAACACCATGTCACTGTTGAACACACGGTTGTTGTCCTTTAGGCACTCCTCAGCAAAGCAGTAGTTGTCATACCATGGCCTCATCTCCTCTATCATCGCCTCGATGTCGCAGTCGGCAGGCAAGCGGCCCGCATTCTTATAATACGTGAACATCTCGCGCACTTCTTCCGTGGAGAAGCCGAGCATCTTGTCGAAATAGAAGATGGTGGATATATTCCAACCAATGTTGAATCCGCTGGTAAGGTCGTCGAGGGTGACAGGACTTACGCCAGTGAAAAATATCCTCTCAAACGTGCCCTTGAACTTCTTGAACACATCGCGGTAGAATCCCTCGGCATGGGTCAGCTTGTGATACATCTCCTCACCCTTCTCGCTCAGCACGACATTGGTGAAGTTGTCATACTCGTCGATGATGAGATACATCGGGATGCGGAGCTCGTTGGCAACGGTAGTAATCTGAATGAGCTTACCTGTGTAAGTGTTGCACTCAAAGAACTCCTTGACAAAGTAATCAGGATAGTCATCCGCATACTTTCTGACAAAGGCATTAAGAGTGTGGCATAGATATTCGTCGAACTTCTGCTCCAGTTGGTC
>JALERP010000163.1 GCA_022764085.1 Prevotella sp.
TCTAACTACACCAAGAGTCATTTCGAAATAAAAAAACTTTAATTCCTAAAGCAAATCTGATGCTTTAGGGTAAGAGCTATGCCCAATTACACGAAAGGCAATGTCTCTAAAAGCATGAGAGGATAACCCGAACTGGGGTAGTTTATTGACCACAAGGAATAAATTAGGCCCTGACGATGATATATCAGAATGGTACAGGCTCTCCAACAGAAGCTCTTCTTCGGCGTACTGTTTGCCTCATATTGGTTAGTCATCACTTGGGTGAGGATGCAAAGGCTCGTAATCACCGAACTGCTCCAACTCAACTCCATGCTTGAGGGCAATCAAAGGCAGCACGAAACAATTAAAGAGATAAAAGAAGAGGAAGCTGTGGTATTTCAAAATGGAGGAAGTGGAGCCTTCTCTGCACTGCCAAGCGAGATAATATATATAGAGTCGGTTGCCAACTACATCATAGTGGCACACTTCCATAACAACGAGCCACGGCAGACAAGACTGCGCGGAACACTGCACTATGTGGAAGAAATGCTGAAAAACCACGATTTCATCGTGCATATCCATCGTGCATTCCTTGTCAATGTCAACTATGTGACAGAGGTGACAGGCAACAGCAACGGCTACCGCATCCGCATGCTCGGCATGGACAACCTCCTACCTGTATCGCGCGCTAATATTGAGACATTCAAGCAGGCTATGAAGGTTAAGAATTAAGAATTAAAGATTAAGAATTAAGAATTAAAAAAGATACTACATTATGCTTAAGCACATATTATTCATATTCTTCACAATATTGCTCCTTGTCATCTTTGCACTTGGAAAAAAAAACCACTATCAAGTGGTAATTTCAACATATTAAAGATGTACAGGAATGAGGTGATAAAAGAACTGAAACCAGTATATCTGCGCAAGAAACCGAAGAAATTAGAAATGACGCTCGACGAGGTGGTTGTGACGACAACTTATTCTCGCAGAGGATATATTGAAGACTCGATGAACACCAACGAACTCGTATGGAACGCCCGATTGACAAAACGGATGATGAAGGGCAAAATCCTTCTCCAGCTCGATGCCTTCGACATTCTTGGCAACCTGACCAACGTGCGTCGCACCATCAATGCACAAGGCAAAACCGAGACCTTCTACAACATCATCCCCTCCTATTGTCTGCTGCATCTGACATGGCGCTTAAAATAGGACAAAAGAAAAAAATGCGAGACCTTGCAACAAAACATGATTTCATCGCGTCAAATAGGCAAACAACCAAAATTATCGATTATGAAAAGAGCAACATCAACTATCATTATCTTATTGGCAACAATATGCCAACTAAGAGCACAGAATCTTATTGGAAGAGTAACTGACGAGGAAGGACAACCGATGGAGTTTGCCACAGTCTCACTCCGTTCCCTTCCCGACTCTTCCATCGTGGCAGGATGCATAACTGACGCGAAGGGACAGTTCTGCATCGAAAGAAAGAATGCGGGCGACTTCATACAGATTTCCTCCATAGGATATGGAACGAAGAACCTGCCAGTTTCTGCATTCACTACATCACAGACAATAAAGATGCAGATTGAAGCTAATTTGCTGAACGAAATAGTTGTAAGTAAAACTCTTCCAAAGACAAAGCTCCTTGGCGATGCAGTAGTAACTACAGTCGCCGGTTCGATACTTGAACATGCGGGCAATTCACTTGAGGTGCTTGCCAAAGTCCCAGGAATGATTACCAAAAACGGGAATCTGGAAGTAATTGGACGTGGCACACCCGTCTATTATATAAACGGCAGAAAGGTGACCGACGACTCGGAGCTCCGCAACCTTATGTCGGAAGACATCAAGTCGATAGACGTCGTAAGCAATCCCGGTGCCGAATATGGTGGCGAGGTGAGATGTGTAGTGCGTATCCGCACTGTAAAGCGACAGGGCGATGGTTTCAGTTATGCGCTTACGAGTCAGGCTCAGCAACAAATATACGACAACCACGATTTCGCCCCGTCATGGTCGGTTCTCGACCTCAACTATCGCACAGGAGGCTTGGATTTCATAGGAAAAATTGTCTATTACAATCAGCGTAGCTATCAGGTAAGCGACCGTATGAGCGGTAACACATTCGTCAAGATGCCAGATGGCAGCGTAAAGCATAACCAGATGGAAGGTCCTTTCGCTTTCATTGGTCACAATAGCGGAATAAGCGGCGATCTCGGATTGAACTGGCAGATTAATGAGAACCATTCTCTTGGAATGAAGATGAACTATGGCGGAATGCTGTTTGGTAATCAGGATATCGTCTTTGAGGACAAAGTATATGCAAACGAC
>JALERP010000185.1 GCA_022764085.1 Prevotella sp.
GACTGGTTCAAGCATCTACTCTCTTAATGGTGTTACTACCGGCATCTCTAACATTAAGGCTGAGACAATCAATGACGGAGCCGTATATAACGTAGCAGGACAGCGTGTCAACAAGCTCTCTAAGGGTATCAATATCGTTAATGGCAAGAAGATTATCAAGTAATAATAAATCGAGGATAATCATATTTTGATGAAGAATATAAAAATCTATATGCTGCTCGCCGCCGCCATGTTCATGGTGGCGGCTTGTGGCTCTGACGATGATGACCTGGGGGGAACCTCAGGTGGTGGCAACAACCAAAAGGTGCTCAACGTTAATAAGAATAATAACGCAGAACAGCCAGAGGTGGCAAGACTCGAATTTCCACGGCTAAACGGTGGAAACAGTGTAGTAATAGTACATAAAACGGATGATGCCTTCGGACTCAACTTCTGCACGGAGTGGGACTATGGCAAGATGTCTCAACGATGGTCGTGCTATCAGATGTATAATGGATATGGAGGTAATGCCGGACGATATGAGGGTAATCCACAATACCCGTTTGACGAGGATCTGCAGGCTATAGAAGCCAAGACTGGTATCAAGATGTATTGGGATGAAGACCTCTTTAGAGGCTCAGGATATGACCACGGACATATCTGTCCTTCGGCCGACAGACAATATTCAACTCAAGCAAACAAGCAGACATTCTATCTCACCAACATGCAGCCGCAATACCCCAAATTTAACCAAAAATTATGGGCGGAGATGGAAAGCAGGATGAGAAAATGGATAGACAACTCGCCTGCCACGGACACCATGTACGTATGTAAGGGTGGAACTATCGACGATGAGCAGAATATCATCGAAAGGGTGAAGGGACAACTCATTGTGCCAAAGTATTTCTATATGGCTATACTGTATAAAAACAGTGAGGGATATAAGGCTCTCGCATTTTGGGCTCTCAACGAGAATGTTGACCGCAGTAAGGATGACCTCAAGAAATATGTCATTTCCATCGACAAACTGGAAGAACTTACGGGCATAGACTTCTTCTGCAACCTCCCCGATGATGTGGAAAACAAGGTTGAGGCTGCTACATATACTCAAAGCTGGAAATGGTAGGTTTTTCATTGGAACACAGAGTCGCAGAGCCCAGTTTTTTTCTTTGTGTCTCTGTGTTCCAATGAAAAACAAATAAAAAAGCATATTTCTTGTGAAAAACCTTTGCTAATTGGCTAAAAATGATTAATTTTGCCGCCAATTTTGAGAATTATATATATTTACGTAAATAATATTATGAAAAAAAGAATCCAAATGCTTTTGGCATGCCTGTTCCTGTGTATAGGAATGGTCATGGCACAAACAAAAGTGTCTGGTACCGTTATTTCCAGTGAGGATGGGGAACCGCTAATCGGCGCCTCAGTAAAAATCGTTGGAACAAACACGGGAACAGTCACTGACGTCAATGGACATTTTACTCTTGAAGTCCAGAAAGCGAATGCGATGTTGGAGTTTTCCTACATCGGTATGTTAACCACCAAGAAAAACGCAACTGCCAACATGAAGGTTGTGATGGACCCCGACCAGCATAGCCTTGAGGAAGTGATGGTCGTGGCTTTCGGTAAGGCCAAGAAATCTGCCTTTACCGGTTCTGCCAAGGTCGTCAATTCCGAAAAACTGGAGCAGTCGCAGGTGTCGGATGTCACATCAGCACTTGCCGGTGCTGTTGCAGGTGTGACTCTCACTTCTTCCAATGGAGGCCCGGGCTCTTCACCCACTATCCGTGTGCGTGGATTCAGTTCTCTGAATGCCGGACTTAATCCTCTTGTTATCGTGGATGGCGCTCCCTACAGTGGCGACATCAACAACATCAATCCAAGCGACGTCGAGAGCATGACAGTGCTCAAGGATGCCGCCTCGTCAGCCCTTTACGGTGCACGTGGTGCCAACGGTGTGATTATTATCACCACCAAGCAGGCTAAGAAGGGGCAGGATGCAATCATCACCTTCGACGCAAAATGGGGTAGCAACAGCCGTGCACTGCAGCATTATGACGTGGTGACAAGTCCTGCCCAGTATTACGAGATGCAGTATGAGGCTCTCAAGAACAGCTACCTCGCAAGCGGACAGTCAGCCTCTGAGGCATGGGCAAGCGCCAACGGCGTGCTCACCGGCAGTTCCGACCAGGGAGGACTTGGATATAACATCTGGAATATCCCCGAAGGCCAGTATCTGATTGGTTCCGACGGTCGCCTTAACCCCAATGCCACCCTCGGCAATGTCGTTACATATAAGGGTCAGCAGTATCTGCTCACTCCCGACAACTGGGAGGATGAGGCCACACGCAACGGTTTGCGCCAGGAATACAATCTATCGTTCAACGGTTCCACCGACCGTTCCACCTTCTATGTATCTCTCGGCTACCTCGACAACCAGGGTATTTCATATAACAGCGACTACAAGCGTCTCTCTGCCCGTATGCGCGGTGATTATCAGGTGAAGAAATGGGCAAAGGTGGGAGCTAACATGTCATTCGCAAGATATGACAGCAACTCGCTGAGCGACAATGGTTCGACATCATCCACAGGTAACATCTGGGCATTCACCACACAGATGGCGCCTATCTATCCGCTTTACCTGCGCAATGCCGACGGTACGCCGATGATTGACGACAATGGATATAAGATATATGACTACGGTAACGGTATGAACGCAGGATGCGACCGTCCCTTTATGCCCGATGCCAACCCTCTTATGGATGTGCTGCTTAATAAGCGCAATGCCGAAGGTAACGCTTATTCGCTTAACGGATTTGCCGACATCACATTCATGGAGGGACTCACCCTCACTGTAAACGGAACATACAACCTCGACGAAAGCCGCAGTACGGGTGTAAATAACAAGTTCTACGGACAGTTTGACTCTATGGGCGGATATATCATGAAGTCGCATGCCCGCACAGTGAACTACAACCTACAGCAGATACTCAACTATACCACCACCATCGGAGAGATGCATAACCTCAACGTGATGGTAGGTCACGAATATTATGACAGCCGTGCGTACGTGTTGTCGGCAACTAAGACAAACATATTCTCATCCACCAGTTCTGAACTCAACGAGGCAATCGTTGACGGCAAGAACGCCGGTTCATACAATCAGAGATACAACAACGAGGGGTATCTCGGCAGGGTGCAGTATGACTACGACGGACGAATCTTCGGTTCGGCTTCATTCCGCCGCGACGCATCAAGCCGTTTCCACCCCGACCACCGTTGGGGTTCTTTCTGGTCACTCGGTGGAGCGTGGATTCTATCCAAGGAGAATTGGTTCAAGTCATCATGGATTGACATGCTTAAGGTGAAGGCGTCTATCGGTTCACAGGGTAACGACAACATCAACAACTTCCTGTATTCCGACATGTACAGTATTGTCAACTCAAACGACAAGGTGGGTATCTCATTCTCGTCAAAGGGTAACAAGGACATCACATGGGAGACCCAGACCAACTTCAACGCCGGTATCGAGTTTGACATCTTCAAGCGTCTCAGCGGTAGCATCGAGTATTATCGCCGCACCACCACAGACATGCTCATGGCATACACCACAGCCCCATCTATCGGATATACAGGATATTACGCTAACCTCGGCGACCTATATAACTCAGGTCTTGAACTCGACCTGCAGCTCAACATACTTAATCGCCGCAACCTGAGATGGGACTTCAATGTCAACCTCTCCACTATCAAGAACCGCATCACCAAGCTCGACGACGAGCATAAGACCTCTTATTATTATACCACCGACGGCAAGAGAATCGACGGATATTCAAGCGGCAGCTTCTTCATTGCAGAGGGACAGTCGATCTACACCTGGAACATCAAGGACTATGCCGGCGTGAACCCCGAAACGGGAGAGTCGATGTGGTGGAAAAACACTTATCAGCTTGACGAGAACAAGAACCTCGTGCTTGATGCCAAAGGATATCCCATCTGGACCGGTCGCGAGAAAACAACCTCCTATGCCGAGGCTGACTACTACGTGACCGAGGAAAGCACAGTGCCCAAGTGGCAGGGAGGATTCGGAACAACAGTAAGGTTCTACGGTTTCGACCTTTCGGTGAACTGCACCTACCAGCTTGGCGGCAAGACACTCGACGCAAGCTACGCCTCGTTTATGGCAAGCCCGTCAAGTTCATTGGGCGGACGCAACTTCCACAAGGACTTGCTTGATGCCTGGACACCGGAGAACACCACTTCAAGTATCCCGAGATTCCAGTATGGCGACTTGTATTCTTCAGGCACTTCAACCCGCTTCCTCACATCGTCGAGCTATCTGAACATCAACAACATCAACTTCGGCTACACCTTCCCGACGTCAATAACCAAGAAACTGATGCTCAATAGCCTGCGCCTGTATGTGGCTTGTGAGAATGTGGTGTATTTCTCTGCACGCAAGGGATTCGACCCACGCCTCTCATATAGTTCTGCATCCAATTCAACAACTTACTCTCCGATGAGAACAATCTCGGGAGGACTGACGGTGCAATTCTGATTATAATTAAGAATTAAAAATTAATAATTAAGAATGATGAAGATATTTAATAATAATAAGATATACGGACTGGCTTTGGCGGCATCGATGATGCTGACCGTTACGGGATGTATAGAGGAAACTTCTCCCGCTGATGGTTCAATCACCGAAGACCAGATCGTGAGTGCCGGACTTGAGAGTGCCGTCAACGGTATCTCTACGCAGATGACACAAGGCTATCTCGTGTATGGTACAAATACCCACGAGAGCGACATGTCATATCCGATGTTCATGATTTCATTCACCGAGATGATGGGTGACATGTATCCCGGAGGAAGCAACTCGGGATATGACTGGTTCAGGGCATACAACTGTATGAACGAGAACATGGGTTCTACAGGCTATTATGCCTACCTGCCCTGGCGTACATTGTATATGTACGTGAAGTCGGCTAACGATGTCATACGTGCATACAAGGCTATGGAGAATCCCACTAAGACCGATGACAACTATGTGGCAATGGCTTATGCCTGCCGTGCCTTCGACTACTATATGCTAATGGTAACCTACGAGCCCAAGGCAAATATCTATACCGACTGCTCAAAGGTGCTCGGACTCACGGTGCCTATCGTCACTGACGAGACAACCGAGAAGGAGTCTGCCAACAATCCACGTGTCACCCACGAGGAAATGATGAAGTTCATACTCGCCGACCTCGACAAGGCTGAGGAGATATTCAAGACCACAGGTTACACAACCACAACACACACTGCACCAGACCTTGCCGTAGTATATGGACTTAAGGCGAAGGTGTATCTCTGGGATGAGCAGTATGACGAGGCATATACATACGCTAACCTCGCAATCGAGACTGCCGAGAAGCAGGGTGCCGAGATGATGAGCAAGAGCGAGCTTACCAATGCCAACACCGCCTTTGCCATGGCTACAAGCGGATGGATGTGGTACGGTCACTACTCTGCAGAAAACCTCAACAACCTGAGCAACCTTGCCGGTATGCTTTCAGGTGAGGCTGAGTGGAGCTACTCTAATCTTACACAGCCCATAATCGACAAGTCACTATATGACAAGATGGGAGTGAACGACTATCGCCGCAAGCAGTTCCTCGACCCCAACCGCAAGAAGGGTGACTATCAGACATCACGCGACGAGGACTTCATTGCCAATGCTCCCGACTATCTCGCCCTCAAGTTCCGTTGTGCCAGCGGAGACACCAAGACTTATTCTGTAGGTGCTGCCACCGACGTGCCATTCATGCGACTTGAGGAGATGTATCTCATAAGGGCTGAGGCTGCTGGTATGAGCAAGAGCGTGTATGAAGGTATGGAATTGCTCAACGACTGGGTAAGGAAATACCGCGACCCGGCGTATAACAAGGTGGTTGACAATGAAAGAGACATGCAGTTGGCAGTGCTCGACCAGATGAGGATAGAATTCTGGGGAGAGGGCAACGCCTTCCCCTCTGCCAAGCGCATACAGCCGGGAGTGATGCAGTATTATAAAGGTACAAACGCACCCGCGAACATCTATTATATTAATGCACAGGGCATGAAACCCAACTGGAACTATGTCATTCCCAACGCTGAGGTGCAGGTGAACAAGGCCGTGAAGGACCAGAACAATCCCGACCCCACGATGAGCATTGACGTAAGCACTGCACAGATGGGTATATATGCTCCCGCTAATTATTAACCGACAAATATCAAGCAAGATGAAAACATACAAATCCATAACAATGGCGTTGACGGCACTGCTTGCTGTCATCGGTCTGGCCTCCTGCTCGTCTGACGACTATCAGATGGTGGGCAAGCCCGACAACGCACAGGTCTATTTCTCTTCGGATATGGCTACCGAGTTCAATATCGACGAAGGACAGAACAGTGTGGATGTGGAGGTGAGACGTGTGAAGACCGAAGGTGCTCTCACTGTGAATATCGAGTCTTCCGACGAGGCTGGCTTGTTCACCATCCCCTCGAGTGTGTCGTTTGCCGACGGCGAGAATGTGGCGAAGCTCACCATCAGCTTTGACTTCGCATCACTGAAGAACAATACCGTCTATCCTGTCTCGCTGAGACTGAAGGACGAAACGACTATCTATGGTAGCGACTCCACTACAGTAAAGATTATGTTCTCTCCCTGGACAGAATGGGAACCCCTTGGATGGAAATATCCTGAAGGAATCACCACATACGAGCAGTGGGATGCCGCCTTTGCGGAATATGCTGCAGGAGGATATGCTGATACCAAGATTATATGCAACGGCACCCTGCCAACATATACTTATAGCAGCTTGGGCTTCGGCTCTTACTATCAGCCGGTTCACTATCGCGAGTCGCTCGACGACAGCTCCAAGGCACAACTGCTCTTAAGGGGTTGGTATAATGAGTGCGACCTCGTGGTCAACTGGGACAGAAACACCAATATCTTCACATGCGACAAGACGTGGACCGGTGACACCCATCCTACATACGGTCCTATCTCGGTGATGGACTCTTATCGCTATTGGAAGGATGTTGCCGGACAGGATGTCACCTACGACTATTTCCCCCAGGGATATGACACTACCAAGGGACAGATAACTGTTAACATGGCATATTTCGTGGCAGACGGATGTATCGGTTATGGTCCAGAGGTGATACAGTTGCCGGGATATGTTATCGGTGACTATACAATAACCATCACCGATGTGGCGTCTTATGCTAATGACAACCAGTATGGACAAGTGTTTATGTTTGCATTAGGCGAGGATATTGCCAAGGTGAAGTATGCAGTGTTGGACGGAACTCTGCAGGAGAGCGACGCCAACGTGGCTGCACAAAGAATCGTTTCGGGTTCTCTCGCATCCACAGAGACGGCAGAAGGCGGACATAAGGCGGTGTCATTGCCAAGGGAAGGCAAATACACCCTTGTAGCCGTGGGATACGACTCTGAAGGAAATGCCACGGGATTCTATTACCTGCAGTTTACATGCAAGGCAGCAGCGGCTCTTTCATGGAAGGCTATTAACACTGGTAACTATTACTATGCACTCTTCTTCGGTACTGCCGAGGAGAACCAGGTGGATGAGGGCGTGACTCTCTATGTGGCTAATGAAGACCCGACCAAGTTCAAGATTGCGCCTTGGGCTTATAGCGACCGTGGCTTCACCTTTACCATGGACGGCGAAGGAAACATTGTGGTAGATGACCAGGCTACGGGATTCTATGACACTCAGTACGGTATGGTTTATGTTGGCGATGCTTCAAACTATCCCGAACTTGGCATTACCGACAAGAGCTACTTCGACGATGGCATGTATTGCTTCTCGCTCGTTTACTATGTATCAGACGGTTATATGTCAGATGCAGTGGGCTACGAGGCATTCGAGGTTACCGGTCCGGCCAAGGAGGCTGCCGAGCGTGCCATGTCAGTGGCAAGGGCAAAGGCTGCCGCCGAGCGTGGACTCCAGCCCAAGGAGATAAAGAACGTCACCAAGTTCCCTACATCCACGATCAAGAACCACCTATACAACATTAGATATAATTTCAATGGTTTTGTAACGCTTAAATAAGTTATTGTATTATGAAGAACAAGAATTTGATTATATCCTTACTGGCATTATTAGCCGGTATGAACGTTTCTGCAGCGGAGAGATCCGCTGCAGAGATGCAGCAATTGGCACTGCAGGCCCTCAAGACACAGAACGGTGCTTCCTCTGGCAACAGGGCGATGCAGCTTGTTGACGTGTCGTTGGTGAAGTCGGACAATACATATAATGTCTATTCCAATGGCAACTCGTCATTTGTTATCGTAAGTCGCGACGACCGTTTCACTCCTGTGCTTGCCTGTGCCAAGGGCAATTTCCTTTCCACCAACCATTCTCCGGCTTTCAACTGGTGGCTTTCCGCTACTGCGGCTGGTATGCAGGAGATGATTGACAACGGAGAGGTGCCTGCTCCCAAAAGGGCTTCGGCTCTTTCTGTCGTTGAGCCTCTCATGACTACCGAATGGGGACAGGAGACAATGCCATATTATGCCTACACACCCGAAATAGGCAACACGAAGTGTGCCGCGGGCTGTGGTGCCGTAACTCTTTCTGAGCTTCTCAACTATCATAAGTATCCAAGTTCGGTGGATTTCACAGGAACATACAGTGTGGATAACGGAAAGACATATCGCAGCGAGAGAGTCACCTCCACTTATACCTGGAATCTTAAGGACCGCTATGGTCAGTACAGTACCGACGGTTCTGACAAGCTCGACGGATATGCAGCCTATTCGCCTTCGCAGGGCAGGGCAGTGGCTACGCTGATGCGCGACTGTGGATATGCAGTGAATATGGTGTATAACTACTCCAGTTCTGCCTATACCCAGAATGTGCCTCTCGCATTGGTAAACTGCTTCCAGTTTCCCGACGAGAGCGTGAAACTGTTCTATGAGGATTTCTTCGTCAAGGAGGACTGGGACGCTATGATCCACGGTGAGCTTGAGAAGGGATATCCCGTGTTGCTCTTCGGTAATGACGCAGCAACCGGCTACGGTCACATCTTCGTTGCCCATGGTTGGGATGCCGAGGGAAAGGTGGCTATAGAGTGGGGATGGATTGGTGTTGACAACGGATATTACTCCATGGACTACCTGCGTGGCTCGAAGTATAACTTCAGCTACAACCTCGGAGTGGTCACCGCCCATCCATACGCCTTGTCAACCGACAGGTTTGAAAGCTCATGGATTACCGACAAGCCTTATTCAATCAAGTATAACCCTACGGCAAACTCCCTCTCCATCTCTATTCCCGGAGGATTGTATAACTTTGAGAAGGGCAAGTTTACCGGTGAACTGGGACTTGTGCTTGAGAAGGAGGCTACGGGCGAAGTGGGATTTATCAACCTTACGGGTGGACAAATACTTGAGTTTGACTTTGGTACTGGATTGAGTGCCACTTCCACCACATTGTCTAATTGCAGTTTCGACCCCAACACTGTATATTACGTGTATCTCGCCTCAAAGGACAACCGCGATGTAGAGTGGCAACCGGTGAGGACAATAGGTGGTGCGCAGTATTTCACTCTGCGTGTGGATGGCACGGGCAATGCTGTCTTTGATGATGACTATAAGTTTGCCACTGGCATTGAGAGTGTGAAGACTGATAACGCAGCCAATGGTTCCACCAAGATTTATTCTCTTGATGGCACTCAGGTCAAGGGTAACGCCAAGGGCATAAAGATTGTGAAGAACGAGAGAGCTACACGTAAGGTGTATTTCTGATACGTGTCTAAAATACTATAGTTTGAGAACTAAAAAAAGGGCGTCTTGTCTCGAAGACGCCCTTTTTTTAGTGAATTTATGTGAAATATCAACGGTTTTGCAGTTATAACACCTTTCTTCTATCACTTATGCCATCCCTTTGTCACCCTTTTGTCACTCTTCAATAGATTGATAATGAGGGTGCTGGATGTGGTGGGTGGCAAAGGTGGCAATAGAGTTAGGTATTTATAATGACTATTGTGATAATATTAGGAAGCTAATATCATTAGGCTAATGAATTACCTAACCACCTTCTTAACAGTATTGCCTTGCTTAACTATAACAAGCCCCTTGCCATTTGCTGAAGTACGACCTCCTACATTGTAAGTCTGAATGGGGGCATTGTTGTCTGCCTCCACACCGTTGATGCCTGAAAGGACCTCAGGGTCATTACTCATAATGAGGTTGAGTGTAACGGCTTCGCTTTCCTTGCCCTTATAGTATGCTTTAATAAAAACCTTGCAGGTTAGAACTGTTTCCAATGGAGTGGTAGCGCTACCTGCGTGAATCTGAAGGTCATTTAGTTTGTCCTTAATAATTGCATCTTCAATACTGTGCTCTTTTGCTGTGGAGCACTTTACACCGAAACAGAATTGGAACTCGACATCGTTTGTGGTTTTTGCCTCAACAATCATATTGCTTGCGTCAACATCACTCTTGAGGAAAATCTCGGGTTCAATAACCAATTTGCCCAAGACATTCTTATAGAAATCATTCAGATGAGATGACACGAAGGTTGAACCGCTTTCTATTTCCTGACCGTCGTGTATGAAATGCAGTTGCGCATTTGCCATGGATGTCATGGCAAGAGCGATAATAAGAGTAAAAATCTTCTTCATAAGCTTAATATTTTGTTTAATAATTATTCTGTTACCTTACATTAATTATTCTGTTACCTTACATTCCGCAGCCTGCAAAACGCCTTCCGCATCATTATACACAAATGCCACTACCGCAAGATTTTCCTTATTCCAATCTTCTTTAAGGGCTATTGAATGAGATAATGCCGGGAATACATTTGCACTTAATGATATATCCTCGCCCCAAGTGCCGTTGACAGAGGCTCGATATACATGGTTGTGTACATAATCCATAAGGTAATTGCCATTGTCCAACTGGAATGCGGTTATTCCGTTTTCTGTAATCCATAGCTGCAACTTGCCTTTTGCGTCGGCATTTGGCTTTAGTTGTGTGGAAATGTCAATCTTGTCGCCGTTGAGCTTGGCACTGACCTCGATGTTGAGCTTTGACTCCTTGCTCATCTCATTGCGCACTGCTGCTGCCCATCCTGTGTAAGTAAGAGGACTGCCGCAACGGTCAACTACACCGGCTGGATAAGTTTGTACGCCTGCCTTCTTGGCATATTCATTACCTTCTGGCTGCATAAGACCCAAAAGATTGGGGTTGCTTCCCTCGGCTATTCCAAATTCCCCTGCATGTATTCCCACTGCGATAATATTCTCGCCATACTGTTTCTGCAGGTTTGCTATAAGGCGGTGTCCATCGGGACAGTTGGTACATAACTGGCCTGTGAAGTCCTCAAGAAGCACTGTCCTCTTGCTCTCAATCTTTTCCAATTCCTTGAATCTGTCTGCCTCATCCACTTCGTCGCATGCAGTGAACGAAACGGCAGCAAGAGCCAAGGCTATAAATATTCTGTTGAATTTCATATTATATAAAAATAGGTTTAGAAGGTGTAGTTATACGAAATGTTCACTCCCTTGCTTGCGGGCACATAACGGCATACACCACCCGAGCAGTTGTAGCCAGCACGGGTGCGGCCATAGCCAAGCATCAGGCGGTGGGCCTTGTAGGTGGCGGTCACGCTGCCCATATAGTAGTGCTGGTTGGTCTCGCCGGTGTTCCACATGTCACTCAGTGTGAACATCAGATAGGGCAGTGCCGACAACTCAACCAATCCGAATGCCCAGTCGCCCTGGTCTTGGTTTGTCCAGAGGTATTGCAACTCGCTGCGCAGGGTGAACTTTTTGTTTATCTGGTATTTTCCTTCTGCCACTGCGATGTTGGACTTCACCATGCCTCCCTCGCCCTCGATGACTGTCTTGTTGTATTTCTGGTTCATGTACATGAGGTTGAGCTTGAAACTCTTGCTGAGTTTCTTCTCCATCTGCACGTTGATATCCTGATAATACAGGTCGCCAGTCTTGAAGAAACTGGTCTCATAGCCGTCGGTTCCCATCAAGGTGCCGTTTACCGGCTCTACGGGAGACTTGTCCAATCCGCGGATATGGCTTATGTTGAGCTTCATCTTGGTGCCGTATTTGCCTCCAAGGGCTGTGTGACGCTTGAAGTTATAACCAAACTCGCCTTGGAATGCCCATTCGCCGGGAGCCGCCTGTGTGGCGTATGGATAAAGGGCGGGCAGTGAGTAGGTGTGCTGATAGGCAAATGCAGGCATGTTGTTGATGAATCCAGAAATACCGGTTATCGAGCGGTTAGAGCGGAACGACATGTTCTCGCTGCGCTTTGCCTGGACCAAGGCACTCACTCCCTTGGATGAATAAGAGGCGGAGAGCAGTACGGCTGAACCGCGGCGGTAGATATAGCCGTTGTCGAACGACGGGTCTTGAGTGCGCCAGGCATATTCGGCGAGGATGTTGTAGTTGCCCACGGTAAGGCTCGAACGTACGTCGAAGGCGTTGACGTTTGAGGGCAAGTTTAGCTCATAGTTTGTGCCGGGGATGACTACCTGGTCGTTTTTCTCATAGTTGAGGAAGACGTAAGAGCCGCCGATTGTCCACGACACGTTGTTGTCGCGCATCTTCTGGCTATACTGGTTGATGTCGATTTCGAGGTCGGTGCCTGCCACCCATGAGTCAGTATCCCAGTCCCAGTATCTGCGCTGCACACCGCCAAGAGCCTTAAACCTCACACCTTTAAGTGCGCTGATGTTCACGCGCCCGCCTCGGATGGCATTGTCGATGCCGAGGCTGCGCTCCTCGTAGGTGCGGAAGATAAGTCCGCTGCCGAACTGGTCATACACATCACCGAGTGTCACCTCGATGCCTTTGCCTGAGTTGTACTTGGCATATATATGCGGCACACCCCAACCATTGAAGTCATTCTCGAATCCTGGCAGTGGATGCTCGAGAAACTCGAAACGTCCGCCCACCTCGAAGTGTTTCGACGCAAGGGTCAGTTCTGCGTATGTATTCGTGAGAATATCGTCCTTGTAAGTGCCGGTGCCTATCTTGTTGTCAACCTCCGGCATCAGTATGTCGCTCTGTATGCTTCCGTGCAATACGAGATAGTCCTTGTCCTTCTTTTCGCCCTCCTGTGCCAGGGCTGAGGAAGAAAACGCAAGACCCGCAAGCATCAAGCCAATAGTCCTAATGGAGAATGGTGTAATTCCCATAACAATTCCTAATCCCTAATTCTTAATTCTTAACCTTTAATTCTTAATTCACTTCACCAGTTCCCTAACCTTCTCGATAAGGTGGTTCTCGCCTCCGTCGGTATATCCCGAGCGTGACTCCACAATAGTCCCGTCACCACCGATGATAAACACGTGGGGAATCATCTGCACTCCCATCGCACGGCGGAACTCGCTGTTGGGGTCGAGAAGAATCTCATATTCCCACTCCTCGCTATCCACCAATGGCTTAACCTTGTTGATGTTCTGTGCCTGGTCGATACTGATGGCGATAACTTTCACTCCGGTTTCCTCCTGCCATTCGGCATACTGCTCGTGGATGGCCTTTAGCTCACGGTTGCAGGGCTTGCACCATGTGGCGAAGAAACTGATGATAAACGGCTTGCCGTTGTTGTTGAGCTTGGACGTATCGACAGTCTTGCCGTCGAGAGTCTTCAACATCACTGAGGGTAACTGCGCCGACACCGTCGTGCATACCATGATTAGCATTAAGGCTAACAAAAATCTTAAGTGTTTCATTTTTCTCTATGTTTTTGCTGCAAAATTACACAATTTCTATTAAATAATGCTTTATTTCCTTAGAAAAAGTGCCATTATTTTGAAAAATAAATATTTATAGTGTAACTTTGCACGAAAATTTAATTTTATTAAGTAATAATACTATGTTAAAAATTGGATTGTTAGCCAAGGCATGCTTGCTGGTGGCAAGTGTGTTCGGTATATTGACTGCCAAGGCACAGACTAACTCTGGTGCCGTGCTCACTCCTTATACCATGAGTGACGGCTCCACATTCCGTGCCCTTTCCGATAATGGTAAATGGGCCATCGCATACGGAGCCAATGATGCAACGTCTCAGGATGCTTACCCGAAACTTATTAATCTTGAGACTAAGGAAATCACTAATCTCGCCGATGAAAACGGAGCTATCGTCAGCAATGCGGGCGACGTGACCGATGACGGTAAGATGGTTGTGGGTTCCTACAACGGTTATCCCGCTACATGGAATCCCCAAACGAAGGAGTGGACCAAGGTGGCTATTCCTGAGGGATGCGACGCTGGACGTATCAACGCGGTTACTCCTGACGGCAAGTATGCAGTGGGTACTTGCAACAGAAGCTCCGACTGGCTTTATGAAGAGCCGGTGATGTGGGACTTGACCACTGGCAAGATTATACCTGTGAACATTCCAAAGTATGACACTTCAAACGAATATCAGAACATGACCCGCTTTACGGGACTGTCTGCCGACGGACGTTATATCTGCGGATGTATCAGTTTCAGCTATCCGCAGGACGTGGTGTATTTCTTCTACGACCGCGAGACCTCGACGTTCGATCCGGTGGTATTTGACTTTGACGAGAATGCCAACATCAAATATACTCCGAAGCATGATAATGTGTATGGACTCGACGGTATCTGCGTAAGCCCCAACGGCAAGTGGATTGCCGGTGTGCTCTACACCATGGCCGACGAGAGGGCTCCATTCCGCTATAACACCGAGACCAAGGAAATGGAATACTATCTTGATGCGGAGGATATTGACAAGGGATGCGTGAGCATCGACAACGAGGGTACCGTTTATGCCGCCACTCCTGCTGTTAACCCAAGCCGCTCACTGTATATACGCCACAACGGATTCTGGTATGGTATGGACGAACTGCTCAGCCAGGTGTATGGCATCAACTATTATAACCACACGGGATATCAGGCCTCTGGTCTGACCATCGGTGTTTCAGCCGACTGCAAGTCGATGGTGTCTATTGCTTATATCAACTCGGAGAACTATCACGTCACACTGCCCGAAACATTCGGCAAGGCTTGCGAGAAGGTTAACCTGCTGAAGAAGTTCACCGTGTCGCCTCTCGAAGGCGCCGCCATGGCCAAGGTGTCAAACATCACGCTTACTTTCAGCAGAAATATCGAGGTGCTCGGAGCTGACGATGATGTGGAGCTTAGGGACGAGAATGGTGAGGTGGTGAAAACCGGTATCGAGTTCTCGGTGAATGCCAACAACTCAAAGATTGTCAACATCGGATTCAGAACGTATAAACTTGAAGACGGGAAGGATTATACTGTTGTCATTCCCGCAGGAAAAATATGCCTGAAGGGCGACAAGACACGCACTAACGAGGAAATCGTTATCAAATACAAGGGATATGGTGCTTCGGCTCTTACGAACACTGCCGTATCGCCCGAAAATGGAAGTACAATGGGTGAGTTTGACATGCTGACCAGTCCGGTGGTATTCTCTTTCGATGCTGAAGTGGCTGTTCCTGCCGACGCAAAGGGTTATCTGTATAAGGTGGGAGAAGATGCTCCTGTGGCTGAGCTGAACATTCTTGCAGGAAAAACAACAGAGACATACAAGCAGGTGATGTTGTATCCTACGGCTACACAATATTTATATAAAGGTAATACCTATAAGGTGGTTCTGCCTGCCGGTGCTGTCACTGACCTCAGCGGTAGCGTTAAGAACGAGGAGTGCAGCGTGACTTACGAGGGTGTATATGAGCGTACATACGAAAGTGACGACACCAACATCTTCAAGGAGAACTTCGAACTGGCGCTCGGAAGCATGATGCAGTTTGACGGTGACAACAAGACTCCAACTTCTGCTTTTAAGGAATATGGATTTGCAAAGGGCATCGGTTGGACATGGGCTGCTGATGACGACTATTCCAACAAGTGCGCCATGTCGCACTCGAAATATGTGCCCAATGGTAAGTCGGATGACTGGTTGGTTACGCCACAGTTGGAGATAACCGGAAAGAATGTGTTCCTCTCATTCAAGGGACAGGGCTATCAGCCCGGATTCACAGATATGCTCAAGGTAGTTGTTTGGGCTACCGACGAACAGATTAACGACCTCGACGCTGACGTGATAGCAAAGTTCAAGAGCGAAGGTGACGTGGTGTTCAACGAGCAGATGGTTCCAGGTGCTACGGGTACTCTCGAAGGCAACTGGAAGGAGTATTCTGTTAACCTTGCCGACTATTCGGGCAAGAAGGTGTATATCGCCTTTGTAAACGAGAACACTAATCAGAGTGCCCTCTTCTTGACAGATGTCACTGTCAGTCAGGTATTTGACGTGCAGGTCGGACTGAAGGGACTTGAGGCATATCAGATTGCCGCCACTTCGCAGAAGGTGAGGGGTGAAATCAAGATCCTTAACGAGGAGAAGACTTATAACCAGGTGAAACTGCAACTGCTCGACTCGAAGAGAAACATTGTTGATGAACTGGTGAAGAGCGGACTTGAACTGAAGAAGGACGACACAATGGAGTTTGAGTTCACCAAGGAACTGCCGCTCGAAGTGGGTAAGCAGAATGTGTTCTATGTGGATGTTGACCTCAACGATGGCGAGACCGAGTATGAGATGGCGGTTGGCTTGAAGAACCTCTCGTTCAAGACCACAAGACGTGTGGTTGTGGAGGAGGAAACAGGTCAGGACTGCTCTAACTGCCCGTTGGGACATCTCGCTATGGAGAATCTTGAGCGTATTTATGGCGAGAATGTGATACCTTTGTGCTATCATACATATACCGGCGACAGCTATGAGAGTGGCATGACATCTTACACTCAGTCGTTCCTCGGACTGGCTGGTGCGCCTATGGCTATCATCAACCGTTATCAGGGAATAAGCTCACCAATGTACCGTGAAGTCGTTGCGGGTGAGAGCAAATACTCTTTCGTTTCGCCCGATGCTGACTGCTGGCTCGACAGGGTGAATTATCTCATGGGATTCCCGGCTGACGCTGACATCAGCGTGTCGGCTTCTTACAACAAGGATAATGACGTGATGAAAATTCCGTTCAACGTGCGCTTCGCCCTTGACGTGGAGAATGCCAACATGGGTCTCTTCTGTGTATTCACCGAGGATGAACTCATAGGATACCAGATTAATAACTTGTATAATATCACTGCCGAGAACCTGGGTGAATGGCAGGCTGGAGGCATCTACGGCAAGAGTGCCGTATATCCATATACCTTCAATGATGTGGCACGCAACTTCTATCCCGCCAACAACTACTATGGTCAGACCGGATTGCTGCCGGTGAATATCGTGAATGGTGTGGAGAACAAGGGCGAAATATCGTTCAAGGGTATGGATGTAATCACTGAGGTGAAGGACTTCAAAAATTGCAAGGTGACGGTGATGCTCATCAACGTGGCTACCGGAGAGTTGCTCAATGCGGCACGCACTAACATCGAGATTACTACAGGTATCAACGGAGTGACTGCCGACGAGGAGCAGAACGGACCTACATATATATATAATGTGGGAGGACGTGCTGCCAACGAAGGGCTTGTAATTATGAAGCAAGGTAATTCAGCCAAGAAGGTGATAAAGTAATTATCTGTGTTTTACTTATAAAAAAGCATTAACTGCGGTAACAAATAATGCGGTTAATGCTTTTTTTTGTAGTTTTTTGTCTAAAAGTTTTTGTATATCAATTATTTTGTGTATCTTTGCCCTCGAATTTCGAAATTATTTATTTTTGTTATATTATAATTTAAAATTAAAACTATGAGAGAAACATTTACTCAAAAACGTAAAAGTCTGCTCGTCATGATTTCAATGCTGTTCCTTGCAGTCATTGGAGGTAAGGCGTATGCTGAAGTAGCAGGCAACGAGGTAACAGATGGTATTTCTGTTTCTATTACTCCTGCAGAGGGAGAAGTGGAAAGTCTTAAGAATTTCGTCATCACATTTGATGGATGCGATGCCGCTGAATGGACATTTGCAAAGGTTTCGCAGATTAAGGATGAGGAGGGTAATGTAGTTGCCAACCTTCAGACTGGCGAGAATGCATCTAAGACTGCACTTACTTGCTCAATTGCCGAGGCTATCACAAAGCCAGGTAAGTACACCCTTAACATTCCGAAGGGCTCTGTATCTTTCAACAATATTATGGAGTACACCAATCCTGCGGCTATCTCTTTCTCATTTGTTATCAAGTCAAAAGAGCCTGCCATCTCATCTGTCAACATGGTTCTCGGCGAGACATCTACTGACCTGCTCGCTGGCCAGAACATCGAGAAACTCATCGGCAATGCCGACATCGTTGTCAAGGTTGACAATTCAGAGAACATCGGCGTAATGACATGGGAAATGGCTGAGGTTGGCGGCGAAATCATCAAGAGCCGTTCAACAGAGGTGTCTAACGTTAACGGTACATTCACATTCTGGATTCCAAGAGACTATGAACTGACTCTCGGCAAGCAGTATGAGATTGTATTCTCTGGTTGGGAGAGCACTGAAGCCAAAAACAATGGTGAGCCCAACTTCACACAGAAGGTAATCGTAAACGGTGGCACAAAGGCTTATGAGTACAGCCCTGTAACTCTCGTTGAGCCAGCTGAACTGCTTTACGGTCAGGGCGAGGTAAACTTCTCGCTCGAGAGCGCTGAGGACAACACCATCAGCTTCACATTCAGCGATGTAGTGACTATCGCAGAGGCATTTGTTCCATTAGGTATGGGTGCAACAGAATCTTGCGAGGTAGCAATGAGCGAGGACGGCAAGACTGCCAACATCACCATTCCTAATGATGTCATTAACAGCTACCACAACTTTGTTGTCAGCCTTCTCGTTAAGGATGCCAACGGACTTGTTGTAAAGGGTAACAACGGAGAAAAGGACGGTTCATACATCTCTGTATATGTTGACGCCAAGTTCAACCTCCCCGAGGTGACAATGGTTGACCCGGCTCCAGATGCAACTGTTGAGAAGATTTCTACTATCAAGTTTGGATATGCTGATGGTATTCAGCCGAGCTGGCTTGATAACATTACCATTCTTGACAAGACTCGCAACGTTGTTGCTAAGTCTGTTAGCGTAACAAGCGTTATCCCCGAAGGCGAGGAAGACAACATGGATTACATCGTTAAGGAAGTTGTTGTAAGCTTTAACAATGAAATTACAGAGAATGGTACTTACACTGTTGTTGTTCCCGAGGGAATGTTCAACCTCGACCTTACAGCTCAGGGCTTTAACACTAAGAGCAACCGCGAGGCTACATTCAATTTAACTGTTGACAATGGTGATAACCCAATGCCTTCTATCAATGTTTCTATTAATCCTGTTCCTGGTGAAGTTGCAAGTCTGAAGGATTTCGACCTTATATTCAATGACGCAAATGAAGCTGGTTGGGGTGACGGATTCCCAACACTGACATATCCTGACGGAACTGTTGTTAAGATTAAGAATCAGAACTTTGGTAAAGAACCGAATGAGTTGACCCTTTCTATGGATGAAGAGATTACTGCTCCTGGAGAGTATATCCTGACATTGCCAGCTGCAAGCGTTTATCTTGATGGAACTCCTACAGATAAGGACTATAGCTTCACATATACTATAGCTGAGGCAGACAATGAGAAATATACTATAACTCCTGAGGTAGGAAATGTTACAAGTCTTCAGACTATTGATGTCATCTTCGACAGCCATAGCGAGATTTCATTTGGTATTGGCAACCCATCATTGACTGATGCTGCAGGTAAATCTTACAATGTAACTGAAGAATTTGGTCCCGATTGGGATATCTATAATTGGGCAAGATTCACAATTGCAGAAGAAATCACTGCAGAAGGCACATATACTTTGACATTGCCTGCTGGTCATATCAATTACGAGGATGGTAACTCTAATGTTAAGGACATCAAGTTCACTTGGACTATCGGCAACGCAACGGCCATCTCTAACATCTTCGCTGCTGAGGGCAAGGTGGAAATCTACAACGCTAACGGTCAGCTCGTTAAGAGAGGCAATGCAAGTGCTATCAAGACTCTTGCTCCTAACAAGATGTACATCATCAACGGCAAGAAGGTTATCATCAAATAATCTGAACAGATAATTTGATTATCCTATAATATCGAGAATGGGATTGCATATCAAGTGTAGTCCCATTCTCTTTTTAAACAATAACTTTTTATATATAAAATTTACGTATGAAAAACATTTTATTTCGCACATTAATGCTTTTGGCAGTGCTCGCTTCAAGTGTAAATACTTGGGCACAAGGTTCGGGAACCCAGGCTGACCCCTACGTGATGGAGGCTGGTACTGATTACAAATTCGGCATGGCTGAGTGGTATGGCAAGTTCATTATCCCCGAGGATGTGACTACCGATGACTTTGTTATCGAGATTTCATGTTCAGTAACAAGACTCGACGCTTTTACTGATGCTGATTTTACCAAGCAGTTGGAAATGAGCTTTGAGGGTAGTTTCTCTCCTTATACATTTAAACTGCCTATTGCCAAGGGTACTGCCAAGGGTACTGCCATTTACTTCAAGAAGGATTTTGACGTACAGACAGAAAATGGTACTATTACCATCACTTCCTATGGCAATCCTTCTCCTATTGCCCTTGTTTCTGTTACTCCCACTCCCTCGGCTAATGAGGGCGGAAAGCCATTGTCGGCAGCGTCTGCTTATGTTAGCTTGACTTTCTCAAAGAACCTTTCTCATAAGGGATGCACCGTTTCTTGGGGTACAGAGAGCCAGGCGGTTGTGGCAAATGCCAGTGGAAACAGTGTAAGTCTCGACATCAGGGCCGTGTTGCTCGACTTCTACGGACTTGGTATGAAGGAGGGCGACGAGATTTCTATTACCCTAAAGGGCGTAACTGCTAAGGACGGCTCAAGTGAACCTGGAGATGTGGTGGTTAAGTATATTGCAGCTGCTTTGCCTGTGAGTCTCGTTTCATCTGAAAATACTCCTGGAAATGGTCTCGACACTTTCCTCTCATGGATGCCCGAGACATTCGATAATGGTGTCGTTACACTCACTTTCAGCGGTGACCTCAATACAGAGTCTAAGCCGACCGCTTTCTTGAGCATGGGTAATGTTGAGTCTGAAGATGACTACTATCGTGAGGAACTCCCTGTTATCATAAGTGGTAACAAACTTTCTGTTGACCTTCGTGGCAAACTGCGTAATAAGGAAACAATGAATATCCTCAATCTCTATGACGTGATTTCACTGCAGATTGCTGGTGTTAAGGATGCTAATGGCAACTTTACATACTCTGATGGCGCAGGAACACTTGGAAGCTATGGTTTCACATATAAGTATAAGCTGGTTGAATATACTCTGACAAAAGAATTCACGCCTGCCAAGGGCTCTATCGACAACAAGAAGAGTATTGAGCTTTGGATTAGGGAAGTAGGTGATGGAAAACTCTCATTCACTGCTGCAAGATTCAGCTATGTCTTGAATGGCAAGGATGAATATGTGGATGTTGAGGCAAAGGATATTGAATCAGAGGTTGACCCTGAGGACGAGAATGCGGTAATATACAATATACCTGTTCCTGAATTCTCACGTGATGCCAATTCAGATGTGGTTCTTTCTTTCGTTGGATTGGTAAGTCCGGATGGAAATGACTATTCGTCGGTATTGACCGCTACTTATACAAGTGCAGGCTTTACTACGGGCATTTCTGGTATTAATGCCGGAAATAATAAGGAAGGAAAGGCATATAACCTCAACGGAATCCCCGTTAAGAACGCTAACAATGCCGGTCTTTATATCATAAACGGCAAGACTGTTGTCGTTAAGTAAGTACAAAAAAATTATCCCTCGTTCATCCTTCATCAGGGCTAATCCCCAATCGAAGGATGAACGAAGGATGATTGTAATAATTATCTTTTTGTGGGCAGATTATTATTCAGCAATAATCTCCTTGGCTCTTTCAATGGCGATGTTGATATGGCTGCAGATATTCTCCTCGCCAATTAACTTGTAGAACTCTGCCTTTTGCAGCTGGGAATTAACCTTCTCGTTTACACCGGAAAGAACTATGTGTATGCCTTCATTCTTGCTCATCGTACACAAGTTGGTGAGGTTATGAATACCAGTGGAGTCAACAAACGGAACTTTTCTCATTCTAATTATTCTCACCTTTGGACGGTCGCCAAAGGATGCCATGATCTCCTCAAATCTGTTACCTGCTCCAAAGAAGTACGGACCGTTAATCTCATATACTTCAACGCCTTGGGGAATAGTCAGATGCTCCAGATTACCTGAACTCAGCTCGCTTTCGAGGTTGGGGTCAATCTCGTCGCTGATAACTTTGACATCTGTTGTCTCAGACATACGGCGCATAAAGAGCAGACAGGCTATAATCAAACCTACCTCAATAGCTACGGTAAGGTCGAAGATGATTGTCAAGAGGAATGTGATAATCAATACGGTGACATCGCTCTTGGGATTCTTCATCAAGGCAAGGAAAGAACGCCATCCGCTCATGCCATAACTCACTACTACCAATACTCCGGCAAGACATGCCATAGGGATATACTGGGCTAATGGCATAAGGAAAAGGAAAATCAGAAGAAGAACTCCTGCATGGATGATACCTGCAATTGGGGTGCGACCTCCGTTATTGATATTCGTCATTGTACGTGCTATCGCGCCTGTGGCAGGAATACCCCCGAAGAGGGGAGAGGCAAGGTTGGCTACTCCCTGGGCTATAAGCTCTGTATTTGAGTCGTGATGATCACCAATAACTCCGTCGGCAACTGTTGCGGACAAAAGGCTCTCGATGGCTCCCAATATGGCAATGGTGATTGCTGGAGACACAAGCTGCTTGATTGTCTCCCATGTCATCTCTGGCACATGGGCGTTGGGAAGCTCACTTGAAATCGAAAACCTGTCACCTATGGTCTCTATGCTGCCTATTCCGCCAAAGTTCTTCAATAATAATGCCACTATTGTCATCAATATGATGGCAACAAGAGAACCTGGTATCTTCTTGCTGAATCGAGGTGTGATGGCGATGACAATTACACTCGCAATTCCTATTATGGCAGTCCATAGGTCGGTGGTGTTCATGTTCTGTATATATACTATCCATTTCTCAACGAAATCGGACGGTACGGATGTTAGTTGTAAACCAAACAAATCCTTTATCTGTGTAGTGAATATCGTTACCGCAATTCCGCTCGTGAAACCAACAACGATAGGGTAGGGGATATACTTTATAATCGTACCGAGATGGAGAAGACCGAAAAGTACAAGAAATATTCCTGCCATAAATGTCGCTATGGCAAGACCTTCAAAACCGTATTGCTGGATTATACCATATATTATTATTATAAAGGCACCAGTGGGACCGCCTATCTGAACTTTGCTGCCGCCAAGCACTGAGATGATAAGTCCTGCTACTATGGCGGTGATTATTCCCTTCTCAGGAGTAACACCAGAGGCTATTCCAAATGCAATGGCCAATGGAAGGGCTACGATACCAACGATTACTCCGGCCATAAGGTCGGTCATAAAACTTTTGCGATTGTAGTTCCTCAGTGTGTCGAGGAGCTTGGGTCTGAATTCTAATGCTTTCATTTCTCAATATCTCGATATGTATAATGTTGTTTAACTGGGTGCAAAGGTAGTGAATAAATCTTAATTATGCAAGCCGAACAATAGGTTTTTATTATTTGTGTGCGTTAACTTGATTTATTTCTGCTAAAATACGTTATTATTTATCCCTTTACCCTCACAACGTAAATGTATATATGTCCTTTCGTCTTATTTATGTGTATGGATTCTTTCTTTTGACTCTATATCTTCATGATTATTATTCTCGATAAATAACTCATCTCTTTATATAATATAATAAGGTGTAAGCTAATTTAGTGTCCTATTTACACGCTCTATTTCTAAAATACTGTTAAAATATCAAACTTTTCAGTGAAAACATTTGGTAGTTTGAAAAATAGTCCGTACCTTTGCACCCGCTTTTGAGAACAACGGTTCTCTGAGAGCAAAAATAAAGAAAGAGTTCTTTGAAAGACTTACATAAACAGAGAAGTAGTACAAGAAGCGAGCTACATTATTATATATATTGTAGCTTGGGTAGAAAGATACGAACCGTCA
>JALERP010000190.1 GCA_022764085.1 Prevotella sp.
AAGTAATTTTGAACCACAGAGTTTAAGAGATTAAGAGTATTTATATTAGGAAAGAGACTGAATGCCAAGGCATTTAGAGATCATAGAGGGCTGCGCATGATTTAATCAGCCCGAAGGCTCTGTGTTCTCCGTCGCTTGCGACCTACTCTATATAAACAAAAATCTCTTTTCCTCTTTATCTCTGTGGTTTAAATAACCCCCTTATACATTGGGAATTATCACTTCAGAAAGTTGAGTTATATATCTTCAGAAAAAGAAGAGAAACCGGCTGTTATTCCTTGGTCTCTTCAATGCGGTCGTCGATATTGTCGCCTTCTGTTGGCTTCATGTCCTTCTCAAAGTCGGTGATGCCGCTCTTGACGAGGATGTCATACCATTGGATGAGCTTTTTGATGTCGCTGTTGTGCACACGCTCGCGGTCGAATTCGGGCAGAACCTTGGCAAAGTACTCGCGCAGTTCCTCACCACTGGCCTTGCGGAAATTTACACTGCAGGTCTTGCCGTCCTCAAGGTTGCGCATATTGGTGAGAACCTGCCAAAGGGGTACATCTTCAGAATCGGTGTACATTGCGATATCTGCAAGAGAGGTGATGCGGTCGGATGCAAATGCGGGTACTCTCTTATGGGTATCATCGAGAGCCTCGACGATAAGGCTGTTTTTTGCCCTGGACACAAGTTTGTAAAGTCCAGGTTTGCCTGAAATTGCTAATACTGTCTGTAACATGTCTTATTCTTTGTTTTTTCTTATTTGGGTTAATATTTTGTCTATCTGTATGTCCAAGTCCTCTGTGCCGTCGTTGGTGATTACGTGGTCGGCACGTCTTGCCACTTCGTCCTGCGGCATCTGCCGGGCAATCCACTCAAGTGCTTTCTCACGGCTAATGCCGTCTCGATGCATGATGCGTAAGATTCGCGTCTCTATGGGGGCTACTACGGCTATAACAATGTCGGCATAGCGGTCGAATCCGCAATCGTAGAGTATTGCGCTCTCCATCCAGGTATATTCGCTCATGAGGAAATCTTCGGCAACTGCAGGGTGAACTATTCCATTGATAGCCTTGATGTTATTCTCTGACTGCATCATATAATCCGCCACGGCTGCCTTGTTGAGATTGCCGTTAATATATGTATCAGGGCCGATAAGTGTGGTGAGCCGGTGCTTGAGGTCTTCTGAATTATGCATCAGTCGTTTTGCTGCGCTATCGCAGTCATATACCATTATGCCTTTGGAGCTAAATATGTGGCACACATAACTTTTGCCGCTTCCAATACCTCCTGTAATGGCCACTACGGGTTGATTCTCATTCTTCATTCTTCACTTTTCATTCTTCATTCTCAATCAGATAATCCACTTGTTGAATATTCAGCGATGCACGTGACACGCCGTGTGGTACGCCGCGCAGGTAGAGGACGCACTTGTCGGATGGATGGGATTTAATCTCGTTATAGTCAACAATCACGCTAAAGTCCTTGGGCGACAGTGTCTTGAATTTGCGCACGCCTGTGACGAAGTTGACTGTCACCTTGGAAGGGAATGTGCGTAAGACCTTGCCCTCCGGCATGTTGATGCCAACGATTGGGATATTGGCTATGCTTTCTTCTGTAAGAACGTCTGTGATGAACATTATCTTAAGATTTTCGGGCAGCACCTTTATTCCTTTCATCGCCTTGGGACGGCAGTTTACCGTGAGTGTGTCGCGAAAACCGGTATAGTTGAGCTGCTCTGTATGGATATATGTGATACTGTCCAACTTCTCACGGGTAGCATATACGGTGACGCTGTCAGGATAATATTCCACTTGCGATATGAAATAAACCTCTTCAGGAACAACATGCCCGCTCCATACAACAGGCACTTTCTTGCATTCGCCGTAATTATAGAAATATTCGATACGGTCGCCTTTTACCGCTGATATTTTTGTGGAGGCTGACAGTTGCGGGTAAAGCATTCGTTGGATTTCGGACGGTGGGAATACAAACGAATTTCCCGACTTGGCGTATGTCTTGAAATTGATGTTGATAGTACGTAGGGCATCGCCATACTCATAACTCAGCAGCACAAGTCCTTTGTCGCGAAGTGTTACCTTGGCTGTATCTGTCTCGTCAGAGGTCAGAACGACATTCTTAGGAATATTGACAACCTTAACGGGGATTTTGAATTCCATCTCGTAAGTCTCGTTGAGGGTCATCAAAAGCCAGAAAATGCCAGAGAGAAGGAGGAAAAACAGAAAAATCAGAAATTCCTTGTTCACCAAAGTGAACAAGAAACCCCTGATTTTCTTTATTGAACCTCCCGACTTGTCCATTGTAATAAGGTAGGATTATTTAGCGGCAACCTGGGTGCTCTGGGAATCCTTGAAGACGTAAGCCTTGTCAACGCGGATGATTACTCCCTTGGCAATCTCGATTTCCACAATGCCTGTAGCAAGGTCGATTTTCTTGACAGTGCCGTAAATGCCACCGCCTGTTACTACCTGCTGGCCATCGGTCAGTGCATTCTGAAACTTCTGTATTTCTTTCTGCTTCTTCTGTTGTGGCCTGATCATGAAAAACCACATGATGGCAAATAGTGCCACCATCATCAGCAGCATACCCATGCCGCCGCCGTTGGCTGCGCCGCTTTGGGCGGCCATAATTAATGTTGTCATTTCTGCTTGTTTATATTTATTGAGTTAATGTATTATTTAAATTATGGTGAATCTCACTGGCTATTCAGGCTTGTTGCGCGGGGGAATAGCCTTTAGCATACGACCCGAATTGACAAGTTTGCGTGCTAAGGGGTCGAGGATGCCGTTGATATAGCCGCCGCTGCGTGGGGTGCTGTAAATCTTGGCTATGTTGACGAATTCATTGATGGTGACATTGACGGGGATGCCGGGGAATGTCATCATCTCGGCTATGGCAATCTGCATGATTACTACATCCATGAATGCAAGACGGTTGAAATCCCAGTTGCGTGACATCTCGCCCATATAGTGCTGGTATTCATCCGCATTCAGGATTGCGGCACGAAACAGCTTGCGGGCGAAGTCGCGGTCTTCCTCTGATGTGTATTCGGGGAGTATTGCCTGTTTCGTTCCTGACTTTTCGTCAAAACGCTTGATGGTCTTCACCACGAATGTATCTACTATCTCCTTGTCGTCGTTCCAATAAAGGCTTTCTTCTTCGAGGATTGAGTCAATGTCCTCATTGTTCTCGATAAGGGTGCGGTAGAGTTTGCGCCATACTTCCCGGTCGGAATCAAAGGAGTCCTCGCTGCTGTCCATATAGTCCTTGTAGATCTGAGAATCCACAATCTGCTGATAAAGTTTGTTGATGAATTCAGGATGGTCCTGCCACGAAATCTTCTTTGTCTCCAAAATGTCGTTTAATGCCAAATTCTGCTCCACTTGAATGGCGAAACGATTATATGCGAATTTCTGAGAGGGCATGTCGGTTCCTTCGCGCTGGGCTTTGCCCTGTGCCACTTCAAGATACTTTCTTGACTCACGGGCCACTGCCGGTATCAGAGCCAGCATGTAGGCATACAGGTCGTAGGCCTTGGACAAGCTGAACAGGAGTTCCTTCTCTGCTGAGTCGATGTTCTTACTTCCATTCTGATAGTACGCATAGGTTAACTGTACTACCTTATTTCTAATTATTTCTCGGTTTATCATACGCTTATCTAAACTTTTCGGGTGCAAAATTACGCATATTTCCCCTAAAATGCAAATATTATAGCAAAATATTGAGTTTTTTTTTGATATTACTTGGTTATTTGCAAAAAAAAGCGTACCTTTGCACCGCTTTTTCGAAGCACATCGATTAAAAGTTCGTGTGATGGTGAATTAAGCATTGAGATTATTAACGTTTTAAACACTTAATTTAGAGTAACACATTTCTTTAAAAATTATGAAGGAAATTGAAGTAACAGGTAAGGTGCGCACCGACCTTGGCAAGAAGGCCTCAAAGATGCTGCGCAAAGAGGGGCTGATCCCATGTAACATCTATGGTGAGAAGAAGGATGAGAACGGACGTCCAGTGGCTTTCTCTTTCGTTTCTCCTATGAGCGAGCTTCGCAAGATTGTTTACACTCCACACATCTATGTTGTTAAGCTTATCATCGACGGTGAGGTTCACACTGCTGTCATGAAGGAACTGCAGTTCCACCCAGTGACTGACGCTTTGTTGCACATCGACTTCTATGAGGTGAATGACCAGAAGCCTATCACTATCGGTATTCCAGTTAAGCTCAACGGACTGGCTCAGGGTGTGCGCGACGGTGGTCGTATCAACCTATCAATCCGCAAGATTAATGTGACTGCTCCTTACCAGGCTATTCCTGAGCACCTTGACATCGATGTTACCAACCTGCAGCTCGGCAAGAGCATCAAGGTGGGTGAACTCAGCTTTGAGGGTCTTACTCTCTCTACTCCCGCTGAGGTTGTCGTTTGCTCTGTTAAGGCTACACGTGCGTCCAGGTCGGCTGCTGCCGCCGCTGCTCAGGGTTAAGCATGGACAAGTATCTTATTGTAGGTCTGGGAAATGTCGGCGACGAGTACGACATGACCCGCCACAATGCTGGATTTATGGTATTGGACGCTTTAGCGAAGGCGTCCAATATTTCTTTTTCCGACAAACGCTATGGATTTGTCGCAGAAATGAGCATCAAGGGGAGAAAGGTATTCCTCCTAAAACCATCCACTTATATGAACCTCAGCGGCAATGCCGTGAGGTATTGGATGAACAAGGAGAACATCGACATCCAAAGACTGCTCGTTGTGGTGGACGACTTGGCGTTGCCTCTTGGAGGGCTGAGATTGAAACCGGCAGGCAGCAACGCCGGGCACAACGGGCTCGGACATATACAGTCAGTATTGGGGACAGATAGATATGCAAGGCTCAGGGTTGGCATCGGAAACGATTTCCCAAAGGGAATGCAGATTGAATGGGTGCTCGGAAAATTTGACGAAGAGGAAATGAAAATCCTTGAGCCAAAGATTGAGACCGCATGCGAAATGGTTAAGAGCTTTGTTCTTGCGGGTGTGGATTTCACGATGAATGCCTTTAACAAGAAAAAGTTATGAATACACAAGCAAGAATAGACAAATGGCTTTGGGCGGCACGGATATTCAAAACACGCTCCATTGCGGCCGACGCTTGCAAAAACGGTAGGGTTACTGTCAACAACGTGAATGTCAAGCCGTCGCACATGGTAAAGGTGGGCGAGACTGTATGTGTAAGAAAACCGCCTATAACGTATTCTTTCAAAATTCTGAAGACCATTGAGCAGAGGGTGGGGGCGAAGCTCATTCCTGAGATATATGAGAATGTCACCACGCCTGACCAGTATGAACTCCTGGAGATGAACCGAATAAGCGGATTCGTTGACAGGGCGCGAGGCACGGGACGTCCTACAAAAAAGGAACGCCGAGCTCTCGACGCTTTCATCGGACCGTCATTCGATGATATGGATTTCGATTTCGACGGTGATGATGATGAGTGATTATTATTCGTGTGTTTGATTATTCTAACTATATTAATTTTAATAATTTAAAGTCAAATGAAAACATCTAAATCTTTTATTAATGGTGTCAAGATGGTTCTTGCCGCCACAACAGTGTCTTTGGCTATGACTTCGTGTCTTAATGACGGTGACACTTCCTATGCGTATATCAGTGGAGTGAGCACTGACTGCTATGCCAATTCCAATACTGTTTATCTGATTTATCAGTCAAGCAGTTCGTGGCAACTCAAAAAGGGAAGCGATGCATCATGGCTTACTGTGGGTAGTGCTACGGGACAGGGACCTGCAATGGGCTCTGTCGTTATGACAACAGAATTTAACACTACTGACAAATACCGTACTGCAACGGTCAACCTGACAAATGCTGATGGAAAATCTTCTTCTGCACAGCTTTATCAGTGGGGAACTCGTGGAGACGGTAGTCTCGGTTCGGCAAAGGAAGTGAGAAAAATAACCGGAACGGACGGAAGTGAACTTACATTCCTATATAGCAATCATCGTATTGCAAACCTTAGTGTTTCAAAGAATGGAAAACTGATTGAGCATTATATGTTCTCTTATCCTACTTTGGCGGATACCGCCAGGATTATGAACGTATATATGACTAATGCCGAAAAAACACTCAAGGGAAGTGTCAACTTCGGATGGCAACCTACTACAGACATTGCAAGTGACGACAAGTCGGAGATTCTTTCTTGGACTTCTACTAGCTCGAATTATGTGGTTGTCAAATGGAATGAGAATTCAAAAAACAGAAATGTACAAAGCGTAACGCTCAGTGGATTTGAGAACAATCCCGACAGCAAATTGTCTAACTCAAACCTGAAATACAGCTATTCAAATGATGGTGTCATTGTTGACGAGAACCTCACAATCTCTCATGAGAACAAGATGAGCAACCGCAAGCAAACTGTGGATGCCAACCAGCTTATTTTCGGTGTGGAAAGGATGAACCCATTCATGCTACTCGGATTCTATCGATATGCACGCTGTTCGTATCTCTATGAGAAGGCTGAAGATACCTCTTCACAGAACAAACTCTCATATATTGTCAAATATACAAGAAATACAGGAGATGAGAGCGTAAACACAATGACTGTTGAACGTGAGGACGGCTCATCTGTAACATATACTTTTGAATACTAATTACACCTTATTATATAATATATAGCGTAAGAAATGGTTAATTTAGCGATATTCGTCTCGGGCAACGGCAGTAATTGCGAGAATATTATTAGGTATTTTGCTAACAGCAATGTGGCGAGAGTGGCTCTCGTTATAAGCAATAAGGCTGATGCTCTCGCATTGCAGAGGGCAACGAGACTCGGTGTGCCTTCTATGACGCTGTCCAAGACGGATTTCGCTAATAAGGATTTTACAATGAAGGTAATGGGCGATTATGCCATTGACTTTGTAGTCCTTGCCGGATTCTTAATGATGGTGCCGGAGTATCTTTTAGGGCACTTTAAAAAAAGGATGGTCAATATACATCCGGCCCTCCTTCCCAAGTTCGGAGGAAAGGGGATGTATGGACATTATGTACATGAGGCTGTCAAGGCTAACGGCGAGACTGAGACGGGAATTACTATCCACTATGTCAGCGAGGTGTGTGACGGGGGAGACATTATTTTTCAGTCTAAAGTAAAGGTCGAGCCTAGCGATATGCCGGATGACATCGCTGAAAAGGTACATCAACTGGAGATGAGGGACTATCCGCTAATCATTGAAAAAATGGTCTCCAAATTATAATTTTCACAGGAGTCATTGTCTAACCTCCTTTAAAAAACAATAAAATGAAAACAACAAAAAAGCAAGTGAGTGTGCTGTTTATGCTTTTCTGCATGCTCTTCTGCGTTTGCCTTATAACGGCAAACGTTCTCGAAACAAAGCAAATGGCCTTCGGACCTATCAGTATTACAGGCGGACTTATAGTCTTCCCAGTGTCTTACATCATCAACGACTGCGTATGCGAGGTTTGGGGATATAAAAAAGCCAGGTTGCTCATTTGGCTGGGGTTCGCCATGAATTTCCTTTTCGTTATGTTCGGTGCTCTTTGTGATGCATTGCCTGGAGCTCCTTATTGGAACAATGAAGCTGGATTCCATGCTATCTTTGGGCTGGCACCGCGTGTTGCGGCTGCGTCTTTCGTGGCTTTTGTCACAGGGTCTTTCATCAATGCTTATGTAATGAGCAAGATGAAGGTATCTTCTAACGGAAAGAATTTCTCATTGCGTGCAATTTTAAGTACAATTTTGGGAGAGACTGCCGATTCGCTCATATTTTTTCCATTGGCATTGGGCGGGGTCGTGCCTAACAGCGAACTTCCGGTGCTGATTGTTTCACAGATAGTGCTTAAAACATTATATGAGATTGTTATTCTTCCCATAACAATACAAATCGTGAAATTTACAAAGAGACATGAGGGTATTGACGAATATGACAATAATATCAAATACAATATTTTTAGTATTAGTAATATATGAGTAATATCGATAATCGTAAAGACGAAGGATTACATGCCTTGGGTAATAAAACTAAATATTCGATGGATTATGCTCCTGAAGTGCTGGAAACTTTTGAGAACAAACATCCAGAGAATGATTATTGGGTGCAGTTTAACTGCCCCGAATTTACTTCTTTGTGTCCAATTACAGGACAACCTGATTTCGCAGAAATTAAAATAATGTATCTGCCAGACAAGAAAATGGTGGAGAGCAAAAGTCTGAAACTATATCTCTTCAGCTTCCGTAATCACGGCGACTTTCATGAGGACTGTATTAATATAATAATGAAAGACCTCATCAAATTGATGCAACCGAAATATATCGAGGTTATAGGAATATTCACTCCAAGAGGGGGGATCAGCATATATCCGTATGCTAATTATGGAATACCAGGAACAACCTATGAAAACCTCGCTAAAAAGCGATTTATGGAGCATAATATCGTCTAATTGTTAAAAGAAGTTATAGAATTGAATATTTTTGCGGAATTATTTGGTGGGTTCAAAAAAAGTCCGTACCTTTGCATTCGCTTTTGAGAACAACGGTTCTCTGAGAGCAAAAATAAAGAAAGAGTTCTTTGAAAGACTTACATAAACAGAGAAGTAGTACAAGAAGCGAGCTACATTATTATATATATTGTAGCTTGGGTAGAAAGATACGAACCGTCA
>JALERP010000204.1 GCA_022764085.1 Prevotella sp.
GTAGCCTGAATCGGGGTCGATGTTGGGAATATTCTTCCACACGATAAATGGGTTGCGTGCAACGAATGACACGTTGAGTCCTTTCACATATTTGCCCAACCACTTCTCGGGGAATGTATAACCGAATGTTATTTCACGGCATTTCACGTATGAATTGTCATAGACGAACATACTTGGTGCATTGCGTGATACACTCTCCCAATATGTCTGTGGGTCGATGGGTATGTCGTTAGGACGGAATGTGCCGTCGGCATTCTCTATGACTCCCGGTGCGAGGAATCCCTTGCAGTTGCCCATGGCACGCCATTCTTCGATAGTCTTGCCTGCAGCCATGCGCTGCTCTTCGGAGTTGTACCACTCGGCACGGCCTACGAGAGTCTCGGGGGCTTTTCCTGTCTGGAATGCCGAGCGCATTGACATTGAGAAGATGTCAGCACCCACCTTGACATCGAATGCTGCAGAAAGACGGAAGTTCTTGTATGATAATGTGTGATAGAATCCACCTGTCCAGTCCCATGTGGCATTACCTATGGTGCGAGGTGTCTCGTCATAGATAGGCATACCAGTCTCACCATTGATCAATATGTCACCATTGGCATTGCGCTTGAAGTCGGGAGCTACGATGGAACCGAAGTTTTTGCCCACCTCGGCGCCTACTGACACATTGCACCACATTGCTTTTTCAATCTCAAAATAGTCCATTCCATCGGTCAACGACTTAACCTTGTTGCTGTTCTTTGAGAAGTTGACACCGAAGTCCCAGGCGAAGTCCTTTATCTGAAGGGCACGACCGTTAAGGGCTATTTCTATACCTTTGTTCTGGATTTCTCCTGCATTGATCAGACGATAGTTGTAGCCAGAGGTAGAGGACGATGCAAGACCGATAATTTGGTTCTTTGATGACTGGTTGTAGTATGTCACGTCGAGACTCAGACGGTTGTGGAAGAATTTCATCTCCAGTCCCAATTCGTAGGATGTTGTCATTGTAGGCTTCAGATCCTTGTTCGGTTGGGTGTTGTTGTTTATCATACCGATGGTGAAACCGGAGTATGAATATTTGCCAGTCGAGTAGTTGAGGGCAAGCTGATAAGGGTCAGTGTCGCTACCTACCTTTGCCCATGAAGCACGGAACTTACCATAGTTGATGATGTTCTTGTTCTTCAGATACTCCGAGAATACCCAACTTGCCGATACCGACGGATAGATGTAGGTGTTGTTGGATGTGGGCAGGGTTGATGACTTGTCGCCACGCACCGTTCCTTCTAGGTAATATGTGTGGTCGTAACCAATGCTGGCACTACCATAGATAGAATTAATCTGCTTCTTATATGTGTTTTGCTGGACACTCTGTTCCTGATAATTCATAATGGCAATCACACCAGGCATTTGCTCGCCAAGACCGGTGAAGATAGTGGTCTTGTTATCTACTTTGAAGATATTGCCGCCGAGTGTAGCATTCACGTCAAAACTACCAAACTGGTTGTTGTAAAGTGCGAGGATCTCGGCATTGAGAGTGCGGTTCTTGAATACACTCTCCTGTAGCTGACCGGCAGATTTTCCAGGTGTTGTACGGGCAATATAGTCTTGGAAATTCATGTCGTTTATGTCAGTACCGATAGTTCCTTGTATTTTCAGGTTTTTATCAATATTATAGATAGCCTTGGCAGTGAAGCGGAAGACATCCTTATCCGACTTGTTTTGGTTCTTGTACAAATCCCAGTATGGGTTGCGGTTGTATTGGTCGAGACCATTCCAGTTGGCGTACTCGCCATTTGTTGTTTCATAGTTCTTCAACCATATCTGATTGTATGTATTGGCAAGGGTCATGAGGTTCTTGCCAACATTGCTTTGTGAGTCGCCAAGAGCCGGACGATTCTTCACGTTCTCGCGTGTGTAGTTGGCAGTGAAGTCGAAATCCACCTTTCCTAGCGATGTGTTTACTCTCAGGTTGAAGTTATCGCGGCTCATGTTCGTATTTGGCAGAATGTCTTTGTTGCGCATGTCAGTGACAGAGAATCGCATACCCGTTTTTCCGCTGTTTGCCGAGATGATAGCAGTGTTCTGTGTGGTGAAACCAGTGCGGAAGAAGTCGGAGGCATTGTTTGGATATATCATAAACTGACGCTCTTCTCCGTCGAAATAGTTCATGGTGAAGTAGTCAGCCTTTGGTCCCCAACTCATGTTGGTGCCTGTGGTGGCGGTGGGAGAATACTTACCGTTGTTACCCATACCATATACCTGCTGTATGTTATCCCATTTTGCAAGCTGAGTGTCGAAGGTGAACGAACCGTTGTATTCCACAGACAACTTGTCCTTGTCGGCCTTCTTGGTGGTGATAAGAATCACACCGTGAGAGGCACGGCTACCGTACAGAGCCGATGCAGCAGGACCCTTAAGCACTGTCATTGTCTCGATGTCGTCGGGGTTGATGGCAGAGATACCGTCGCCGAGGTCATATCCACCCTCAGTGCCTGCCGAACCGAAATTGGTGTTGTCCAATGGCACACCATCCACAACATATAACGGCTGGTTATTGCCAGTCATCTCAGTGTTACCACGAAGAAGGACACGAGTGGATCCAGACGCACCACCCGCAGTGTTCTGTACGACAAGGCCTGCCACCTTACCCGAGAGAGAGTTGATGACGTTAGTTTCCTTAGCCTTGGTGAGTTCCTCGCCCTTTACCTCAGATAGTCCATAGCCAAGAGCCTTGCGGTCGCGCTTTACTCCGAGGGCAGTGACGACAACCTCGTTGAGTACCTTCCCGTCTTCTTCGAGAATGACGTTCATGCCATTCTGAGCCTTCATGGTCTTAGTCTTATATCCTACGTAAGAGATTTCAAGGGTACTTCCAGGTGCACATTGAATAGTGAAGTTTCCTTCGAAATCAGTCACTGTGCCGTTTGTTGTTCCTGCCACTTTTATGGTGGCACCAATCAGAGGTCCAGTCTCGTCAGCTACAGTTCCTTTGATGACCTTGTTGTCGGGATCTGCTTTGATTCCTATTGCTGCCTCACTTGAATGAGAACTGTTGGCAAGCGCAGGAATCGCCGTCATGCCTAAGGCAAATAGGCATAATAGTAATTGTTTCTTGTTCATATAAATTTGATTATATTAGTTAATTATTCCATTTATTATCCATGGTGCCTTAACCTTCATGCCGCGGTTGCGGTCGAAGATTCCGAATTTCTCCGGTCCGCTTCCGAATTTGTTGTTGTCCCAAACGAAAGTGGAAAAACCGCGTTTGCGTGCCTCGGTGACGAAGGTTTTGCAATAGTATGTCATATTCTCGTGCATACGGTCGATGTCGCTTCCTTTGTAGTGGTCGGTCACACCCCATTCTCCAATGCAGATTCCAAGTCCCTGGGATGCCCAGGTGTTTGCCGCCTTGTCGAAGAAATCTGTCAAAGTCTTCTCGTTGCTCGGTGAAATCTCGCCATATTGCTTATATGCCTCGCCCCACCAGTAGTATTTACATTCGCCGCAATAATCATAGGGATTGTAGAAATGAAACTCCACGCTCATATAGTCGTTGCCATTGCCCTCAATATCCTGAGGAACGATAAACTGTCCGTTGTTGATACCGAAGTCAGGATTGCACACGTAGGTTTGCACCATCAGATGGCGCTTGTCGTTCTTTCCGCCAGTGGCACGAACCATATCCACGAACACCTGGTTATAGGCATTCTGCACAGCTAGGTTCTCCTCTGTTGGAGCACCCCAGAATCCAGGAACATGCACCTCGTTATGCCCGGCGAAGGCGAGTCGATAGTCATATTCCTTAAACTCAGTTGCGATGTTGTTCCATAACAATGCCAACTTCTGGCAGTTCTCATCTTTATATTTATAATAAGGTCGGCTTTCGAGCCATTTCTCGTGATGCACATTGATTACCACCTTCATATCATAGGCAAGACACCAGTTAACGACCTCCTTGATACGCGCCATCCACGTCTTGCTCACCGACATGGCCTTGTCGTTGGTGATGTGGCACTGCCATCTTATAGGGATGCGTATTGCATCAAACCCCGCATCTTTCACAGCCTTGATCATCTTTTTGGTTACAACAGGGTTGCCCCATGCCGTTTCGGCATTGTCGGCATTGTCAGGATTGCCTATTGCCATTGTCTCTCCGTCCTGTCCGGGAGCAGAACATTCGAATTGGTTACCGAGGTTCCAGCCAGCCATGATTTGACTGTTCCAGTCCTTTGCCTTGATTTGAGCATTGGTTGTCGTAGTGACAAACATGGTTGCCAATACAATACTTAAGATTACTTTCATGTTTTTTTGGTTTTAAATTTTTCGCTGCAAATGTACAGTGAAAAATTAAAACTACGGTATGAATACTGACAATTTGGGTTTCTAATCTATCAAATCACTTGTGTTTACGCACACACAGGTGGTGTGATTATTAATATTTACTGGGTGAGACACCGAATTGCTTTTTGAAAACAGTACTGAAATGCTTACTGTTGGTGAAGCCGCAAATGGCACAAACATCGAGAATCTGTTTGCCCTCGTGCAGCAGTTTAGCGGCACGCTGTAGTCGTATGTTCCTGACAAAATCCTGCGGAGTCTGTGCAGTGAGGGTCTTAATCCTGCCATAGAAGAGTGTGCGGCTCATTGCCATCTCTCGACAAAGATTGTCGATACCGAAGTCGGTGTCTCCCATGTTTTCCATGACAATAGCCGTGGCTTTGTCAATAAAGTCACTGTCTTCGTTGGCTTCTGTGGTATTGATGTCTTGTTGAGCTGCCTTTCCTTCAGTTACGATATTATCAACTCTGTGTTTGTAGTATTCGCTCATCCTGCGTCGATTGGCGAGGGTAGTCTCTATCTTGCTCTTGAGAATTTCGGTGTCGAACGGTTTTGTGATATAATCGTCAGCACCCGTTTCAAGACCTTCAATAATAAAGTCCTTACTGGCCTTTGCCGTAAGCAGTATCACGGGCATCCATGATGTGTCGTGGTTTCCCTTTATCCTGCGGCATAGTTCGTCGCCCTGCATCTCTGGCATCATGACATCCGAGACGACTATGTCGCACTCGTTGTCCTTTAGGTATTCGAGTGCTTTTTTACCGTTTTCAACGGTGACTACCTTGTAATTTGCCGAAAATGTCATGTGGAAATACGAACGCAGGTCGGCATTGTCATCTACAAAGAGGATGATTTCGGATGAGAGTGCCTTTTCTTCCTTGTTTTCGGTTTTTGTCACCTCCATCTCTCTTCTCACCAACGGCAGAGACACAGTAAATGTAGTGCCCTTGCCCTCCTCGCTTCTGAACGTGAGTTCGCCATTGTGCAATGAGGTTATTCTTCGGGCAAGCATCAAGCCCAGACCAGTACCGTTTATCTTCGTTTTTACTACATTCTCAGCCCTGTAGTAGTTGTTGAATATCTTCTTCTGGTCATCTTTCGGAATCCCCATGCCATTATCCTTTACATCAATCTTCACCTTTCCCTTGTAGGTATTTGCTCTTAGTGTGATACGCCCTCCTTCGGGAGTGTATTTTATTGCGTTTGACAGTAGGTTGTCAAATAGTTTTGCCCCGAGTTTGTAGTCGAGACTTATAATAATGTCTTTTGGACAATCTGATATTTCTATGGTAATATGTTTGTCGTTTGCTATCATGCAGAATTTGTCGATAATCCCTTCGAGAACGGTGATAACCCTCACTTCCACCGGTTTCATCGTGTTATTCACGACATCGGCCTTTTGAAAATCGAGCAGTTCACTAATCATATTCGACAGTTTTTCTCCATTGCTCATTGCGATTTTGAGGCATTTACGACTCTTCTCGCTCAATTGTTCGTCTTCGGCAATGTTTGATAGCGGTGCCAGTACAAGACTGAGTGGTGTGCGGATGTCATGGGCTGCATGCACGAAGAAGTCTATCTTCTCGTTGAAATACTTCCTCTCAAGTTGGCCGCGATAGTTTTTTATTGTCAGATAGAGAATTACGCATATTGTTGTAACATACACTGCCCATGCCCAGATAGAGTTCCACCAAGGCTCAGCCACTATGATTTCAATGTATTTCTCGTCGAGCACTCTCTTGTTATTCCGGCTTACCGCTTTCACCTTCAATCTATATCTGCCAGCTGGCAGATTAGTGAATTGCACTGTTGAATTGTCAGACGTTGGGCTCCATGTGTCATTGAATCCCTCAAGCTTATACTGGAAGTTGATGTCATTGTGGTATTGATAGCATATACTCTCAAATGACACACAGAATGTATTGTCGGCGTAATCAAGTCGCACCTTCCCCTCTTCGAGTGACTTGTGCAGCGAGACAATCTTATTGTCGTCAATTTCCTTTTCAGAGTTTATTATGATATTCGAGAATCTTAGTCTTGCATCATAATCAAGTTTGTTGATCAGTGAGGGGGCTATACTTATGGCGCCACTGTTACTGCCGAAGATTATTCGTCCTGTTTGTGTATTTCCCATTGATGCACGGTTGTATTCGCGGTTCACCATTTTTATGAAGTTGATGTTAATAACTTCCATGGTCTTGGGGTATAAAATGGCGAGTCCGGCATCTGTGCCTATAATGATTCTGCCCATTTCATCGAAGCTTAGGGCACTAATGCTATTGGATGGCAAACCATTTTTTGTTGTCAGGACATGTCGCTTGCGTGATTTCAGATTATAAAGATACAATCCACCTCCATCGGTGGCAAGCCATACCGTTCCATTCTTGTTGAAGAGAATGGAGCGAATGTAATTGTTGATGTCTTTGTCCATACATTCCTCGAAACCGAGATAATGCGTTGAAGTGTGTGAAATGGGGTCAATAATATAAAAACCAGTCGCTGTGCATACCGCAATCTTGCCGTCAGGGGCATCAGAGATGCTCTCAACGGTTATGATGTCATATTTATGTTTCCTATTGCCATTCACTTGCACCAGTGCTCCGTCGAGGCAACCTATCCATATATTTCCGCGAGAGTCGCGATGGACACTATAGATATAGTCGGTGTCAAGCATTCCATTTGATGTGGAGTATAATTCCCGGCAAATGTTGTCTGTGCCGAGTTTGAAAACTCCATTGCCATACGTTCCGGCAAGTATGCCGTCATCTGTGTCGCAAAGTGTCAATACTACCTTCCCGATGAGTGTATGTGTCCAATGCTTGGTTGTTTGGTTTAGAATACTGATGCCGCCATCGGTGGCGAAATACAGGTTGTTGCCTACTTCCAATACATCATTCACACCATTATTCATCAAAGACTGTTCCACACCTTGTTTGTGCTCAAATGTTGTCATTACACTGCCAGTGGGATATGCGATGTCAATACCCCCGGTGTAGCTTCCTACCCAGATGTTATCTTGTTTGTCGCGCAAGATATCATATATTCCGTTGCCGTGAATGACATTATCAGTTGTTTCATCGTCATTCCATAGCAGACGTGCGTCTTTTCCTTTTCTGTTAGCTACATATACTCCGTTTCCATCTATACCCAGCATGATTGTCGTGTCGTTCAGAATCTCAATAGCCCTTACTGGAGTATGGGGCAGAAGGCTTTCCATTCTTGTTTCAATCTTCTTCCAGGTCTTCATGTCTATGATTACAGTTCCCTGATTGAATGTACCAAGCCACAAACGATGGTATTGTGTATCGACAAACGCACTTTCGGTATTTCTGTTATACAAGGTGCGAATGGGTTTCCCTGTATTTCGGTCAATAAGCCAGACTCCGGATGTGGTGCATGTAATAAGGTGTTGCCCTGCGATAACGGAACGGTTGACATTTAGTTTTTCGAAATGGCGTTTTATGGTCTTTCCATCGATGGAAACGAAGAAAATGCCTTTACTTGTCGCTGCCCAAAGGTTGTTCTCTTTATCAACAACAACATTTTGCAGTATGAGTCCACTACCATGTTTTTTTATTTCATTAATTCTTTTTGTAAATTGCAGGGCAATGGGAATGAAGCGGTCGAGATATTCGGAATATTTGAATATTTCTCCTTTATTATTGTAAGCAAGAATATTATCTCCAGAATCTTTGGTCAACTTGATAACCATTCCTCCAGTGTCACTTCTTTTGTCTGCTTCGCCAAGTGTATAGTTGGTCAGTGTGCGACCGTTATATCTTGCCACTCCATTCTTTATGCCAATCCACATTCCTCCATATTTATCCTCCTCAATAGAATATACTCTTTGACTGCTGAGCCCGTCGGCAGTACCGAGGTGATCATACATAAATGCACGATGGTCAATCTTGCCAATTGCATGAATGACAAGACTGACCATTGTGAATAATATGACAAAAAACCTCGATTTCATCGATGTGCTATAGCCGATAGGTCATTATTTTATAATAATTCCGCCGTTGGGTTGGATGGTTATTTTAGCCTTACCCTTTGCATCCACCTTTATCTTGCCGAGTATGGATTCAGGCCAAAGGCTCTTCTTTGATGGTTTGTCGTAGTAGTAGGCTGCGGTTGTTCCGGCAAACATCGGGATGTCGATGTCGAGTTTTAATGTCTCCTTCGTTGCATTAAGACCAACTACATACCATTTGTCGCCACTGCGGCGAGCCATCACTATATATTTGCCTGGATAGCCGTCGATGAATCTCGTCTCATCCCATGATGTAGGCACTTCGCGCAGGAAGTCGAGTTCCATCTGGGGCAGGTCGCTGAGGTTGTTAGGCTGCATTGCGATGCATTGAACGCTCGTTTGAATCACGATGGATGCAGCCATTTCGAATATATCCGATGTATATCTGCGATGTCTGCTCTTGTTGTCGGGCGACATATATCGGTTCATGATAGTGCCTCCCCAGTCCATTGATGCCACTGCATTGCGGCAGAAGGGGTGCATAGTCAGTTCAAAGCCTTCCTGTATGGCGTGATGCTCGTTGAAGAAGGTGTTCTCCGATGCCAGGACAGCCTCGCTTGCCACATAGTTGGGATACATTCTCTCCCAACCGCGGGGAAGTGTGCAACCATGGAATATCACTTGAATACCGAAGTCATTGGCATCTGTCAGTATGTCCTCATAAAGTTGCATGGTGTGCTGCTTGTCGCCAGCGAAGAAATCCACCTTTATACCCTTCACGCCTATGCTTTTCAGCCAAGCCATTTCCTTGCGGCGTGCGAGTGTTGTATTCATGCACTGCTTCGGGGTTTGCGGTGCGTCGCTCCATGCTCCATTACTGTTATACCATAGCATCAGACTCACGCCCTTGCTTTGGGCATAGTTGCTCAGGTTGATAATCTTGTCTCGGCCAATCTGCGTGTCCCACCAGTTATCTACAAGCACATATTCATACCCCATGGCAGAAGCCAGGTCGATAAACTTCACTTGGTCGTCATAATTGATGGAGTTGTCCTGCCAGATCAGCCAGCTCCATGTGTATCTTCCCGGACGATAATCGATGGAAGCGTCATATTTCTGTTCAACAACGTCGGTGGAGATTGTTGTCTCGACAACCGGTTTGAGGTTGTTGCCTACGGTGATAGTACGCCAAGGGGTGGCTCCGGGCAGTGCGAGAGCAGCATCCGTCGTACCGTGTCCGTTGGCCTCGCCAGCCATAGGGAAGGCAATCTGGTAGAAGCCCGAGCCTCCACAGCCCCCATCTAACTCCCCCGAGGGGGAGGATGGGCTGCGCATTGTATAATCGCTTAGATGGCTGCCTACATACTTGCCGTCAACACCTGTCTCGGAAATCAGTACCCATAGTCCCCCTCTAACTCCCTCGATGGGGAGGAAGGGCTGCTCATTGGAAGCCGCATTGGACATCCCCCCTCGGGGGGCTTGGGGGGGCTGCACCTTAAACAGACAAGGATATGTATATCCCTCTCCATACGCCGACTTATCTGTCAGCGGTGCATCAGGCTTATATTCCTCCTCATAACTCGGTTTTGTTCTCATCCATCCCACCATAGGGCTTGATTGTGGACATAAAAAAGAGGTGGTTCCATCGGGAAGAGAGAATGATGTAGCCTCGCTCTTTACGATGATACTTGCCGTTTCTCCCCATTGAGGCATGGAGTAGCGGAAAGCTATGTTGTTGTCCGAAACTCGGAATGTAATCGTCATCTCCCTCTTCTTGCTGTCAGCGTATGTGGCGTTGAGCTCGTTGGCATGGTATTCCACGTTGCCTGCCTTTATGTTTCGGATATTATAACGGTCGTTTACCTCGTGGGTCTTCGACTTTTTGAAGGTCAGTCCTTTGGAGAAATCCCCCACGTTGCTGACGAATCCCAACTGTGATGGTTTGATTACTTCCTGTCCGTCGTAAGTCACTGCATAAGTCACTATGCCTCCCTCATCGGTGAGGTTGACAATGAGTCGTCCGTCAGGCGATGTCACTTTCAGGTTTTCTGCATTTGCCGTCATCATGGCGAGCATCATAGCGGCAGAAATAAGTAGTTTCTTCATTTTTAATAATAGGTTTAGATTAATATTCCGCAAAATTACTTATTTTATTTTATATAACCAAATAAATAGAAAGAAAATTGCATTTATAAATAATATACTCAAGTTTCGGAAGTAATTTTGAACCACAGAGTTTAAGAGATTAAGAGTATTTATATTAGGAAAGAGACTGAATGCCAAGGCATTTAGAGATCATAGAGGGCTGCGCAGATTTCATCTGCCCGAAGGCTCTGTGTTCTCCGTCGCTTGCCAGAAAGTTGAGTTACCATAGATTTTCAATGTGATGTATGATTTATAGATTTTGATAGTCGGGAGAGAAAGTGTCGCCAAGTGACAAGTCGCCAGAATGTGCGCCACGTTTCAGCCATTTGCTTCGCTGTGCGGATGTGCCGTGGTTGAATGAGTCGGGCACAGTGTATCCTCTGGCTTTCTTCTGCAGATAGTCATCACCAATCTTCCGTGCAGCCTCAAGTCCCTCGTCGATGTCGCCATCCTCAAGGCTTCCGAAGATACGGTTGTCGTGGTAAGCCCATATCCCGGCATAGAAGTCAGCTTGCAGTTCAAGGCGCACACTGAGTCGGTTGCTTTCCTTTTCATCCACCGAAGCCATCATCTCGTGCACACGGTCGAGGTCGCCCAACAGGTATTGCACATGATGTCCCACTTCGTGTGCTATGACGTAGGCATAAGCAAAATCCCCGTCGGCACCTATTTGTTTCTTCATGTTCATGAAAAACGACAAGTCGATATACACCGTTTGGTCGGCAGAACAATAAAATGGTCCTGTGCTTGATGAAGCATTGCCGCATCCCGACCTCACAGCATCCTTGAATATCACCATCTTAGGCGGAACATATCTCTTGCCCATCCTCTGAAAGAGCTCGCTCCACACGTCCTCAGTGCCTGCAAGTATCTGAGCCGAGAATTTATACAGTTCCTGTTCCTCTTGCGTACCCACATATTCTGTCTGTCCCGTTTCCTGTGTTGAAAGACCAAGCATGCCCGATAGTCCCGACGTGCCC
>JALERP010000011.1 GCA_022764085.1 Prevotella sp.
CTGCCAGTCGTATCTTGCCTCGCCATCAATCAATTCCTCGCCCTACCGTGAGGGCATCGAGGCAATTCGCGACACCACATCCGCCCTCAACGTCTTCGTGGATAGTTATCGCAAGATGACGCAGATACAAAAGCCCGCCCCTGTGGAGCTCAATCTCCTTGATTTCATCTCAGGCCTCACTTGTATGTATCCCTCCATACAATGGCATATCGACATCCCCGAATCTCTTACAATAACCATCGACCCCAACCTCCTTCGTCAGGCAATAATAAACATAGTGAAGAATGCCGCCGAGGCTGACGCCAAGAACATCTCTGCCAGATGGCTTAACCGACGTCTCTACATCAGCAATGATGGTGCCCCGATCCCCCCTGATCATCACCGAGATCTCTTCGTTCCCTTCTACACCACAAAGCGCCATGGCTCGGGTATTGGTCTTCCTCTCTCCCGCCAGGTTCTGATGATGCAAGGTTGCGACCTCTATCTCGCTCCCGTTCCCCAGCCTGGATATCATGTCTCCTTCGTCATCTCAGGGATGAACAATCAATAATCTGGGGGGATAAGAGGAGGCTCGACAGCAAAACTGTCGAGAACGGTGGCTGGGCGGAGGGACTGGGCGGGACGGGAGACGGGAGGGGCTATTGGGACTTTGAAATTTGCTCTGCCATGGAGTTGAGCTCGAGACATTGGGAGCGGGTGATGACCCGCTTTTCCATGTGGAAAGGCCAGGGGCTGACTTGGAGGAGCAAGCCAGCGGAACAGGCGTTGAAACTCTCGCCGGATGGTTTGTATAATTTTGGAAAACCATTTTCGCGCAGGAGGATAATACGATGGCCGCGGTTCATGGCCTCGCGGAGCACTTCCCTCTCCTTTGGCGCAATGGCTGCGCTGACGAGCACACCGCCTCGTTCGCCACATGCCAACCACTCTTCACGAAGTCGAGCATTGTCTTCGTCAGTATAGCTGTGATGTACGATTACCGCCATCTTGTCGGGGATGTCGAGCAGAAATCGGTTTCCTATGATTTGGCAGTTTCGTCCAGCTACCTCCATATTGTGGAGCACTGTGAAAAACTGAGGATTGTTGCGTTTTATATAAAGGCGTCGTGGATTGTCGTCAAGGTATGCCTTCCAATTGTCAAGTTGATTGTCGTGAATAAGAATCTTGTCGTTGTATCCAGATTCGAAAAGTCCTTTTCTTGGAGTTTCGTTGATGTTGAACAATCTCCAGTATGCTCTGTTGCATCCAGCCTTGAATCCGGCTATTACCTTGCCAAGGTGCTTGTCCTCGGGCATGTCCTCGTTTACTCTCACGATAATATGGATATGATCGGGCATAATACATACCTTCCATACTTCAACCATAGGGTAATACAGATGAATCTTTTGTATCTCCTCATTAAGGATACACTTGCCCAAAATAGAGAATTCAATATACGGTCTATCTTTTGACTCTGTAGATAGGTCGGGATTGCCTTTTAATTCGCCAAATAATGGCATGCGTTCATTCACAGCAAGTGTGAGCATATAAGTGCCTTGCCGGTGGTAGTCGTGCCAAGGCGTTCTGCGCTTCATGGAATGCAGTGTTTCAAGCCTTTTCTTGCTATCTGTCATTGTTTCTTAGTGGATAAATACTATTGTCGTATATTTCCTTATGCGGTACAGGTTGATTATTTGCTTTTCCCTGTTATCTTAAGTCCATCCTTTTTTATCTTGCCCGCACCAGCAATCGACTCACTGTAGTTGGCTACCTTGCCTTTTAATTCTATCTCGCCCGCGCCGGCAATGCTGCATTTCAGTTCATCGCAATCTGAAAATGATGCACTTATTTCGCCCGCACCGGCAACCGACAATACAGTTTTCTGACAAACGGCATCAACATTGTCGATCTTGATGTCTCCAGCCCCTGCAATGTTCAATGTCATATTGTCAGCAGTGACTTTTTTCAACTTAATTTCTCCCGTTCCACTAATGTCAAACTTCACATCTTCGGATTTTATGTCTGTGGTAGCGATAAATTCGCCGCTACCCACGCAGCTTGCCTTGACCAGCTCAGGTGATGTTACATAGACGATAACATCTTCCGACAGGATGCTTGTGCTATATTTCATTTTCTTCATCTTTTTCTTGTCGATAATGACAGAGAGGTATAACTGGTTATTTTTCACTTCGGCCTTCACATGTTCCATGTCCTTTGGCGAAGCGAAGATGGTGCATTCGTGATTCAAACCTTGGGTATATTTGACAACAAATCCTGCTGTTAGCGACACTTTGTCAAATTGAGTTACTTGAACGGTTTTCTCCAACCTATCCTTACCTTTGGCTGTAATTGCCCCCATACAAATGGCAATTGCAATAATTAAAAATAACTTTCTCATACTTAATAACCTTTCTTTTTAGTTATATATTCAGGAATATATCATTATTCTGGCAGCAAAGATACGTATTATTTACAAATTAATCAATGAAGATTAAAACAAAATTATTAAATAAGTATAAATAGGTGAATTTCATTATTTTTAATGAAATAACGTCCTTGTAATAAAAATATCCGTTTTCATCAGCATGGAAACATGTTTGTAACAGAAAAGTATTAACGCCTTAAAATGCTTGTAATGCTATTGCAATTCCATAGCAGTACCTTTGCACCCGGAAAATAACACAAATTTTTAAAGGAAGAATGAAAACGGTAAAAAGAGTATTCGCCACTACAGTAGTGGCAATTGCTACTGCCTCTGCCGCATGGGCAATGGAGGCAACGGAAGAGACCAGTTTTGGTATTGTGAGCGGACAGGTGACTGATGCAGAAAACCACACCCTGCCTGGTGCTACTGTCCAGATTGAAAGCCTGCATACAGGCGTTGCAGCAGACATTAACGGATTTTACAAGTTGCCAAATCTCAAGCCTGGCACTTATACTCTGAAAGTGTCATACGTGGGATATAATCCCATATATAAAAAGGTGACAATCACAAACGACAAAAAATTGATTTTTGAGGATATCGTGATGAATGAAGGTGTGGAACTCGCTGAGGTGAATGTGAAGGGCGCATTCTCAGGACAGAGACGTGCACTGCAGATGCAGAAGAGTTCTATGGGTGTAACCAACGTGGTTAGTGCCGACCAGGTGGGCAAGTTTCCCGACTCAAACATTGGTGATGCCCTGAAGCGTATCAATGGTATCAACGTACAGTATGACCAGGGTGAGGCCCGTTTCGGACAGGTGCGCGGAACAAGTGCCGACCTTACCTCAGTTACAGTAAACGGCAACCGTTTGCCTTCTGCCGAGGGTGATACACGTAATGTTCAGCTCGACCTTATTCCTGCAGATATGGTGCAGACTATCGAGGTGTCGAAGGTTGTGACATCAGATATGGATGGTGATGCCATTGGCGGTGCAATCAACCTTGTGACAAAGAACACTCCTTTCCGTCGTGTACTCAATTTTACAGGTTCAACAGGATATACATGGATTTCGGGTAAACCACAGTGGAATATCGGTGGAACATGGGGCGACCGCTTCTTCGACAACAAGCTTGGTATCATGGCAAGTGCCTCATATCAGTATGCTCCAGGCGGTTCGGACAATACCGAGTTCGAATATGTGGAGAAGAAGGGCGAAGTGCAGTTGAAAGAGGCTCAGGTGCGTCAGTATTATGTAACCCGTGAGCGCCAGAGCTATTCTCTCGCACTCGACTACCAGTTCAACCCATTGCACAAAATATCTTTCAAGGGAATATACAACCGCCGTAATGACTGGGAGAACCGCTATCGTATCAGCTATAAGAAACTCAACTCTGATGCAGGCGACCAGAGTGTGGTTATCCAGACAAAAGCCGGTTCTGACGACAATAAGAGAGCACGTCTTGAGAGACAGCAGACAATGGACTTCACACTCGACGGTGAGCATAACTTCGGTAATCTCAAGATGGACTGGGCTTCGAGCTACTCCCGTGCTACAGAGGACCGTCCCAATGAGCGCTATATCGGATTGAAACTCAAGGGCAGTGATGAACTCAACTTCGGCGATTCATTCAAGGACGTAGGTTTGGAGCAGCCTTACTCCACTCTCCCAATCCCCGCATTCAATGCAGCAAAGTGGAAGATAGACGAATTCACCAATTCAGATCAGGCTATCAAGGAGAATGAGTTCAAGGAGCGTATCAACTTCACTCTCCCCATTTCTAAGGGCCTTTATGGCAACACACTTAAGTTCGGATACAAATACACTGTCAAGAAGAAGGAGCGCAACACTGAATACTACGACTATTCAGATGCCGCTGACAAGTATATCCCAGATTGGAAAGACAATCTTGTGAGCGAAGTGCGCGACGGATTTATGCCAGGTAGCCAGTATCCTATAGGAACACAGTTTTTAAGCAAGGATTATATGGGAAAGGTCAACTTCGACAAGGCTGATGGTGTTGAAGTATATGAGGAAGAGGCCGGAAACTTTAAGGCCACAGAGCAGATACATGCAGGCTATATCCGTTTCGACCAGAAACTGGGCAATCGCCTTGATGCAACACTCGGATTGAGAATCGAGAACACCCGTCTCAAGACAAGCGGTGTGAACTATATCATGGATGAGGAGGAGAACGAGTCACTCAAACCAACTGGCGAGTATAAGAACGACTATACCAACCTCCTTCCAAGCCTCTTGCTGAAATACAAGACCAGCGAGGACGGAAGTATCAGAGCTTCTGTCACAAAGACACTCTCACGCCCCAAGTACTCAGCTCTCGTGGCTAACAAGAGTTTCAACCTCGCCGACCAGGAGGCTACCATCGGTGACCCGAACATCAAGCCCACCACATCTTGGAACCTCGACCTCTCTATCGACCACTACTTCAAGAGCATCGGTATGGTAAGTCTCGGTCTCTTCTATAAGGATGTCAAGAACGTCAACATCGAGACACTCGGATATTACACAGGTGCAGAACTCGGACTGAGCGGTAATGATGACACCTTCGAGGTGACACAGAACATGAATGCCTACGACGCTCGTGTATATGGAGTTGAGGCAGCTTATCAGCGCGACTTCGGTTTCGTCACTCCTGCTCTCCGTTGCCTCGGTTTCTACGGCAACTACACCTACACTCACTCTACCACTCGTAACTACAACTCGCGTCTTGGTATTGAGGATGGTGACGATGTGAAGATGGCCGGTTCTCCTGAGCATACAGCCAACGCCTCTCTCTACTTTGAGAAGAACGGTATCAACATCCGTCTGTCTTACAACTTCGCTTCATCATTCATCGACCAGATGAATACAGGAAGCCGTGAGCTCGACCGCTACTACGACAAGGTGAACTACCTTGACCTCAACGCTTCATACACATGGGGCAAGAATACCAAGTTCACAATCTTTGCCGAGGCAAACAACCTGCTCAACCAGCCCCTGCGCTACTATCAGGGCAACAATGACCGCACAATGCAGGTGGAATACTACGGTGTGAAGGTGAATGCCGGATTCAAGATAAATCTATAAGTAATAAGAATCATTTAGAAATATACATCTGCGATATAGTGCTCTTCTACACTATATCGCAGTTTTTCTTTTATGATATAGAAAATAATCATGACGCATTAGCCTCATACCTCAAAATCATTATTTTGGGGGGTGGGGAAGCATGGAGAGAGAGGCGGTGGAGGCTCGACAGCAAAACTGTCGAGAACGGTGGCTTTTTTGGGGGCTTTTGGGGGGGCTTTTGGGGGACTGGAGGGGCTTGGGGAGGTGTTGGGGGTGGTAGTTTTTCGGGTATCTTCATATTGTATAATGCAGTGAAGTGACGACAAAATTGGATAATATTCAGTAGGCCCTGTCGCATAGCTGCTTTCCTGCTGTCACGTTGCCAAGATGCTCGTTCTCAGACTTATCCTCGTTCACTCTATCGATAATGTAGATATGACCAGACATAATATACGTCTCCAATATTACCTCCTGTTCCACCAGCCAAGCTCAAGGCAGGTGAAACAGGAGGTAACTTTGGAATAGAAATGTTATTTTATATTACAGGCTTTCTCCGAAATCGGTCCGGAACTTCTCTGCAAGTTTCTCCTGCCAATATCCAATTTCCTTTAGACGGCCGAAGAAGAAACGCAGTACAGATGGTTCTTCCACCCACTGCAATCCACCGATGAGCGTACGGTTGTCCCATAGCCATTTCACACGGTCGGCAACATATTTGAGTTGCGAGAGAGTATATACGCGACGTGGAACCGCAAGGCGCTGAAGCTCAAGTTCGGCATAAGGCTCGCTTCCGTCGGGGTTGCGCTGCTCCGATAGAGTGCCTCTCTCCATACCTCGGATGCCACCGGCAATGTATAGTGCAGCACCGACAGCACCTGCTGGATACTGGTTATGTGGCACATCGGGACAGAAGGCGCCAGCGTCGAGATGGCATCCAAGACCACCAGCAGTAAGAATTACCGGTACGCCATAGTCGGTAAGTTCTTTTGCGAGATAGTTGATGAACTCCGGCCCCTGGCTGATGTATTCCATGTCGAGCGACTCATACAGTCCTTGTGCCATAGCCTCCATAGTGCGCACGTCGATACCGCCGTAAGTGAGGAATTCCTCATATAGCGGAATGAACTCCATCAGATCCTTGGTGTATTTTGGATCCTTTGATGTGATGATACCACCCTTGGCAAAGCCGAGTTTGCGTGCAGAGAAATAAATAATGTCGAAATGGTCGGCAAGGAGATGATAGATGTCCTTGGTGTCCATGAATTTGCATCTTGCTTCGCGCGTTTTCATGAAATAGACATTGTCCTGCAGCAGTGATGCGTCAAGCACCGACTTCACTCCCATGTCATGACAGATGTCAGTGACGGCAAGCATTTTTTCCAATGATACAGGTTGACCGCCAATGAGGTTGGTGCCAGATTCAACCCGCACGAAAGCCACCTTGTCAGGTCCTATTTCCTCTATGCGGCTTCGCAGGTTGGCAAGATTGAAGTTGCCCTTGAACGGGTCATCGCTTTGGGGCAGGAGCCCCTTTGCATCAACAAGTTCTTCAACAGATCCTCCCACGCGTGTGATATGAGCCTTGGTGGTGGTGAAGTGGAAGTTCATAAGTGCCACCATTCCTGGTTTTACGTATGCCTCGGCAAGGATGTTCTCGCATGCACGTCCTTGATGTGCCGGTAGTACGTTATCGGTGTCAAACACATCCTTCACAGCAGCCTTCACCCTGTTGTCACATTATCCGTAAATGACATTGCATCGCTTCTTGGTTTTACCTATCCCAATCATTTCGCCCGCCTCTTCCGTCAAAAGACAGGCCTTACTCCCACCGAGTTTCGCAAGCGTCTGAATTAGTCTTGATACTTTCATAATCCTGTGAAATAGGTCTTCAGGGCATCTACATATCGCTGCATGGCTTTGCGACCTGAATCTGTCATAGTGCAGATGGTGCGAGGTTTGAGTCCGTTGTTGTCAGTCTTCTTGGTTATGTATCCCGCCGCCGCCAACTTATCGAGTTGCACACTCAGGTTGCCGGCGGTGGATTGCGTTTTCTCCTTCAGATAGACAAAGTCAGCCTCTTCGGCTGTAAGCAGTATGGACATAATTGCAAGTCGCAACTGGCTATGAAGCAGAGGATCCAGTTCAGTCATGACTTTGCTTTTTCAAATCAAAGATGGCACCCGTCATACCTCCTATAACAATGCATCGCTCCTTTAGTACAAACCCCGTGACACAACACCCGATGCCGGTGGATAATAACCCTAAGAAAAAGAACAGCATCCATGTGGTGGTGTGATGAACGATAAAGAAATACCCGCAAATCAATACGGCAAAGATATATAGCGAGCAAATAGCTCCCCATACCTTAATTTATCAAATGATTCAGAGGAATTTTAATTGTGCTTAACCTTTTTTAATAACAATGCTTGCAAATCTCCTTCCCCATACCAAAATGAGGGCGAAGCCAAGTCGTGTGGTTATCAGAAGCAGTGCGGAGATGCCTGTAGCTGCGAATACGATAGTGTCTTCGAGCATGGAGTGGTTCATGATGAGATGATAGTTGACATCGTTCGCTTCCTCGCGTGTCACTAATCCTTTCTCTTCAAGTTCGAGCATTACCGCAGAGCCATAGCTGATGCCAAGCACATTGCCTACGAGCCACATGTATGAGGCATGCTTTGGCAATCCAAATACAGCCATCAGCGGTGAGAGCAAGCGCGATAGAGGGTCGAGCAGGCGATAAGCTTCGAGCATACGTTGTACTACCATAAGCGAGTATATGATAAAAGCCACCATAAGAGACATCTTTACCTGGGATATTCCCCATGTCTTCATCACTTCTGTGAAACTGCTGTCAGCCTCTGCTCCCATATAGATATATCTATTCGGCATATCCGGCAATATGATATTGAGAATGAGGGCACAGACGAGAGCCATGACAATGCGTATAGCACCCATTTCCCAAAACGATGACCCCGTTTTTTTGTTGACGGCACATTCCATTGGCAAGGCATGGCATAAGGCAATCATCAGTGCCAATATCGAAGCCTGTTTCATAGTCAGCGGTATTGACATCATTGCTGCAATTCCTGCGTATGTGCCTGCGGTGGCACCCGAGATGAAAGCTACAGCCGACTCACCCGGCAATCCGAAGTGCACGAACAGCGGGTTTATCCATGTGGCAATCCATGCGAGCACTCCGAAATGCTGCATGATAGTGACCGACAAGGATATGGGAATCATCAGTTTAAGCAGCCACTTAGTGCTTTTCCATGAGGTAGGCAAAGCCTCCTTAAAACAGTCGAAAATCTTATTCATTGCATATAATACCTTCTTTTGTCCTCGTTCATTTTCTCTATGGCATAGCGCAGGGTAGTGCGGTGCATCTCGTGGGCATGATTAGAGAGATAAGCTTCGAGTGTCGGCATATCTCGCTTGCCCACTTCGCGCAGCATCCATCCCACAGCCTTGTGTATGAGATCGTGGGTATGGGGCAGGAGGATAGTGGCGAGACTGATGGCATCGTCGTATTGGTCGGAGCGGATGAGCATCCAGCATGTCACTATGGCTATGCGCTGCTCCCATAGGTTGGTGCTTGCGGCAAGGCTGTAGAGGATATTGCGGTCGGGCATGTTGCCGTCGGCTTGTGGATATAGCAGCCATTTACCGAGAATCTTCGGGCACGACATGTCCACGAGGTCCCAGTTGTTGGCCCTTCGTGCATGTTTCAGATAGAACTTTGCTATCTCCTCTCGGCGTTCGGCATTCACCGTAGGCACCTGGCGCGCCTTTGGCAATGCAGCCTTCATTTCCTCCACGAGAAGCAGAAATCCGCATAGTCTCACCTCGTGCCATTCAGAATTGAGCAGAATCTCAATTTCATCGAGGGGCACTTTCAGTCTTGCTTCCTTAACTACTAAGCGAGTGTCAGGCACCTTTATGCCGATAAACCTGTCGCCTTCGCCGTATTGTCCCTTACCGGTCTTGAAGAACCTCATAAGGTTTTCCCTCTGACACTCGTCGCCCATAGAGAGCAGTGTGGATATAATATCCTTTGCCTTTACGTACATTCTTCTATATTATATATTATTGTGAATTGAGAATGCAAAAGTACAAATTTATTCTGAGTAATGCAAGCGTATGGAGAAAAAATATTCAATATGGACACACAATATATAGTCTGTATGTGTTCTATTATTCCGTCAGAATGTTTGAAAATGCAGATTTTTTAGGAGTAAATGAATGTATTTAGTTATTTTTAACTAATTCATCGGGGGGGGGCAATGTTGAATTCGAAAAAAATATGTACCTTTGCAAAAAAACAATCGCGACGTAACATCTGTATATAATTGCACTATTTATATAAGTGTATCTTCAGAATATACCCAATATATAATAATCTAAGGAAGTGCATAAATAAAAACCAAACAGAGAAGACGTGAAGTCCAGTCATGGCTCATGGCAAGTTTATTAAAATTATAAGTGTTATTAACAATAAAAAGTGTTGAATGAGAATTAGAACGATGAAAAGAACAGCAGTGATGCTGTGTCTATTGATGGTTTTCTCGGTGTTTGCCATTGCACAAAACACCACATCGACAATCACTGGTGTAACATCCGATAGCGATGACATACTGCCGGGTGCCGTAGTGAAAGTTACAGAGGTGGAATCAGGTGTAACCTATTCCGCCATTTCCAACCAGAAAGGACAGTTTCGTATTACTGGACTGACACCTGGTGGTCCCTATCGCTTGGAAGTGAGCTATGTAGGTCACAAGAAGAGCGTTATCGACATCAAGCGCATCAGTCTTGGCGAAGTATATTCGTGTGACGTTAACTTGACCGCCGGCAATGAGTTGCAGGAAGTGATAGTGAAAGGTCAGGCAGCGGCATTGCGCAAGACAGGATCGTCGGAGAATATCTCTTCGGAGGACATCGACAACAAGGCGACTATTGACCGCTCGCTACAGGACATTCTTGCCATGTCACCTTATTATATTGGTAGTGGTTCGTTCGGCGGACGTGACGGCGGTATGAACAACTACAGTGTGGATGGTGCCAACTTCAACGCCAACATGGGTCTCGACCGTGAGAAGATGCCTGGAGCAGGCACTCCCTTCGCTCTTGAGGCACTGGAGGATATCCAGATAGTCAACTCCGCCTTCGACGTGAAGAACAGCAACTTCATGGGTGCCACCATCAACGCCGTGACAAAGAAGGGAACAAACACCTTCCGCGGGTCGGCATACCACTTCTATAAGGATGAGAGCCTTAGAGGAAACAGGGTAGATGGAGAGGAACTCTCATCACCACGCGGCGACATCAAGCGCACTATCTACGGATTGACACTCGGCGGTCCAATCATCAAGGACAAACTCTTCTTCTTCGTAAGTGCCGAACTTGAGAACACCCCGCTTCAGTTGCATCAGTGGCAGGCGTCGAAAGACGGAGTTGAAGACGGCAAGAACCTTATCTCGCGTGTGACAGAGTCGGACATGAAGCAGTTTGCCTCCGACCTTCAGTCGATGTACGGCTGGAATCCCGGTTCGTATAACGACTTCACCGGCGACAACAAGTTCTTCCGACTGATGACCCGCATCGACTGGAACATTTCCAACAACCATAAGTTTACATTACGCTACAACCAGACCAACGGCAAGAAGGACAATTCCTATTCAAGCCCTGGTATGGGTATGGGCGACGGTCGTGTGAGCATCTACTCGATGGTGTTTGACGGCAGCAACTGGAAGAAGGTGGATAATGTGTATTCGCTTACAGGCGAGCTGAACAGCCGCTTCGGCAATAACATTAGCAACACACTGCGCGCATCGTTCACATTCAACGATGCCAACAACCGCGAGTGCGATGCAGCCTTCCCATGTATAGAAATAATGAAACCCTACGACGGCGACGGCAAGAACCACGCCTATATGTCGGCCGGCTACGACCCTCACGCATGGCTCAACGGTATCAACGAGAAGAGCTGGAACGTGGTGGATAACATGAACATCTCGCTTGGCAACCACTTCCTTACCTTGGGAGCCGGATTTGAATCCACCAAGGCAAGCAACTGTTATATGAAATACGGAGCAGGCTATTATTGCTATGCTTCCTACGACGACTTCCTCCAGAAGAAAGCACCCGTGGCATTCGCAATGTGCTGGTCGCTGACAGGTGAGGAACGTGCCCTCTCGGATGTGACATACAACCGCCTGTCGGCATATCTCCAGGACGAGTGGCAGGTGAGCGACCGTCTGCGTCTGTTGATGGGTGTGCGTATGGACATGCCGATGTACACCAACCACAGGTATGAGAACCCGTCGGTTGCCAATCTCGAATTCAACGGCAAGAAACTCAATACAGGCGAGTGGCCAGGCAACGTGATGCTCTTTTCGCCGCGAGTGGGATTCAACTACGACGTGACCAAGGATGGTTCACTGAGATTCCGCGGAGGTACGGGTATCTTCACCGGCCGATTCCCGCTCATCTTCTTCAGTAAGATGCAGGAAGGTTCGGGTATGCTCCAGACATCAGTGCAGATCACCAATGCCGCCAACCCGCTGCTGCAATACCTCGCCGGCGGCGTGCGCACACCGCAGCAGGTGCTCAAGGAGGTGGTGCCCACTCTGCCCGACGACCAGAAAAAGCTCTTCCCGACACAGCCGGGCGCAGTGAGCAACCTCATCACCGTAGATAAGAACTTCAAGATGCCGCAGGTGTGGAAGACTACCCTTGCACTTGACTGGAAGGCACCCTTGGGATTCGACAACCTCTTCACCATCGAGGGAACATACGCCAAGGACATTAACGCCATCACCGCATACGATGCCAACATCGACATGGACAAGGCTACGGCACAGAGATTCGCAGGACCCGACAACCGCTACTTCTACCCGGGCAACGTGGAGAAGCGCATACACGGCGACAACGGATATGCCTACGAGATGACCAACACCAACAAGGGTTACACCGCCAATATCATGGCACAGGTGAAGATGACCCCGGTGAAGAACCTCGACCTCATGATGGCATACACATGGACGGCATCGAAGACCATGAACAGTCTGCAGAGCAACCAGGTGGAGAACGCCATGACCAACCTGCCCACAGTCAATGGTATAAATATCCAGGAGACTCAGAACGCACGATATATCTACACACCTTACCGCCTCATCGCCTCGGCGGCATATAAGGTGAGCTATTGTAACGACATTATGTCAACACGCATAGCAGTGTTCTACTCAGGACAGAAGAACGGTTCGTACAGCGTGACATACAACGGCGACCTCAACAACGACGGTATGTCGAACGACCTCATCTACATCCCCAAGTCGAAGGACGAGATGAACTTCATGGAATACACCTCCAACAAAGTCACCTTCACCGTGGATGAACAGAAAGAAGCCTTCTGGAACTTCATCAACCAGGATCCCTATCTGAGCAAGCACAAGGGTGAATATACTCAGGCATTCGGGGCTTTCAACCCATGGTACAACCGCTTCGATGTGAGATTCACTCAAGAGATGAAAGTGAAGGTGGGCAAGCAGGTGAACCGTATCCAGCTCAACTTCGATATCCTCAACTTCGGCAACTTCATCAGTAGCAAGTGGGGACTGCAGAAGAGTGCCACCAGTGCGGCAATGAAACCGCTTGTGGTAGATGCCAAGAACCGTGTGGATGCAAACAACCAGCCCATCTACAAGCTTGCAAGCTACAAGGATGCAGAGGGTGTGACAAAGCTCGTTGACCATACGTTCGACGTGCTCCGCAACACCAACAACTGCTGGAGAATGCAGATTGGGGTGAAGTACATTTTTAATTAGGAATTAGGAATTAGGAATTAGGAATTAGGAATTGGGAATTGGGAATGATTCGATTGACTCGGAAACTCATATATCTGATAGCGTTAGCCGTGGCCTTAGTGGCCATGGCTTTCGGCGTTTATGCTTGTCAAGACAACAACAGCAAGAAAATTGTGGTGATATTCTCACAACATGAGCGAGTGCATTGCTATGGGGATTTCAGGGAGTCACTCGAAAAGGCATTGAAGAAGAAACACATCAATGCCCATCTTTCCTACTTCTATCTCGACTGCGAGAAATGGAGTCATAACGAGGAGGTGGATGAGGCACGACGCATACTCAGCAAGGCAGGCAGTAACGGATTCCCGGATATGGTGATGACTATCGGTGACGAGGTGACCTACTCGGTGATGACGACCCGGGACTCCATGATACGTACAGTGCCTGTGGTGTTCGGTGCGGTTGCATTCCCCAACGAGGGTATGCTCAGGAAAAATCCCAATCTTGTGGGATACAAGGACAGTACGAATATAGTGGAAAACATTTATCTCGCAGGCCGGATCTGCGGTATTCATGCAGTAAATACACTGCTCTCGTCACACTATCTCGACAAGATGTGCAAGAAGAGGATTAAGGAGCAGATAGCAGGCAGGACCGATATTATCGACAACATCGGATGGGAACGCACCCTTTTTGAGATATTCAACCTGCCGCCCGAGATGTACTCCATCACTCCCTTCTCGCTGTATAACCTGCAGCAGAACACTCACATGGACACCAAGCAGGACTCGCTTGGCAACGAGAACCTCATGCTCGCCATGAGCCGATTCACCAAGATGACATACGTGCAGATGAAATACGACACCGAGTCGCAGATGATGGTGAACATGAGCAGCACAAAACCCATGCTCACTGCCACATGGCTTGACTTCGGAGCTCCTGAAAGCCGGTTTATTGCCGGATACTTTGCCGGAGCGGAGACTATAGCCAACGACATGGCTGGAGTGGCAGCAGAGATATTCAACGGGAAAAAGACTACCGACATACCGGTAAGAATCCACAATAAAAAGTATTGGATGGACTGGCAGGTGGCCAAAAAGCATGGCTATACCAAGGACAACCTGCCCGAGGACTTCACAATACTCAATATGCCGTTTAAAGACCGTCACCCCAAACTATACCTTTTTATCAACTATGGCTCGGGTATCATTGCCGTCATTGTAATTATTGTCCTGTTGAGGATAGTAATTAAGGAAAGGAGACTTAAACACAACGCTCTCAAGCAAGTGGAAAGGGAAAATCTGTTATATAATATGGCAGTGGAAAACAGTCATACCTTTGCATGGGAGAGATGCGGTGAGTATATCTATCTGAGCGACACATTCTGGCATCACTATAAGCAACAGCCACACGTATGCGACGTAGAGGAGTTTGTGGGTATGATACATCCCGACTATCGCAAGGAGTACCTGAATGGAGTGGAAATGGTGAACCAAGGTGACTCTTTTTCGGGAGAGGTGAAAGCCGACTTCTATCGCAACGGTGAGTGGCACTGGTATCAGATACGCGGCAAGGGCGTGTTTGACAAAAATGGAAAATACGTGCGCTCATACGGTATGTTGCTTAAGGTTGACGACTATAAGCTGAAGGAGTTCCAGCTCGACGAGGCACGCCGTCTTGCAGAGGAGGCCACACTGAAGGAGTCGTTCTTGGCTAACATGAGCCACGAGATACGCACCCCGCTCAACGCCATAGTGGGATTCTCGCAACTATTGGCAATGCCCGACGGCGACTATGCTCCTGAGGAAAAGGCAATGTTTATTGATGCCATCCTCACCAACAACGACTTGCTGTTGAAGCTTATCAACGACATCGTTGACCTGTCGTGTGTGGAGTCGGGAGAGATGAAGTTCGTAATAAAGACATACAGTGCGAGGGCAATACTCTCTCGCGCGTACAATAAATATAATAGTACAGTGCCCGATAATCTCGAGTTCCGTCTGTCGATGCCAGAGGACGGAAGCGATGAGAATGTGGATGTGGATGAGAATCGTCTTGACATCATCTTCAACAATCTCATATCCAATGCGGTGAAATATACCAATGAAGGTTCAATCATTGTGGGATGGCAGCGTGCCACGGGTAAATACAAAGTTGAGATATTCGTTGAGGATACCGGTTGCGGACTGTCTGACGAAGACGCGAAGATGGTGTTCAGCAGATTCTACAAGAAAGACAAGTTCCAGCAGGGCACTGGGCTCGGTCTCTCTATATGCAAGGCAGTAGCCATACGACTTGATGGCAACATCATGGTAAAGTCGAAGCTTGGGGAGGGAACGAGGTTCTCGGTTTACTTGAAGTAGAAATTAGGGGTTAGGAATTAGGAATTAGAAATTAGGAATTATAAATCAGGGAAACAGAGTCACAGAGTATAAAAAAGACTCTGTATCTTCGGAAAAACTTAGTAATATAAACTCTGTGCCTCAGTGTCTCTGTGTTCATATATAATAGATAAAAAGTTATGAAGAAGTCGTATATAGGTTGGTTGTTTGCTGCGGTGGCTATGCTCATCGTGGTGATATGCGGCGTTGTCATAACAGAAATGGTTTATCCCGGAACTTTCTGCTCAGACAGTGAGGATGAAAATGACAAGCCGCACATTCTTGTGATGTTCTCTGAAAACAAGCTGGCATACCAGTTTGCCGACTGTGAGGATATTATAGCCAAGGCACTGAAGAACAAGGGCGTGGATGCCGATATCACCTTCGAATATCTGAACTGTGGGCATTGGGAGGCTAACCGCGAGATAGAGGAGGCACGTAAGATAGTAGATAGGGCAAACGCAAAGAAACCGCTTGCTATGATTCTGCTCTATGGCGACCAGGCCACTTATTCCACTCTTTCCACCGATACCCCAATGATGCACACACTGCCGGTGGTGTTCGGAGGTGTGCAGTTTCCTAATTGGGACCAACTGTCGTGCCATGAGAATGTGACGGGCGTGAGCGACCCCATAGACATCGTGAAGAACATCGAGGCAGCATACACATTGACGGGCAAGAGGATGACTTTCGTGATGCTCAACAGGGCATTCCTCGACAGGAAAGTGAAAGAAAATATTGACAACCAACTGGACAAGGCTAAGTATGTAATCAACAACCTCAACTGGGACTACAGCGTGATGGAACTGCTCACCGATCACAGCGACCAGTACTCAATGACGGTGCTTTCGCTCAGATACCTCTATCTCAACTGTAAGAAGACCGACCCTCTCGACCCTAATGACGGTGATAACTTCCGCAGGGTTACAAGGATGTTCAAAGACCTTATATATATACAGTCGAAGTATGACCCCACACCAGTGCAGATTATCCAGGCAACAAATTATTGGCCAATGCTAACGGCAACGGCAATGGGATTCACCGATCCCGGCACTCCATATATCGGAGGTTACTTCGCATCTGTAAACAATATCGCAGCCGACATGGCTGATTGTGCGGCAAAGATACTCGCGGGCGCAAAACCCAAGGACATAAGGATAAGACCTACGAAGAAGGAATACTACCTCGACTGGCAGGTGGCTAAGAGATATAAGTTCGACCCCGACAAGCTGCCCGGGGGGTATCACGTGATAAGAATGCCTTTGGTAGATAGATTCCCAATGCTCTCATCCCTGATTATGTATTCAGGCACGATTGTGATGCTTGTAGTCATCGTCATCTTGTTGCGCCTCTTCATTCGGGAGAAGAAACAGAAGGTCAAGGTGATGGCTCAGTTGGAGCGCGAGAACTCATTGTATAATATTGCCGTGCAGGACAGTCGGACATTCGCTTGGGAGAGGGCAGGGCAGAGTATTTACCTCAGCGATGCCTTTTGGCAGCACTACGGACATGAACCTAAGATTATCACTTTGGGCGACTTTATGGCTATGCTCCATCCCGACAGCAGGGATATCTATATTGACGGACTTGACCATGTGAACAAAGGGGAGACATTTGCCAACGATGTGAAGGCGGATTTCTTTGGCAATGGCGAGTGGCACTGGTATCAGATACGAGGAAAGGGAATACTTGACGAGCATGGCAACTTTGTCAAGTCTTACGGTATGCTCATAAACATAGATGGATTCAAACAGAGGGAAAAGGAGATGGAAGAGGCACGCAAACTGGCTGAGGAGGCTACGCTGAAGGAGTCGTTCCTCGCCAATATGAGCCACGAGATACGCACTCCGCTCAATGCCATCATTGGCTTCTCCGACTTGCTGCTGCAACCCGATGCCGACTTCACCGAGGAGGACAAGAAACTCTTTGCTGACACCATACATACCAATAACGACCTCCTTCTTAAACTCATAAATGACATCCTCGACGTGTCGCGCATTGAGTCAGGACAGATGGATTTCGTAATAAAGGCATGGTCGGTGAGGGACATTATGGAGCGTATATACCATACGTTTGAAGTGCAGATGCCGAAACATCTGGCATTCAACTTCGTTCAGCCCGAGGAAGATGTCCTGATAGAAGTGGATGAGAGCCGACTGCGACAAGTAATAGGCAACTTCCTCACCAATGCGGGAAAGTTCACACCGAAAGGCTCTGTGACGCTTGGATGGATAAAGGACATGCAGACGGGTAAGGTGGAACTGTATGTCGAGGACACGGGTATCGGTCTTTCTGAAGAAGACCGCACCATGGTGTTCAGCCGTTTCTATAAGAAAGACGAATTTAAGCAGGGAACCGGTTTGGGACTTTCCATCTGCAAGGCGATAGTAGTGCGTCTTGGTGGAAGTATCAAGGTGAGGTCGGAGCTTGGCAAGGGCAGCCGATTCTCGGTATATCTCAAATATTTATAACACCGTATGAAGAAAGGTAAGGTTATAGCATGGACGTTGGGCGTTGTGGCAGTGATGGCAGTCATTGCCGCCATGATATGGCATTCGATGCCTAAAGTGGCAGATAAACATATACTTGTGATGTTCTCCGAGGCGGAAAGGCGTTATGACTTTCTTGACTATGAGCAAATCATACTTAATCACTTCGACGGGCATGACATCAATGCCGACGTGACATTCCGTTATCTCGAGTGCGAGAGATGGGCTCCGGGAGAGGAAATAAAGAAGGCAGGCGAGATAGTGGAAAAAGTAAACCGTCACCGTAAGTTGGACATGATAGTCACCATAGGCGACCAGGCGACATATTCCACCTTGTGCAACAACGTGAAGCCCATAAACGAGATACCTCTAATCTTTGCCGCTGTGCAGTTTCCCAACTGGGAGCAGATAAAGAAATATCCTAACGTCGCCGGATTGTCGGATGCACCTGACGTGAAAAAGAACATTCTTATTGCCGAGAAGATGGCTGGAAGAAAACAAACCTTCACCCTGCTTGACAACACATTCCTCGACAACAAGATGCGTGAGCTTATAAACAACCAGCTCACCGATTCATCTGGCATCATCAACAACCTTGACTGGCACGAGAGTGTGTTCGACCTGATTACCAAATACTCCGACCGATTCTCCATAACACCACTGTCGCTAAGGAGAATGTGGCTCAACAGGAAAAAAGATGAAGTAATGACCAAGGGAGAGGAGCAGAACCTTGTGCGACTGCTCAGGAAATTCAAGGACAACATATATCTGCAACTGAGATATGACCCTTCATCATTGCACATGATACGATTCGGCAATGCCTATCCTATGATTACTGCCACCTACATGGGATTCGGCAGATTTAATACCATAGGCGGTTATTTCTCCTCGGCAGACGACATTGCCGAGGGACTGGCCAAGTACGTGGAGAGGATTATAAATGGCGACAAACCCGAACAGCTAATGATTATCCCCTCGCACAAAGACTACTATGTGGATTGGAAGGTGGCGAAGCAATACGGACACAACCGTGAGGCTCTTGAGGCTGAGGGATACAAACTCGTGAATATGCTATGGAATGAACGTTATGAGGGATTGTATCATTCACTTATAGCAGGAGGTATATTCTTAGTCATATTTGGCTTAGTTTTATTCCTTGTGTTATACATCAAGTTCAGAAGACTAAAGAAGGAGGCGGAGCAGAAAATAAATCATGAGAGCGCATTGTATAACCTTGCCGTGCAGAACTACCGCACCTTCGTATGGGAGAGCGACGGGAAAACAATTTTTATGGGCGAGGGCTTTTGGCATTTCTTTGGAAAGGACAAGGCGGCAAGAATTGAAATAGATGATTTTCTGGATTATGTGAAACCTGAGTATCACGACTTGCTCTATGAAGCTGAGAGGATAATATTGGCTGGAGGAACGAATACGAGTGAATTTGTCGCTGACTTCAGTGGAAATGGTGACTTGCACTGGTACCAGATGAGAGGGCAGGGGGAACTGGACGATAATGGCATATTCGTACGTTCCTTTGGTATGCTTATGAATATCGATGATTTTAAGGACAGGGAATATGAACTCAACGAGGCAAGGAAAATGGCAGAGGAGGCTACGCTTAAGGAGTCCTTCCTTGCCAACATGAGCCATGAGATACGCACTCCGCTAAATGCCATCGTAGGATTCTCCGACCTGCTTGCTATGCCCGGCAATGACTACACGGATGAGGACAAGAAAATCTTCATTGACACCATACATAACAACAACGAGTTGTTGCTCAAACTGGTGAATGACATACTCGACGTGTCGCGAATTGAGTCGGGACACATGGAGTTTGTTATTAAACCACATTCAGTGCAGGAGATGATGGACAAGATTTACCAGACTTTCCTAGTGCAGATACCGCGCCATCTGGAGTTCCGCTATGCAAGCGATTATGACGTGACAGTGAATGTGGACGAGGGACGTATGCGCCAGGTTATTACAAACTTTATCACAAATGCCTCGAAGTTCACTCCAGAGGGAAGCATCACAATGGGATGGAAGGTGAACGAGGATACAAACAAGGTTGAACTGTATGTGGAGGACACGGGTATCGGTCTTTCGGAAGAGGACAGGAAAATGGTGTTCAGCCGTTTCTTCAAGAAAGACGAGTTCAAGCAGGGCACAGGCCTCGGACTCAGTATATGTAAGCTTATAGTGAGCCGTCTCGGCGGCAGCATCAAGGTGAAGTCGGAACTCGGCAAAGGAAGCCGTTTCTCGGTATTCCTCGATGTCGCTAGGGGGTAAGTGTTAGGAGTATCACGTGTTTGGAGGGTAGTTGTTGTTATGATAGTACTTCGTACTGAGTACTACAGTACTCTCGATGGAGTACTACAACAATGATAGAGTAAAGAGAATTCGTTAAGAACCTGTCCTGTTAATACAATAGTACCAATCCTGCCAATGCGGCATAGATGGTCATGCGGATGGGGTTTATCTTTAGGAAATAAGTGCCGTAGAAGGTGGCGGCAAAGAGACCGCAACTGATGAAGAACTGCCAGGGATTGACAGTGGGCAGACTGAAATTCTCAGGAGTCATTAGCAAGAGTGTTGCTGCACCCAAAAGACCAACGACAGCAGGACGCAAGCCATTGAAGACAGACTGCACTGCATGTGTCTTCATATACTTTAGGAACATCTTGCTGATAAGAATCATCAGAATAAACGACGGAAGGACAAGGGCAAAGGTGGCTACAAAACTGCCAAACATCGACATGATATATCCGAATCCGGCATTGTGAGCGGCGGTATAACCGCAATATGTGGCGGAGTTGATGCCGATAGGTCCTGGGGTCATCTGACTAATTGCCACGATATTAGTGAATTGTTCGGTAGTGAGCCAATGATGGTTATGCACCACTTCGGTTTGGATTAACGACAACATACCATAGCCTCCTCCGAATCCGAAAAGGCCTATCTGAAAAAATGTTATGAACAAATATATAAAAATCATAATTTGCGCAGCAACTCTTAATTTTTAATTCTTCCCCAACCGTATCCAATCGCTCCCGCCAGTATTATTATAATAATAGGTGAAACGCCGAGTGCCCATATCGCCAGGGCAGAGGCTATGGGAATCCAACAGTTGGACCACGTCACCTTTGCGGTCTTTGCCATTTTCAATGTAGGCACGGCAATGAGTGCCACTACGGCAGGACGAATGCCGCGGAACATGGCAGCAACAACGGGGTTGTCCTCAAACTGGCGGAAGAACATCGCTATGGCAAGGATGATGAGAAAGGAGGGGAGGGCAGTGCCAAGGGCTGTAAAGATGGCACCTTTCACCTTGCGCATCTTATAGCCTATGAACACGCTGAGATTTATGGCAAACACTCCCGGACACGACTGCGCTATGGCTACCGTGTCAACAAACTCACTCTTGCTAATCCATTTCTGACGTTCTACTACCTCTGACTCTATAATAGGTATCATGGCGTATCCACCACCAAGGGTGAATACGCCAATCTTGAAGAATGTC
>JALERP010000052.1 GCA_022764085.1 Prevotella sp.
ACACAGAGCCTTCGGGCAGATGAAATCATGCGCAGCCCTCTATGATCTCTAAATGCCTTGGCATTCAGTCTCTTTCCTAATATAAATACTCTTAATCTCTTAAACTCTGTGGTTCAAAATTACTTCCGAAACTTGAGTTAATAACAAAACAATTTATAAAGAATAATTATGCGTAATACTTACGGTAATATATTTACGCTTACCTCATTCGGCGAAAGTCATGGCGAGGCCGTGGGTGGAGTGGTTGACGGGATGCCGGCCGGCATTGACATCGACCTCGACTTCATTCAGGCGGAGCTTGACCGTCGTCGCCCTGGGCAAAGCGCGATAACCACAAGCCGCAAGGAGGCTGACAGGGTGGAGCTGCTTAGTGGCGTGTTCGAAGGCAAATCCACAGGATGCCCCATTGGGTTTGTTGTGCGCAACACCAACCAGCATTCCCAAGACTATGAGAACATGCGTAACGTATTCCGCCCATCTCATGCCGATTATACCTATACGACGAAGTACGGCGAGCGAGATCACCGCGGCGGCGGACGCTCGTCGGCACGTATCACAATATCACGATGCGTGGCAGGAGCACTTGCTAAGTTGGCTCTAAGACAGATAGGCATTAGCGTGACGGCATATACATCGCAAGTGGGAGACATCGCCATCGACTCTGACTATCGCAAGCATGACTTCGCCAAGATAGAAACCAATGCCGTGCGCTGTCCTGACATGGAGGCTGCGGCGCGTATGGAAAGTCTGATAGCTGAGGTGAAGGGAAAGGGAGACACTATCGGCGGCATCATTACCTGTGTGGTTAAGGGATGTCCCGTAGGACTCGGCGAACCGGAGTTTGGCAAGTTGCATGCCGCCCTTGGAGCTGCCATGCTCGGTATCAACGCTGTCAAGGGATTTGAGTATGGAGCGGGATTCTCGTGCATAAACAAACGTGGTTCGGAGCTGAATGACATTTTTACAGAGGGCTATCATACTGCCACCAACAACAGTGGAGGCATACAAGGTGGAATCAGCAATGGCGAGGACATATACTTCCGTGTGGCGTTCAAGCCAGTTGCCACGCTGCTTATGGAACAACATACGATAGACAAGGACGGCAATGCCACTACACTCACCGCTCGCGGACGCCACGACCCCTGCGTTCTGCCACGTGCGGTGCCAATCGTTGAGGCAATGGCTGCAATGACCATTTTAGATTATTATCTGCTGTCAAAGACGGTAAGACTGTAAAGATGGCGGCATAATTGATGTTATGGCGGCATATGCGTGAAAATAAAGTTTAAATAATGAGGTATAATTCTTAAATTTTATATAAATTAAGAAGAATGTATTGCAAAGTTTTGGCGATTATTAATATTTTTGCTAACTTTGCATCGTATTAAGCTATCATGGGGTTTGTGAAAATCCCAAAATAGAATTTAGTTAAGTCTAGTTTAGTTTTTGTGTTGGTTAGGGGCGGCTGTTTGGCCGTCCCTATTTTGATTTCAAGAATCTATTTTGATTTCAAGAATCGAGTATGAAGTATTAATTTAAATAATTAGTTTATGGACGGATTATTAAGCAAAATCAAGGCTCATTTCGTCATCATGCAGGATATGGAGGACGAACATGAGATAGTGAAGCAGATTACGAGTGGAGTGAGTTTCAGAGGGGCAAATCTTTGGGTGCTTATCTTCGCGATATTCATTGCTTCGCTGGGATTGAACGTCAATTCCACGGCGGTAATAATCGGAGCGATGCTCATTTCGCCGCTGATGGGACCTATCATCGGTATGGGTCTTGCCATGGGTATAAACGACCTGGAGTTGATGCGACGTGCAGTTAAGAACTTCGGTGTGGCTACCCTCATCAGTGTACTCACAGCCATGGTGTATTTCCTTATCACACCGTTGGGCGAAGCCCAGTCGGAACTGCTGGCACGTACGTCACCTACTATCTACGACGTGCTCATAGCCACATTCGGTGGAGCTGCCGGCATTTTGGCACTCTGCACCAAGGGCAAGGGTAATGTAATCCCAGGAGTTGCCATTGCCACAGCCTTGATGCCCCCGTTGTGTACTGCCGGCTATGGGCTTGCCACAGGTCATTTCCTTTATTTTCTCGGGGCTTTCTATCTTTTCTTCATCAACACTGTCTTTATCAGTCTTGCCACCTACGTTGGTGTACGGCTTATGCATTTCCACCGCCTTGAATTCAAGAATCAGGCACTTGCTAAGAAGGCGCAGCGTGTTGTTGCCGGAATTGCCATAGTGACAATGATTCCTGCTACATTTATGACCATTGGCATTGTGAGGCAAAGTATTTTTGACAACAAGGTCAACTCGTTCGTCAAAGTTGAACTTTCTCAACCTGGAACACAGGTTATTTCGAGCAGTGTGGATGAGGACAGTCAGGTGCTGAGCATTGTGGCCGTGGGAAAGGAAATTTCCGACTCTGCCAAATCAGCTGCCAAAAAGCGTATGGCTCAATATGGTTTGGGCAAATATACACTAAATATCATTCAAGGCGAAGGTTCCGACAGTATTCTTTCGCTTAGCAACAAACTTACGCAGATTAACAACAGTCGTGACGATGAGCGAAAGAAACTTGTAGCCATGTCGGCAGAGATAAGCGAACTCAACTCACGTCTTGACTCCTATACGAAATACGAGATGTTGACTCAGGAGGTATTCAGTGAGATGAAGGTGCTTTATCCTCATGTAAAAACCGTCAGCATATCGCGTGTGGCGCAGTCAAGTCGCGACACCACGGCAGTTAAGCGTTTTGTGGCAGCCATCATCTCGTTAGATGACAAAGCCCGGATTTCTTCATCCGAGAAGATTAAACTTCAAGATTGGCTTAAGGCGAGAATCAAGGCCGACAGTCTTGTTGTCGTGTATTAGTTGACAATGACAGTGTATCAATTTATTATTGGAAAATAATAAAAACAGGGATGAAACCTCAGCGAGGAATCATCCCTTTTAGATTGGTGAATTGGGTAACTATTTTTATTTTGAGCCTCTTGTCGGATTCGAACCAACGACCCCGAGATTACAAATCACGTGCTCTGGCCAACTGAGCTAAAGAGGCGGGTGGGCAAGCTACTTACATCGCGCCGCTACAACCAACTACCTTTGCTACGTTCCCGTCC
>JALERP010000150.1 GCA_022764085.1 Prevotella sp.
CTTACGGGTGACGAAGGTCTCGCCTCTGCGCTCTGACTCATGGTTGAACAGGATGCCTGAGCAGCAGAACATGTTGTATGCCTCACGATACTCCTTTACTATCCAGAAGCCGTATTGCTTGGCTACGGCGTAGGGTGAATAGGGATGGAACGGGGTGTTCTCGTTCTGGGGCACTTCCTCTACCTTGCCATATAGCTCTGAGGTTGATGCCTGATAGATGCGGCAGGTGTCTTTCATTCCAAGTTGCCTTACGGCTTCAAGGACACGCAGTACGCCAGTGGCATCGACGTCGCAGGTGAACTCAGGTGAGTCGAAGCTGACCTGTACGTGGCTCAGTGCCGCGAGGTTGTATATTTCATCGGGGCGCACCTTACCGATGACGCCGAGGATGCTCATCGAGTCACCGAGGTCGGCATAATGCAGGTGGAAATGTGGAAGGCCTTCGAGGTGTGCGATGCGCTCGCGGAAGTCAACCGACGAGCGACGGATGGTACCATGAACGTCATAACCTTTTTCCAATAAAAACTCTGCCAAGTACGAACCGTCCTGGCCTGTAATGCCTGTTATTAATGCAATTTTTTTACTCATAATCTTGTGTGTATTTTTTTCGTTACTTATTATTAATTGAGGCTCTCTTTGTACCAGTCGAAGAGCTTCTTGACTCCATCCTCGATTTCAACCTTGTGACTCCATCCAAGACTGTGGAGTTTAGAGACATCGATGAGCTTGCGCATAGTGCCATCGGGTTTTGTGGTATCGAATTCAACCGCTCCTTCAAACCCAACAGATTTTACTACAAGTTCTGAGAGTTGACGGATGGAGAGTTCCTTACCTGTGCCAACATTGATATGACAGTTGCGTATCTCGCCAATCGACGGGATGGCACCTCCACGACCAGTGGAGTGATTGCGATCGACAACGCCATCGGCTGTTACTCCATAGTGAACAGAGGAGTACTTATCGATGCCGATGATGTCCTTGAAATCCACATTGAGGAGTACATGAACTGAAGCATCTGCCATATCCTCACTCCAAAGGAACTCGCGAAGCGGTTTGCCTGTACCCCAGAGGGTAACCTTGTTGTTCTCGATGCCGTACAAAGCAAGGACTTTGAGTATGAGCTATTCGTCGCTATTGCCGTCAATTACGTAACGAGCGGTCTCACCATTCTCCTTTATATTTGCACCTACAGGACGGTTTGAGAGATCTTTTCGAATCATATCCCACTCGCCATCATGGATGAGTTTGGCAAGATAGACCTTTCGCATCATCGCTGGCATGACGTGGGAGTTCTCGAGATGGAAGTTGTCGTTAGGGCCATATAGATTAGTTGGCATAACTGCAATGTAATTGGTGCCATACTGTAGGTTGTAGCTCTCGCACATCTTGAGACCGGCTATCTTGGCGATGGCATACTCCTCGTTGGTGTACTCGAGTTCAGAGGTCAGAAGGCAGTCTTCCTTCATCGGCTGTGGTGCATTCTTTGGGTATATGCAAGTAGAGCCGAGGAAAAGTAACTTCTCAACTCCATGTGCATAGGCCTCGGAGATGACGTTGCACTGCATCTTCATGTTCATCATAATGAAGTCTGCACGATAGAGGCTGTTTGCCATGATGCCGCCTACGAATGCGGCAGCAAGCACAACGGCATCTGGATGTTCCTCGTCGAAGAACCGCTTGACCGCATACTGGTCAGTGAGGTCGAGCTCCTTATGGGTTCGACCGACAAGGTTGGTGTAACCTCTCCGCTCCAGGTTCTTCCATATGGCGGATCCCACAAGGCCGCGATGACCTGCAACATAAATCTTTGAATCCTTTGATAACATATCTATTTTCTTTTTTATTCTGCACTAAACTCTTTTATTCTTTGTTCTTCAGAACGTTTGCAAACGAGGAAATGGCCGTTTTTCTCACTCACGATATATCCGTCCAAGCCTTGTAGTACTACTCTTTTCGCATTTTCCATGTGAACAACGTTGTTGGATGACTCTAAAAACTTAACATTGCCTACTGAGGCATTGTTATTCTCATCTTTCTGGAGCTTCTCGTGGAGCGACTGCCAGTTACCAAGATCTGACCATCCGAAGTCTGCAGGATGGGTAAATACAATCCCGGCGGCAGCTGAAGGTTCCATGACGGCATAGTCGATAGATATTTTTTCACAAGAGGGGAATATTGTTGCTACATCGCCTGTTTCTATAATCTTGTCCATGTCGGCTGCAATGTTTGGTTTGTTCTTAGTGAGTGCAGCAACCATTGTATTGGCATGGAAGACGAAAATACCGGCATTCCAAAAATAGTTGCCTGCATCAAGATACGCCTTTGCAGTTTCAAGGTTTGGCTTCTCTTTGAAGGCTACTACCTTATGAATCTCTCCTTCTACTACATCTGATGCCAGAACGTAACCATAACCAGTTTCCGGACGATTTGGCTTGATGCCGATGGTTACAATAGCATTGCGGTCTGCTGTAAAGCTGAGGGCATTTGTGATGACTCGCTGGAATTCAATGGGATTCATTACCACAGCATCGGAAGGGGTAACAACTATATTGGCATTGGCATCTTCCTTGCATATCTCCCAACAAGCCCATGCCACACACGGTGCGGTATTACGTGCCGCTGGTTCTGCAAGGATATGGGAGGCCAGAATATTTGGTATCTGCTCATTTACGACTGAGACGTACTTTCCATTGGTTACAACCCAAAAGTTTGCATCTGGACAGATGCCTCTGAAGCGGTCAACGGTAAGCTGTATGAGGGTTCGTCCGCATCCGAGGATGTCAATGAACTGCTTTGGATATTCTGGTGTGCTGAGTGGCCAGAAGCGTGAGCCTATGCCACCAGCCATAATGACAACGTGATTCATATAATTAATGTTTATTATGTAAGTATTCAATTTAGAGCACACGTCTGATTTAAAGCACTTTTCATAACTCAAGTTGCACTCAACATAAAATAAGCGAGCTTTTTTCTGTTTTCGTTTACATTGACGTTGCGGTGCTCTATCATTTCGTGTGCTTAAAATTAAACGCTTGATTTAACAATTGCAAGCAGTCATTTTAGATCCGTTAGTAAATTTAAACCACAGAGTTTAAGAGATATAGAGTTTTTATGCTAATGAAAGAGGGTGAATGCCAAGGCATTTAGAGCTCATAGAGAGCTGCGCATCATGTTTGCCGCATGGAAACTCTGCGTCCTCTGTGGATTCAATAATTCTTCCGCAGATGGTAAGCGGTCATTTTTGACCGTTAGCAAAGAATATAATGTTTTTTTAAAGGCTTGCCTTCTTCATTTATGTTCATTTTGTCCAGAATTGAAATTCGGGTCAAAGGTAGAATAATATATTAAGGTACACAACACGGCCTAAAATGACTGCTTACGAATGTTATGGTGCTGATAAAACATTACGATACTTGCGTTTCAGCATACACGAGGACCGCAGACAATCAATGAGACTATTAAACAACTCCGGGAATATCTGCCCAAGATTGACAATATTTGAATGCATATTTGACAAATAATCACAAGAATATTCATCCACTTGCTCTGCATAGACAAACGTTTTTCGGGGAAATGAGAACGTATCTGTAACAAGGACATCTTCACTGAAAATATACGCATTTACATTGCGTTCTATGTCATTGATACAACCACTACCTATATTTATTGTATCTGGAATATGGTCTTTGGAAGTTGGGAGATTTGGTTTTGGATTGGCTCCATTCTTGAATGAGAACGGTGTAAATTTCAGGAGCTGGCCTTGTTTGAACATATACTTATTTTTTAAGATCGCATCATGTTGGCTGTCCTTCGCACTTCAAGACATTCTTCATAAAAAGCCCTGTTGTCATCACAAAGTGATTTACCAAAGTCTATAACAACATTTGAGCAATTTGCGCGTTTCTCCTTGAAATCTTGCAAAAGGTTGTTTTCTTTGGCGGCATTCCACCATGGGGAACCCTCACGATGGGTCAATTCGATGAGCTGGTCGGAAGTCAGATTTCCATATTTTGACATTATGCTATCCATTACTTCCAACTCTGCATCACTGAATTCTCCGTCATCAAACTTTACCTTGGGTTTGACAATGTTTCCCTTGCCTGTGCTCTTAAGAGTTACAAATTCCTCCAAAAGGAGGGGCTGGTCACTTAACTCTTCATAAACGTCAACTGAAACAGGCCCCATTCGCCACACGCTAAAGGGTATGGCCAACAAGGGGACATGGTATTTCTGCACCATCTGTTCCTCCATAAGATAAAGCAACTTCAGTACTTCCGTCTTATAGGGGAACCTGGCTCTTTCGGCAATATAAACCACCGCATTGCCAAGCTTTTGCTTGCTCGATTCAGAAAACCTGCACATATTGTTTCAATATAACTTTATAATATTCGGGACAAAGATACACATTAATTTTCAATTATGCAAGGAAATCTGGAAAAATGTGTCTTTTTTATCCGCAGATGTTAGACAGATATTATACAGATAGAATCATCTGTTTGAAATCTGTTTGAAATCTGTGGATTTATTAATTTTTCCGCAGATGTTAGACAGATGTTAGAGTGATGTTGTGAATTATTTTATTAATTGAATGTATTCTGCTTCCACTTGGATGGCGGCGGAGAGATTGCACTCTCGGAGGTCTATGAGAAGGCGTTTGAACTTGCTGCCACGCTTGCTCATCAGACGACCCTCGAAGCCGTTGAGTGGACCTCCTATGATGCGTATCTGCTTGCCATATAGTTGGGGGGAGACTTCATCATAGCTGTAGTATTCCACTTTGTCCGTCTGTTCGACTGCTTTCTTGAACTTCCTAAATTCTGCATCACGCACACTCATTGCCTCAAACTGCTTGCCGCCACGCACATAGCGGTACTGCAACAGTGCTATCTTGCTGACTATGGGGTCAAGCTCTTGCTTGGACTTATGGACGAAGATCAGGTCGGGCATGTAGGGGACAATGCGCACAACGGGCTTGCCGAACTCTGAGAAGACGCGTTGTATCATGGGTATGAAGACACTGTCGGCCATCTCGGGCATCGCTTGAAGTTGCTTGTAGGCGGGCTGCTTGGCATTAGGACGTGCCAAATCGCGCAACACATACCAACGGTCTTCTGATGTTTTTTCGGCTCCCATGTATTTGAAAATTTATAGACTTGGCAGGGTGGAAATGGAGGATAAGAGCACTTCTCTTATTCCTGCTTGCTCCTCTTTTTAACTGAGAATCAGGCAGTTACATATAAAACACGTGAAAGCTGGTTCCTAAAGCCAAGCTTCCTGTCAACTTGCGATTTCATCTTGACCTTACATCCTGTTTTTGCTGAAATCTACACTTATTTGCTTGTTTATTATCAAATTCTCTTCATCTCTTTGTAAGAGATATATCTATCTGATGGCAAAGGTAAGAAATAGTTTTCAAACTGCCTAATTATTATTGAATTATATTTGAAAAACAGGTGAAATTATTGATTTGGGTCAAGTTTAACTGTTTTCAAAATTGTAATTCAAATGTTGAGCGAATAAATTCTCTTATTAGCTCTGCAGTGCCCTGAATACCAAGTATTGACGTATTGACACACAGGTCGTAGCTGTCGGAATGTCCCCAGCGCTTGCCCGTGTAATAATCGTAATATGACGAGCGGTCGCTCTCGCCATTGGCAATGGCCTTGCGGGCTTGTTCGGGGGTGCATCCCTTGCGCTCTGACACGCGGCGGATGCGGTCGTCGATGTCGGCGGTGATGAACACGTCGATCTTGTTGGGCATGTCGCGCAACACATAGTCGGCACAACGGCCCACGAACACACAGGACGACTCGGAGGCCGCCCGTAAGATGGCGTCGCTCTGAAACTTAAACAGGTTCTCCTGGGAGAACTCATTGCGATAGAAAGAGCCTTCGGCAAACGAGCCGTGCATCTGGAACATCGACTTGAAAAAGCCCTTGTGCTCATCGTTCTGCTCAAAGAACTTCTCGCAGAAACCGCTTTCCTTGGCTGCAAGGTTGAGCAGTTCGCGGTCGTAGAAACGGCAGTGGAACATATCCGCAAGCAACCTTGCAACATCGTGGCCGCCACTGCCTATCTGACGCCCGACGGTTATGATTATCTTCTTATCCATCATTTATTATTATTTTTCATGATTCGCATATATCTCACCATCATCACCAAGGCGAAGAGAGCCGAGAATGCGTCGGATATCGGCATTGATATCCACACTCCCGTGATACCGAAGAAAAGGGGCAATACTCCCAACAGGGGCACTAGGAAGAGCAACTGGCGGGAGAGCGAGAGGAAGATGCTTATCTTTGCCTTGCCTATGCTCTGGAAAAAGTTGGTCACCACCATCTGGTAGCCCACGATGGGCATTGCCGCCATCATTAGGCGTATGCCATTGACGGACAGTTCGGTGAGCACTGTGTCGTTGGTGAAAAGACGCACACAGAGGTGAGGCATAAACTCTGCCACGATGAAACCTGACGTGGTGACGATGGTGCCGGCTATCATTGCCAACATGAGCACCCGCATCAGACGGTCGTACTTCTGAGCGCCATAGTTATACCCGGCTATTGGCTGCATGCCCTGGTTGACTCCCATGTTTATCATCACAAAGATGAAAGCCACGCGATTGGCTATGCCGTAGGCTCCCACCGCAAGGTCGCCTCCATATTCGAGAAGGCGCTGGTTGACAAAGATTGACACAAGGCATGCGGTGGCGTTCATTGCGAACGGCGAGATGCCTATGCCCAATATGTTCTTGACAATTTGATTGTCAAGCCTATAAATACCGCGCCTGAGGTGGAGCAGTTCGCTCTTGTCGCTGAACATCCTCGTCTGCCATACCAGAGCGACTGCCTGTGAGAGGATTGTGGCAATGGCCGCCCCGCGGATTCCCATGTCGAAGGTGTAGATGAACAGAGGGTCGAGGACTGAGTTGAGCACTACGGTGAATATCGTCGTGTACATTGCCTGGCGGGGCTTGCTCGCCGCCCTGAGCACTGCATTCATACCGAAATACAGGTGGGTGATGACATTGCCTAACAGGATGATTATCATATACTCACGTGCGTAGGGGATGGTTTGCTCGCTCGCCCCGAAGAAATAAAGGATGGGGTCGAGGAATACAAGGGACACCACCGAGAATATCAGACCGATGATGATGTTGAGAGTGACGTTGTTACCCAAAATACGCTGTGCCGTGGAATAGTCCTTCTGTCCGAGTTTCATCGACAGATAGGACGAGGAACCGACTCCGACTCCTGCTCCGAACGCTGCAGAAAGATTCATAAACGGGAACGTGACCACAAGACCCGAGATTGCCAACGCACCTACACCCTGACCTATAAAGATGCTATCAACCATATTATATAACGACGAGGCCGTCATTGCTATAATGGCAGGCAGGGCATACTGGGTGAGCAACCGACCTACGGGTTTTGTTCCCAACTCCATTGTTGCCGTGTTTTTATCCATATTTATATAGTATTATCGACTGCAAAGTTAACAACTTTTGGCGAATGCGACAACTTTTCTCAAGAAAAATTTGGTTTTTATATAAAATTGCAGTAAGTTTGCACCCAATTTTGCATAACAACCGATATTATAACATGGCGCAAAGACCTTTTTTACTCCTTGCCCTTGCCTTGGTGTCTGCCGTCGTTTGGGCATCCACCATTGGCGCATCGCCGAGAATCAAGTTTCCCGGAAGCAAGAGCCATACCTTCCGCATTGCTCTCAAGGACAAGCGAGGATGCGGTTACTCCATCGACAAGCCGAAGCAGTTCCTATCGCACAAGGCCATCGAGAGGCGCAACAAATTCGGAATTGCCATCGACTCCACCGACTTGCCCGTAAGCTACAAATACCTCAGGCTGATTGGCTCTGAGGGGGTGAGTATTATCGGGAAGAGCAAATGGAACAACACCGTGCTGGTGAACTGCACCGACTCTGATGTCATACAAAAGATCAGGAGGCTGCCGTGCGTGGTTTCGGCGACAAGGGTATGGACCTCGCCCGACAGTATCACGGCAAAGAAGAGACGACAGAAGAAAAACCGCGACGGATTCAACTCGTGGGACTCGGTGCACAACGCTGCATACGGAAAGGCCGAGGCGCAGATAAAGGCGCTTGGCGGCACGAGGCTTCACGAACAGGGATACAGGGGCGAGGGGATGACCATCGCCGTGCTTGACGGGGGATTCGCCGAGGTTGACCGCAAGCGGGTGTTCCAGGATATCAAGATCAAGGGGACAAGAGATTTCGTATTTCCCGCTTCGGCTAACTTCTATAACGAGACCGACCACGGCACTAAGGTGCTTTCGGCAATGGCTGTCAACGCGCCCAACGTGTATATCGGCACTGCACCGAAGGCCACATATTGGCTGCTGAGATGCGAAGACCAACAGTCGGAGCAGCCGGTGGAGGAGGACTACTGGGCCATGGCGGCTGAGTTTGCCGATTCTGTCGGGGTGGATGTTATCAACAGTTCCTTGGGATATTATGAATACGACAACCATTATGGCGACCATCCGCTATGGCATCTCGACGGACATACGACCCTCATCTCACGCACTGCCTCGATGCTTGCCGACAAGGGGATCATTCTCGTCAACAGTGCAGGCAACAACGGTATGGGACCATGGAAGAAAATCACTTTTCCTGCCGACGCACAAGACATATTGACTGTAGGCGCGGTGACCGTGGAGGGCAAGAACGCCCCGTTCAGCGGGGTGGGCAACACGGCTGACGGAAGAATAAAACCTGACGTGGTGGCACTGGGCAGTCCCACAGTGCTTGTGTCTTCGCGAGGGACGATTATCGAGGACATGGGTACTTCGTTCTCCACCCCACTCGTCTGCGGACTTGTGACATGTCTTTGGCAGGCCCTGCCGTTCATGTCGCCACAGCAGATTATGCAGCTCGTGAGACTTAGCGGCGACAACGTCAGCCACCCGGACAATATCTTCGGTTATGGCAAGCCTGACTTTGCCAAGGCATTGCTCTTGGGCAGGAAAAGCATTACCGCACCTAACACGGAAGGAGGTGAATGATGAACCCTGAGAGACATTTCTCACTGCTGCAGCTCAACCAGCTTGTACGCGACGCTATCAATTCACGTCTATACGACATGTATTGGCTCGAAACCGAGATTTCACAGATTAATGAAAACCGCGGGCACTGCTACCTTGAATTCATACAGAAGGAGGAGGGATTAAACACTCCCGTGGCAAGGGCACAGGCTAAATGCTGGCGTAACACATGGGGGACTGTCAAGCCTTATTTTGAACATACGACAGGACAGACTCTTAAGGCGGGGATGAAAGTGCTTGTGCTCGTTCACCCCGACTTCCACGAGGCTTTCGGATTCTCGTGGATTGTGGATGACATTGACCCGAGATTCACCCTTGGGGACATGGCGCGACGCAGGCAGGAGATAATCCGCCTACTGAAAGCTGAGGGGGTGTTTGACCTCAACCGCGAACTGTCTCTTCCGCTCTTCACGCAGAGGATTGCCGTAATATCATCAAGCACCGCAGCCGGATACGGAGACTTCTCGCGACAACTCAACGAGAACTCTTACGGATTCCATTTCACCACCACACTATTCGAGTCAACCATGCAGGGAGAGGGCGTGGAAAACAGTATTATAGCCGCACTCAATGCCATCAACGAAGACATCGACTCGTTTGACTGTGTGGTTATCATACGCGGTGGCGGGGCTACAAGCGACATGTCGGGATTCGACTCACTGCAACTGGCTGAGAACGTGGCTAATTTCCCTCTTCCTATAATAACGGGAATAGGACACGACCGCGACGAATGTATTCTCGACATGGTGTCGCACACAAGGGTGAAGACTCCCACGGCAGCTGCCGCCTTGCTCATCGACCGACTCGCAGCGGTGTCAAACAGGATTGAATCTGCGGCAGAGCGCATTTCATCTTACATACAACAACGCATGACAAAGGAGAAAAACCGCATAGAGAGAGTCTCTGAGCGTATTCCGATATTGTTCTCGCTGGTGAAGACAAAACAGGAGAACAGGCTCGAAAGGCTCAACCAGATAATGCTACACAGCATACGCATGAAACTTGACAAGCAGGGTAACTCGCTGAACACTCTGGCGCAGCGTATTCATCCTGCAATTGAGCGTATCATCCTCAATCGCCGCCATCGCCTCGACATGCTCGAACAGCGCACAAACTCTCTCGACCCTACCCTGCTATTGAAGCGCGGATACAGTATCACCACCCTTGCCGACGGGCATGCCCTGCGCTCGCCATCACAGGTAAAACCAGGTGACACCATCACCACCCGACTGGCATCCGGTTCAATAACATCCATCATTTCAAACGAAAAACAACAAGACAATGAAATACGAAGAAGCAATAAAAGAACTTGAGACCATCGTACGCAAGATGGAAAACGACGAACTCGACATCGATACTCTCGGCGAACAGTTGAAGCGTGCGCAGACACTTATCAAATTGTGCAGAGGCAAACTCACCAAGACTGACGAGGAGATAAAATCCATACTTGCCGACTCTTGATTTATACGCAAAACACATAATAATGTGTTACAATATCCTTTTTTTTCCAAAAAAAATCGACAAAAAGTTGCATATTACAATTATTATGCGTAATTTTGCATTCTGAAAGAACAAAAAAAGAAAAAAGAATAAGAATATGAAAGATTTGGATTGGGCCAGTCTGTCATTTGGATACAGACGTACAGACTACAACGTGCGTTGCTACTATCGCGACGGCAAGTGGGGCGAAATAGAAATTTGCTCCGACGAATACATCAACATGCACATGGCAGCCACCTGTCTGCACTACGGACAGGAAGCCTTCGAGGGCTTGAAGGCTTATCGTTGTCCCGACGGCAAGGTGCGAGTGTTCCGCATGGACGAGAACGCAAAGCGCCTGCAGAGCACTTGTCGTGGCATTCTCATGCCCGAGGTGCCCACCGAAATGTTTGAAGAGATGGTGAAGAAGGTTGTAAGGCTCAATCAGGAGTGGATTCCAACTTACGAGAGCGGAGCTACGCTTTATATCCGTCCTTTGCTTGTAGGTATCGGTGCGCAGGTCGGTGTTCATCCAGCAAGCGAATATCTGTTCCTTATCTTCGTAACGCCTGTCGGCCCGTATTTCAAGGGTGGATTCTCAACAAATCCATACGTTATCATACGCGAATATGACCGCTCTGCCCCTCTCGGCACCGGTAAGTATAAGGTGGGCGGCAACTATGCTGCTTCGCTTTATGCCAACAATCTCGCTCATGAGAAGGGTTATGCCTGCGAGTTTTATCTCGACGCCAAGGAGAAGAAGTATATCGACGAGTGCGGCGCTGCCAACTTCTTCGGTATCAAGGACAACACTTACGTGACTCCGGAATCCACGAGCATCCTGCCGTCCATCACCAACAAGAGTCTGATGCAGTTGGCTGAGGACTTCGGCATGAAGGTGGAGCGTCGTCCCATCCCGGAGGAGGAGCTTGACACATTCGAGGAGGCTGGTGCTTGCGGTACTGCTGCCGTGATCTCGCCTATATCGTATCTCGATGACCTCGACAAGGGCAAGCGATACACGTTCAGCAAGGACGGTAAGCCGGGTCCTATCTCCACCAAGCTCTACAACCATCTGCGTAACATCCAGTATGGCATTGAGGAAGACAAGCACGGATGGACGAAGGTCGTTATTGAATAATTAAGAGTTAAGAGTTAAAAATTAAAAATTAAAAATTAAAAATTAAATAAACACAGAGACACAGAGACACAGAGGATATATTTTTAAGTTATCAGAAGATACAGAGAAATATAAACTCTGTGTTCAATCAAAAAACACAAAGAAACAAAGGAACAAAGGTTTTTCCTGATACAAAGGTAACATGCGACTTAAAAGTCGCCACAAAGCCTTGCGGATGAAAAACATTGCGGACGAAAAACTTTGTGGGCTTTGTAAAGCAGCTTTAGCTGCTCTCTGTATCTTCCG
>JALERP010000058.1 GCA_022764085.1 Prevotella sp.
ATCTGCGAGATTGGCTCAAAGGTCTGAAGAAATAGCTAATGTTATGAGAAGTCGAACGGAGAAGTGTTTTTGTATCACCCTGATAATCAGATATACTTTTCCAATCACTTCTCATAACGATATGCTTCACATAATTGGTACACTCTATCTCACGAGTAAGATTATAATAGTCCCATGTGGTCTTCTCGTCAAACGTGGGTACATTCGTCCTAAGGAAATAGATGCCGCTCTGCTTGTCCACGTTTTCTGGCACGGCTATACGCCACTGGATGTCAGCCATGTTCTTCGGATTCTTCGGATCGTCAGCGATGTAGTCAATGACGTAGTACTTTGAGATGGACGGATACTTCTGCCTTGCCCTGCCCACCCGCTCGATGACTTTCTCGTAGTTCTTCGTGCCGTTCTTCTTCGTCAGGGAGTCTTTCGCCTTCTGCAGTTCTTCTTCGAAGCGCTCCTTGAATTTGCGGTTCATGGATGTTTCCTTGAGCTGCTTGGCGGGGGAGTTTATCTCAAGGTAGTAGTCACCGTCCTCCTCGTGCTTCACCTGCGTGAGCCTGATAGGCTGCCGCTTGCTGTCAAGCACGGTGACGGTCTGTGCATCGGGGGCAAGTTCGTAGTCCGTGAGCCTCCTGCGGCTGACGCACAGGTAGTCGTAGCCTTTCTCCTTTATCCTCTGGAGGTTCTCCTCGGTGGCTATGCCGGCATCAAGGCATACGAGAACCTTGTCTTTCGGATCATCCGGCACGCGTGTCTTGGAATTGAGCGTATCCACCATGTCGGGCAGAGAATCTGGGTCTGCGGTGTTTCCCGCAAGGATGGAAGAGTAGCGTATGAAGCCTTCCCTGTTGATGCACAGTGCCAATACTAGCAACTTGCAGTCAGAGCGCTTCTCCTTGGAGCGGCCGAACTGGGCTTTCCTGCTGCCTTCCTTACGGCCTTCGAAATAGAAGTTTGTCAAGTCGAAGATGGCAATCCTGTTCGTTATGTTGAACAGGTCGTCCGTCTTCTTGCAGAGGTGATTTTCAAGTCTGTCCTTCAGTTCAAAGAGCGACGGAGCCACCTTATATATGGACTGGAATCCGGGACGCCATTCCTGATTGCCGCTGATGAGCTCGCATACTGCCGAGTTCTCGTCCATGATGCGCATGGACTTCAGTTCCGAGGGAGAGTAGATGGTGCGGGTGATGAGATGTGCCAGCGTGGTGTTTATCTGTATCTCGCTCCAGCCCTCGCTCCTGAGGAATTTATCTATCTCAAGCTCGCGTATTGCCTGCAGGCATACCCATTCGGCACCAATCTCACGGGCATCGGTATGCTGGATAGTATTCACGTCAACGAGGCGTTCCGCCTTCTCGCGTGACTCTTCCATGGAGGCCTTCACTGCGTCTATGCTGCCGTTGTTGACCATTGCATGCCAGAACTCCCGTGTCTTTCGCTGCACGAACTCGTTGTAGCGTGACAGTGGATTGCCGAACAGTTCTTCCTGTCCCTGGTGTTCGTGCAGGTAGGTCAGACACTTGCCAATGTCGCGGATGTCCTCCGGGCGGTGCGGCTCCTCGATGAAGCCCACGTTCAGCATGACACGACTGCGCACGCGGCCTGTCAGGTCACGGAAAGACTCCTTGATGCGGTAGTACCAGTCATCGCGCTGAGTCCTCGGGTTGTATCTTGGCTGAGACATGAAGTGCATATCGGATGCAAAGGTACAACTTTTCTGCGAGACTTCTGTGTACTACAAATCGATTTTTCAGGATGCCATTGCTGAAAAACAGGTAGTTAGCCTTATGAATACCACTAAAAATAGTTGAAAATAATTTTAGGGTATCAAACTTGGGTTAAATGCCAACAGATTACACTCTACGCAGGCCGCGGGCGAGACGCCCACGCTCCCAAAGGCTGCGCATCGAAAAACTACTTGAGTAAATAATAGTTATTTTTTGCTAAATAAATGGCTTTTTCTTGAACATTAGTGCGTATTGTCATTTATTATTCGTAATTTTGCACTCAAATAGTGTCAATTCAATCTATAAATGAACTTGATGTACGTATAATTTCAGAATATTATTCCAAAACAAAACAATATTAACGAACTAACATTATGAGAAGAATCATTCCGTTTATTACATTTATGGTCATGGCTTGCTCGCAGCCTGTCATGTCACAGACAATGAACAAAGCCTACAAGGTAAACTCAGCAGTCAATCCAGTCCTGCCATACAATCTTTGTGCAGACCCAACAGCGGTGGAATACAATGGCCGCCTTTATGTCTATGGCACAAACGACCAGCAGGAACTTAACACGACGGGCAACAAGACGACTAATACATACGGCAAGATTACACAACTCGTGTGCATGAGTACTGCCGATATGGTCAACTGGACATTCCACGGCATCATCAAAGTTAAGTCACTGTCGCCATGGATTGCAACATCGTGGGCACCAAGCGTGGTGAGCAGAGAGGAAGAAGACGGCAAGACACACTTTTACCTATACTACACCAATACCGCATCGGGTATAGGAGTCCTCACCGCTACATCGCCAACAGGTCCGTGGAGAGACCCATTGGGCAAGGCATTGATAGACTGGACGACACCTGGACGCGGAAACCAGAGCAACATCATCGACCCAGGTGTCTGCATTGACGATAACGGTCAGGCATGGCTCACCTTTGGTGGTGGCGATCCTAATAAGACTGGCACAAAACTCATGCCGGGCAACGCACGCATAGTGAAGCTTGGCAAGGACATGATATCGCTTGACGGAAGCATCCTGCCAATACCTGCACCATTCCATTTCGAGGCTAACGAACTCAACTACATTAACGGCAAGTACGTCTTCTCATACAGTGGTGGATGGAGCTGTAACTCAGCTGACTGGAACAACTATGACGGTCGTGGCAACTATCCTTGTCCTGGCAATTGCAGCATATTGGCAATGACAACTGACGATCCTGTCAACGGAACATGGGAGTACAAGGGCGAGATACTTAAGAATCCCGGCACCTTCGGATATCCATGGGGTAACAACCACAGCCATCTGCAGAAGTTCGGCAATGAATTCTATATGATTTACCATACCCAGTATCTTGAGGCTAAGTACGGCATATCAGGTGGCTATCGTGGCATTGCCATCAACAAGGCAAACGTCAGCCTGCCAAGTGTCAACATCACAGCGTCAATGGACGATGCCGGGCCAGCCATAAAGGCTGATAAGTGTCCACGTGCCAACGAGCTTGTGGAGGCTGAGACCATGGCAAACTGTGCAGGCGTGAATGTGATTGAGACAACGAAATACGGATGCGTCGTGACGGACATTGACTCAGGCGACTGGACGATGGTGCGCGGACTGATATTCCCGGAGGATGCACGCTCTGTGACGGTCAGCATCAAGGGAAAGGGCACTATGAAGATATTCTCTGGACGAATGAATGGCACACCGCTTGCTGTGGTTGACTTCGACAATGCCACTATGAGTGATGTGACGGTCGATCTGTCGAAGACGATTCCTTCCGGCAAGACATACAGCAACATATTTTTCGCTTTTTACGATGTTGACGAGAGTTCAGCTGTGCAGTTCAACAACTACCGCTTCAATACACAGACAGCCGAGGAAGTGACAGCAATAAATAATGTAGAACTTGACAGCAGTGACGCAAAGCACAGCAATGCGACATACAATATCTCAGGTCTGAAGGTAGGAGCAAATGCCAAGGGTATAGTCATCCGTAACGGTCGTAAGCAGATTGTGAAATAACAGTGTTTTTCATATTTGCAGTTAGGGCTTTCATTAGATAAGGTTATTAACCTTAACGCCGCAAGGTTATTAACCTTAGTGGCGCAAGGTTAATAACCTTATCGTCAATGAAGGACAGATGATAAGTCACTGTCCTGTAGAACCAATGTACCTGTCCGTGTGCCACGAGGTGCACATCTATATATAAGGGGTTGGCTACCTTCCATATAAAATGTAGCCGTAACTGCCAATGAGATGAGAGAAGGTCTCTCGGTGTCGGTGTGCAGGCACTGACATCAAACCCTCTGCAAGCTGCTGCAGTCGGAAACGTTGCGGTGGTGAGCGTTGCAGAGAGGTACGTATTACTGAGCTGAACGCAAGTGAACCATTCTATGAGGTGTCGTTAATCTTGGTTCAAGTCATGTCAAAAGTCAGTGTCGGACAGTTCTGGCGACAAGCGATGCAATAACCTGTCTATGGCATTGCGGCATGCGGCATAGAGGTGGCAGGACAGTGATATAGGCTTGTTGGCGGAACGTGGGAAGCAGAAGTCGGAATGCCAAGGGAAATGCCGAAAGTGACGAACAAGGCAGAAACGTACCGAAGTCCGCTTCTGTGGCGGATTGCTCCGTAGTAGCGTTGAAGTGTCTGTAATGGACATGGAGCGAAGGGGGCGACACACTCAAGCAACTG
>JALERP010000082.1 GCA_022764085.1 Prevotella sp.
ACAAGTTTCGGGTCACGTGCCCTATTCCCGCCTTGCAAATTTCTATTTAAGTCATCTGCCCGAAGCGGAGGCGAACGCCTTCTTGGCGGATTATGCCAAGGCATGGATAGCGGAGGATTTGGGGATTATATTGGATACATAAAGAATAACATCTAATTTTAATAAAATGGTAATCCCTTGCAGCCTCAATCCTGGCTGAAAGGCTAATGCTGGTATCACTTATACTCACGAGAAAAGACAGTATCCCCCCACAAAGGTACTTATAAAATCTGAGATAGGCAATACAAGGGTTACCGAATACTTACGATTAATGTTATATGGACTATAAGAATAAATACTATTGGATATTTCGGATTGAGACGAGTCGGTTTGGTGGCGTAATGGGGCCAAGTTGCGATTATGTCACTGACGAGAATCGGGAGGCATGGCAGCGGTTTGTGGAGAATAAGATTAGCGAAATAATGAAGCCTGAGACCATGCAGTTGCCTGAGTTCAAGGAGTTTCTGGAGAAAGTGAACAAGGACAAGGAATGGAGACGAAATCAGGCAATACGTGCGGAACAACTACGAATAAAGGCTGCAGACGACAGACGGAGAAGGGCAAGTATGGAAAAGCCGAAGATTGCTTATATCCCCAAAGGTCTGACCGTGGATTATGAAAAGGAATATGGGAGGTTGATACGGCAAGAGGTGACATTTGTGCCTACCGTAGAAGACGACTTCCTGTATCAGTTGCGTTTCCTGGAGCGATGGTATAAGAAATCGGTGCCGCAGCTGATTGAATTGAAACGTCCAGATGCGGCGTATGCCGTGGCAGTGGAGCTGTGCCGACAGTTGCCGGACTTCGTCTTCCGTAAGCACATCGAGGGGTATCTGAAACCTAAGAAACCAAGATTGAGGAAACTCATCGAGGGGGCTTTTGCGGCTCTTGTGGATTCAGTGAAGGCATGGAACAATGAGGAGAAACGGCGTTGGGTGTATGACTTTATCTTCAAACAGACTAAATATTACCATGATTTCAGAGGTTTGCAGAAGGAGATGCAGCAGATGATGCCATCAGAAACTTTGATAGGTGAACCTGTAGCGGTTGTACGTGAAAAGAGTGATGAAGAATTACTGTTGGAGCGTAAGCTGAAAAGGGAGGAACAGCAAAGATTGGAGGCTGAGAAGGAGGCACATTCGGTGATTCCGCTTAACGAGGACTACGAGACAAAGATATTTGCAAGAAGCATTGTCGGTTGGGAATGTGACTTGATAAGCTTTTTGATGCATGATGAAAATGAGCGCATCAAGGCATTGGCGAATCGTGGTGAATACCAGGAGGCAGCTTTGCGCTTCATGCAGTTGGCAAAGTCAATGTGCCGTCACTTTATCAGTGATGAACATTATTGCTATTTCGATGATCTTTATTCTCCTGAATATGCCATCGGCTACTTGGTTGACTTCTTCAACGAATTGGCAAATGAAGGCAAGTTGCCCGACGAGACCAAGGAATATTTGAAAAAGGCTTGGCAGGAAATCATGGAGTCGGAATGTCATCAGAGTTATGGTATGCTAAGTAAGAAGTTGCTATATTCCCCATTCCCGGCATAGAAAGACGGACTGAGGGACTTGTGGATTTTTTTTTTGCAGATTTTCGGTGATTTGTTTGGAGAATGAGAATATTTTGTTTATTTTTGCAGCGCATTAATGTAAAAAAGAATATTATGGATACTTTAACAATAGCATTTGATGACAGGAACTTGGTTTCTGTAATTAAGCAACTTGTAAAATCTATGAGTGGCGTCAGAATTGTGCAACACACTTGTTCTAATGTAAAGCAAGAGAACCAAGCTTCGGTATCTTCAGATAGAAGATACAGGATTTCCCCTGCTATAAAGGCGATGGAAACAGGAATATCTATTCCTGACAGTATTTCTGATAATTACAAGAAAGACTCAACTTGTAAAAGTGGCATTTAAATGATTAAACATTGACCTCTGCCTGGCTTTGTATCCCAGCGTTGGTCGTTAACTCTTCGAGCTGGCGTGAGCTGAAATCGGTCTTGTAAGACCAATATAGACGCTCACATGCTCATATATAGACCTCGTTGGAGGTCTGATGCGGTCTTTGATACATTTCATGCTCTCTGGAGAGCCATTTTGAGATCAAACAGCAGAAGTCGGCGCACATTGATCCATGCACAGCGAGCCACCGCCTGCATCTTGTGCTTAAAGAGTCCCCTATACCTCGTCTTGTTGTTGTTACTTCCTCGGAGCCTTTCACGCCTGACTCCACATAGGTGTTGTCAGCAGTTGTGGCTCCCTCGACATCGCATTTCTCCACCGACTTGCAAAGGGTCTCATGGATAATCTCGTAGCGGGTGTACCAGGCGATGTTGCTCGATATGAGCTTGCTGTCCATGCGGACGGCCTTGCCCGATATGCGGTATTCCAGGGCCTGCTTGTGGGTGATGTCCTTAAAGCACTTGTCGAACAGGTCGAGGCCTGTCTCTTCCTCATACTTGGCCATACGACGACGCAGCATGTAGTAAGAGTCAATAGACGGAAATTGCTCATTCAGCGTAACCATTCCCAAGGCACGGCGATAAAGCATGTTGAAGCAGCAGTTCTCAAACAGCGACTCGTCGCTGCAGCCGCTGCCTTCTTTAAGGATGCTCATGGCTATGAGAATGCGGATGGGCGCATTAGGACGACCGTCCTTATTGTCCTCACGATCCTCGGCAAACAGGGGGCGGAATATCTCCTCGTCGATGTTGGAGGTCACTTCACGGTAGAACTTGTTGTGCCAGGCAGAAGGGTTGTCATATACCCGGCTCTCACGGCCATACATCAGGTCGGATGGTGAATTGAACAGGTCGAAATGCTTATTTGTACTACTTTTCTTGAACATTGCTTAGAGCTTTGATTTCAGGTGTAAATGTACAAATATTCTCCAGAGTACAAAATGTCAAAGAGCAATATAGAGTTAAATAATGTTGTGTTAATAAATAATGGTCGGGCAGCCGACTTTTTAAAGTGGATTCAAGGATAATATGGAAATACAAGAGTTGCATAATTATACTCAGGCTCAATTTGAGGACTTGACGCAACTGATGACCGAGCTGTCTGATAGGGTGAACTTTACTCAATCTGACCTGATGCTTGTGCTAAGGGACTGCAACTGCCATCTGTATGT
>JALERP010000084.1 GCA_022764085.1 Prevotella sp.
ATGTTTTGCTACACAGGCGGCTTCAGTGTCTATGCCATGCGGGGTGGGGCACAGCTGGTTCATTCGGTCGACTCGTCGGCCAAGGCCATAGAGCTGACGCGTGCCAATGCCGAACTGAACTTTCCCGGAGACAGTCGCCACGAGGCCTATGCAGCCGATGCCTTCAAGTTCTTGGAAGAGGCTGGTTCAAACTACGACCTCATTGTACTCGACCCGCCGGCCTTTGCCAAACATCGCGATGCCCTGCGCAATGCCCTGAAAGGCTATACCCGGCTCAATGCCATGGCCTTCCGCAAGATCAAGCCGGGCGGCATACTCTTCACCTTCAGCTGTTCGCAGGCAGTAAACAAGGACCAGTTCCGTCTGGCCGTATTCACTGCGGCAGCCCAAAGCGGCCGACACGTCCGCATCCTTCACCAGCTTCACCAGCCTGCCGACCATCCCGTCAACATTTTCCATCCCGAGGGCGAATATCTCAAGGGGCTTGTGCTTTATGTAGAGTGATATAAAAAATCTGTGTAAATCTGTGGACAAAAAGAAGTATTTAGTAGCAATAAGCGGCGGGGCAGACAGCGTCTGCCTGCTGCTCAAGATGATAGAAGAAGGTCGCTCGGTGGAGGCGGTACATTGCAACTTCCACCTGCGTGGAGACGAGTCCGACCGCGACGAGGCCTTTGTCGTCTCGCTGTGCCAACGGCTCGGCGTGCCCCTGCATCGTGTGCATTTCGACACCAAGGAATACGCCGCCCTGCATAAGGTGAGCATCGAACTCGCCGCACGCGAACTGCGCTACCGATACTTCGAGCAGCTGCGCCAGGACATAGGAGCCGAAGCCATCATGGTGGCACATCACCGCGATGACAATGTAGAGACAGTGCTGATGAACATGGTGCGTGGAACAGGCATTCGTGGCATGGCAGGCATACGCCCCGTCAACGGTCACATCCTCCGCCCACTGCTCGACACGAGCCGCGCCGACATCGAGGCATATCTTGCCCGGAAAGGTGAGACCTACGTCACCGACTCCACCAACCTCGAGGATGACGCCACCCGCAACAAGTTCCGCCATCACGTCATTCCCCTCCTGCAGTCGCTCAACCCCAAGGCCTCCGAGAATATCCATTCCACCTCACGCCATATCGCCGATGCAGAGAAAATCCTCTCCTGGGCAATATCTAGGGCAAGGCACGATGTGTTTTTGTCCCCTTCGCTCATCGACATTGATAAACTTCTATCCTTCGTCTCCCCCTCGTATCTCCTCAATGAGATATGCCGCGACTATGGCTTCACCCCTTCACAGTGTGATGACATGCTTGCCGCAGCCTCTGCCTCCCATGTCGGGGCCACCTTCCTTTCGTCCACCCACATCGCCGCCATCGCCACCGTAGGCGGTTCCCTCTGTATCCAATTCGCCCCGAAGTCGGCTCAGCCAAAGGAATACCGCCTGCCCGAACCTGGCATTTACCGCCTCGCCGACGGTCTCAGCCTTACGTTGGAAAAAACAGACATCTCCGACGACTTCCGCATCTCCAAGTCGCCTGAAGTAGCCACTTTAGATATAAATAAGGTGAAGTTTCCACTCACTCTCCGTCCCATACGCCAGGGCGACCGCTTCACCCCCTTCGGTATGAAGGGCACAAAACTTGTCAGCGACTACCTCACCGACATCAAGTGCTCGGTCATCGACCGCCAGCGTCAGATGGTCGTCGAGGATTCCACAGGCATGATAATATGGCTTGTCGGCAGGCGCACAAACGACAAGTGCCGCATCGACTCATCGTCAAATGCGGCACTCATAATAACAAAAACAGTTAATTCTCCTTCGTAAATTTTACAAACTTCATATCGCGCATTATTCTAGCCTTTCTCTTCAGCATGTATGAAGAAGGATGTGCGGAGTCGTATTTCCGCGGGTTGGGCAGCGAGGTGGCTATAAGCGCGCATTCACCCTTGCTCAGGTCCTTGGCTCGGCAGTGGAAATGCCATTCCGCCACGGCGTCGGCACCGTATATCCCGTCGCCCATCTCGATGGAGTTGAGATACACCTCCATAATCCTCTCCTTGCTCCACATCATCTCGATGAGGGCGGTGAAATACACCTCAAAACCTTTTCTCACCCATGTCCTCCCTGGCCACAGGAATACGTTTTTGGCTGTCTGTTGCGATATGGTGCTTGCGCCGAGTTTCCTTTTGTTTTTCTGACGGTTGCGTTTCGCCGCCTTCTCGATGGCATTGAAGTCGAAACCGTGGTGCTCCATAAACCGAGCATCTTCGCTCGAAATCACTGCGAGGGGCAGCTCCGGTGCAATCTCGTTTAGCGGCACCCACCTGTGTCTCATCTTCAGTTCCTCGCCCTTTGCAATCTGTTCGCCCAGGCGGATGAACATCAGCGGAGTGAAATACACGGGCACAAACCTAAGCGCAACAACAGAAAGGATGGTGGAAGCAAAGAAAGCTACCACCACCCATTTCAATAATTTCTTTAAACGATTAAATATTATCAATTCTTTAATAATTTAATCTTTCAATTCTTCAATTTTTAATTAGCCTGCGCCTCTGCAGCCTTGATCATCTCCTGGCTTGCATACATGTAAACCTCCACGCGGCGGTTCTGGGCCTTGCCGGCTTCAGTAGAGTTGTCGGCCACGGGGTTTGCCTCGCCAAGACCCTCAACGCTCTTGAGCTGTGCGGCAGAAACACCTAACGACTGGAGATAAGAAGAAACGGCTGTGGCACGGTCGAGCGACAGGGCCTTGTTCTTCTCCACGCTCTGTGCGGCAGTACTGTTCTTCCATCCGGCGTTGTCGGTATATCCTTGGATAGCAATGTCACAGTCGGCGTTGTTCTTCAGTACTGTGGCGAACTGCTGCAATGAAGACTTTGCAGATGCGGCAAGAGTTGAAGAACCTGTAGAGAAGAGAATACCAGAGTCGAATGTCACCTTCACGGCAGCCAGACCGTTAGCGTCGGTCACCGACTCCACCTGTGCGTTCTTCACAGCCTCTGCCTCAGCCTTGGCCTTGTCCATCTTCTTGCCGATGATTACTCCGGCACCAGTACCCACAGCGGCACCTACGGCAGCACCCACGGCAGTGTTTCCTGCAAGCTTACCTACGATAGCACCAAGTAATGCACCACCACCAGCACCGATGGCAGCGCCTTTCTGAGTGTTGTTACAACCTGCAAGCACAAGGGCGAAGCAGAGACCAATAGAGAAAAACTTAATCTTCTTCATTTGTTTGATTCCTTTTTTAATTTAATTATTAATGATGATTAAAAAGTTGAAATTGTGTGCTAAATAAGCCATTTTTTTGCCATTTGAGCAATTTCGGGTGCAAAGTTACGCTAAATATTTGAATTATGTGCTTGTTTTCAACATTTTTTTTGTACTTTTGCACCAAAAATAGATAAAAATAGCATTTTTAACATGGCTAAAGAATTAAAAGAACTTACAAAGAGAGCTGACAACTATAGTCAGTGGTTTAATGATTTGGTAGTGAAGGCCGACCTCGCCGAGCAGTCGGCGGTGCGTGGATGTATGGTAATCAAACCCTATGGTTATGCTATATGGGAGAAGATGCAGCACCAGCTCGACCTTATGTTCAAGGAGACAGGCGCGCAGAACGCCTATTTCCCCCTGCTCATACCCAAGTCTTTCCTTTCAAAGGAGGCAGAGCACGTAGAGGGATTCGCCAAGGAGTGCGCTGTGGTGACACACTATCGCCTGCGCGCCAAGGACGACAAGAGCGGAGTGGAGGTTGACCCTTCGGCAAAGCTCGAGGAGGAACTCATCATCCGCCCAACGTCTGAAACGATAATATGGAACACCTACCGCAACTGGATTCACTCATGGCGCGACCTGCCACTGATGTGCAACCAGTGGTGCAACGTAATGCGTTGGGAGATGCGCACAAGGCCTTTCCTCCGCACTTCGGAATTTCTGTGGCAAGAAGGTCACACCGCACACGCTACACGCGAGGAGGCTGAGGCTGAGGCACAGAAGATGCTCAAGGTGTATGCCGACTTCGCCGAGAACTGGATGGCAGTGCCTGTGCTGCAGGGAGTGAAGAGCGAGACAGAGCGTTTTGCTGGAGCTCTCGACACCTATACCATCGAGGCTATGATGCAGGACGGAAAGGCTCTGCAGAGTGGCACAAGCCACTTCCTCGGACAGAACTTCGCCAAGGCGTTTGACGTAACATATTTAAATAAGGAGAACAAGCCCGAATACGTATGGGCAACATCATGGGGCGTCAGCACACGACTCATCGGTGCGCTCATCATGACCCACTCCGACGACAACGGTCTCGTGTTGCCTCCGAAGCTCGCCCCCATCCAGGTGGTCATCATCCCTATCACTAAGGGAGCCGACCAGCTTGCCGCCATCAGCGAGCGCATTGCCCCCATCGTTGACGCACTGCGCAAGAAGGGCATAACCGTGAAGTATGACGATGCTGAGAACAAGCGTCCGGGATTCAAGTTTGCCGACTACGAGCTTAAGGGTGTGCCCGTGCGCCTTGTGCTTGGTGGACGCGACCTTGAGAACGGCACTATTGAGGTGATGCGCCGCGACACTCTCGAAAAGGAGTCTGTCAGCATCGACGGCATCGAGACTTACGTCGAGAACCTTCTTGAGGACATCCAGAAGAATATCTTCGAGAAAGCCCGCAAATATCGCGACGAGCATGTATATGTATGCGACAACTACGAGGAGTTCAAGGAGAAGATCAAGGACGGCGGCTTCTTCCTCTGCCATTGGGACGGCACTGCCGAGACCGAGGCCCGCATCAAGGAGGAAACCCAGGCCACAATCCGCTGTGTGCCCTTTGCCTACGAGCAGACCGAGGGCGTGGATATGGTGAGCGGCAAGCCATCCAAGTGTCGTGTAATCATTGCGCGCAGCTATTAATCAGCAGTCTATGAACATCATAGAGATAAATACAGTTGAAGCCTCGGGAGCGGACATCTTCGGTTCGCTTACCGAGGCTCAATTGCGTCAGAGCCGTGAGGCAGAGTCAGGACTCTTTATCGCCGAGAGCCCCAAGGTGATTCGCGTGGCACTCGACGCAGGCTACGAGCCTCACGCCCTTATGTGCGAGCGGAAGCATATCACGGGCGACGCAGCCGACATCATATCCCGCTGTGGCGACATACCTATATATACAGGCGACCGCAGTGTACTTGCCTCGCTCACTGGATATACCCTCACTCGCGGAGTGCTCTGTGCCATGAAGCGCCGGCAGTTGCCGTCCGTAGGGGATGTATGCCGTGATGCCCGTAGGGTAGTGGTGATTGATGGGGTGGTGGATACCACCAATATAGGGGCCATATTCCGTTCTGCCGCCGCCTTGGGCATCGACGGGGTGTTGCTCACCCCCACGTCGTGCGATCCTCTCAACCGCCGTGCAGTCAGGGTGTCTATGGGCAGTGTGTTTCTTGTTCCCTGGACATGGCTTGATGTTCCCGTGCAGTCGCTCAATGATTACGGCTTCAAGACGGCGGCCATGGCACTCACCGATGATTCCGTCTCCCTTGCCGACCCGCGGTTGAAGCGCGAGCCACGCCTTGCGATAGTCATGGGCACCGAGGGCGACGGTCTTTCCCGTGCCACCATTTCCTCCGCCGACTACGTTGTGCGCATCCCGATGGCTCACGGTGTGGATTCCCTTAATGTGGCAGCCGCGTCAGCCGTGGCCTTTTGGGAACTGGGTTAATTTCCACGTAATAGGTGATTTATACAATACTTTTCTAACCAAAGTGCGCACACGCGAGCGACTCTTAGGGAGTCGCGCCAACCGTCAGAAAACTTATGGACCAAGACGGCCTAAAATGACTGCTTACTTTTAAACCACAGAGTTTAAGAGATATAGAGTATTCTCACAATACTGAAGGACACATAGCCTGCTTTGCTTCCTGTCATCGTAAATCTGACGGAATTGTTCGATTGTCATGTTTGTCATATGCGATAATATTAAATACGGTGCAAAGGTACCGAAATAATCTTATGCTGACAATACGGGGTTTACAGATGGCTTACATTATAATAATCGGGACTATAGCTAACATTTAGACTTCGTGTGTTTTCTTGTGTCGCTTGGCAACAGGCGACAGAATATTTACTTCCATTTATATTGTCTATTCTGTTTTAATTGATTGAACAAATTCCATTTCCCTTTCTTTCATCTGTTCACAAAAGTCTGCATAAGATGACGAAACTCGACTTATCTCAATACCGAAAATGAAAAGGCTAGAGGATGTTCCCATTATTCGAGAAGTCGGAATCTTATCTTGTCTTTTTTCTAGGGGAGCAATGAATCCTCCTTTATCTACATGAAGCGCGGACATATATGCCATTACTTGATGAACGTCATCAGGGTCAACCTTGGAAACCTTATCATAACTTCCAAGTCTTTTGTATTTGGCATCTAATACCATATCATCTTTATAAAAGTCAGGGTAACGAATGCCACTATGTCCTTCAAACAAATAGATACCCCCCTTGTGCCGTTTGTTCTCTGGGTGGATAAAGCCTTGTTTGCTCAGAATCGTATTTACAAACTCCTCCCAAAGCCATGCTCCGTCAAAGAGGATGCCACAGATTTCTTCCTCACTTTCACCATATTTTACTTCTTCCATCCTTAGTATCTGAAGACAAAGTGTTTGTAATGTTCGGTATTCAGTATAGTATGGGTGACACTTCATCCGAAGATTCCTGCTGATGACAATATTACGGTCACTCTTATTGTATAGCGGTGTATGTTTAATGACTGAATTTACATTCTCAATGGTCTCTCGGTCAATATTGAGAACAGCCTGTCCATACTTTTTGGTTTTCATAAACTCTATGGTATGGCGGATGAGTTCCGTCATATTGTTGTCATGGCTATACTCACGAGTCGTATAAGCAATGTTGCCCACGAATGGAATATTTCTGGCAATATGCCTGCCTACATCAATGGTTCCTTTCAGATTTGCATCATTATGCCGATAGTTCTGATACTCCCTATAAACCCCCTGACGCATGGCCGCCTTCAGAAAGTAAGGGAACATGAACATAATGAAATCGAATACATCTTCCTGATCATTGTTATGACTGAGGTCAAAAAGATTGAAGGAGAGAACCCGCTGAAGCATATAATGAAGAAGAAAATCATCACGGCCTGTATCAAATCTGGATTTTATCTTTATCTGAAGATTACCTACACCAAGGAATCCCATCACATTGCCGGTACTTATTCGCACCATCTCAGGGTCCTCGGTATTCAGGATGCTCATGATTGAAGAGTCCCCAATTCTGTCATCAGACGACTCAATGCTATAGGGGAATATGAGTAAGTTCTCATTTTCCCTACACAGCTCTGCTATCGTCTTATCAGCAATGGGGAACAATGAAGCTACATCCTGCCGCCGGAATGTTCCAGCACCGGGCTGTCCGATATTGTTATCTGTCAAGTTAATCCTCATCAATCAGTTTGGGAGTATCTGTGGTTTGTGATTCGTTCGTGTTAAAGTATGCTTTGCTGAATTTTTCAAGGATTTCGGCCGTCTTGCGGAAGCCTCGGAGATATTCTTTAAGCAATGGCTCAATATTCATCTTCCAAAGTTTATTGAAGTCTGCTCCATTGTCCTTCAACTTCAAGAAGTACGAAGGACCAATCATATAAGCAGCTCCCAATCCGTCTGTATCAGCAATGGCTTTATTCAAACGTTGCATCGTTACTTTAGCCTCGTCATAACAAGGCAGAGTATCAAGCATTTCCTCAGTATCTGCTGGTGTAACTTCTTTCCATGTAAACCTGCGGCGCATGGCAAAGTCCATGCTTTCAACAGAACGGTCTATATCATTCATTGTTGCAAGAATATAGACATTCTCTGGCACATAGAATCCTTTTGCGAACACATCCGTCTCAGGAACAAGGTTCTGATATTGTGTCTGCACCAGGTGCTCATTCTTTCCGCGATAGCCTGGATCTATTGCATAGAAGAGTTCACCGAATATCTTTGATGCCTCACCACGGTTAATCTCATCGATGATAAAGACAAATGGTTTTTTCTCAACTTTGTTTGCTGATTCTACATACACATTACTCTTCATCTCACGGATTGCCTTTGTGATGATGTAAGCATATGAATCAGGCTGAGTTCCAAACTTTCTGTTGAAGTAGTTACGAATGTCACGGACGATATTGAGAGGCACTTCATTGGTCAACAGCTCGATTATGTCATCTGCATTGACTGAAACCTGAGTGGTCTTTTCATTCTGGTCATTGTGAACTACAATGGTTCTGCCTTTGATTTCATCAATAGTAAACTCACTGCCGTTAGAGAGTTTGTATTTGGTGTTATTCTCGGTTGAGTCCTCTATGAACTGCTGAAGTTTTTCCTCCCAAGATAATTCTTTGGTGAGACTTTCAATACTCTTCTGGGAATCTGTGATATTCTTGGCTGCTTTCTTGCAGAAGTCCTTGAATACGCCATCCTTACGCTCAAATCCCATCTGACCATCAGACTTTTCGATAGGACGTAAACCTTCAACAAAGTCTGTATAGTCGTAAGATGGATGGAACTGTACGAAGCACATTTCTTCTTTGCTGCATCCCATCTCTTTTGCGATAGCCTGAGCCATGTATGTTTTTCCTGTGCCAGGAGCACCTGTCAACACAAGGTTTCTATTCTCCTGGAGAAGTTCAATGTATTTTGAGTATTTATTCTGTGGCATACGTGTAGGATTAATGATAGAGTTGGCGTATTCTATAACATCTTTTACTTTGTCATCTGCCTCATGAACAGTTTGGCGATAGGAGCCATAAACAGAACTGTCAAAGTCTTTATCTGTCGTTGAGAGGTAGTTTACATTACATCTAAGCGTCAGATACTCTGTTCCTTGTTCTTCGATGAGTTTGTCTGTAACAAGTCCAACAGCCTTGATTCTCATGAATGGAATATCGTGGTTGGCTCCTTTTGTTGCAGTTGACTTTAGCAATATCACATCGCCTACCTTGATTCTTCGAGCCAAGGCAAGCTGACGCTGATCTACTGGTTTGTTCTCATCAAATCTTCCTTCCAATATCCCTTCTGTTATAAAGCGGTCAAACTGTGGATTAGTGCTTCCAAAGGCATGACCAAGCAGCCAGTATTGCTTTTCAGCATTATTTCCCTTTATCATATTGATTATCTTTTGAATATATGGGTACTTGTTGGTATTGCTTACATTGGTGAGAGCTTTGGCTGGGAACTGAGCTTTTCCGTACTCTTTCAATATTGCATCACATTTCCATAATCCTTTATAAGTCCATTGAACTTTTCTACAATGTACACCATAAGATGAGTCGGAATCAAAGTAATAGTCACTTGTAACAATACCCATACCGACAATATCTGCTCCTCTTTCTTTTGCCAATATGATGTCACCTTCCTTGATTTCATTGGCAATAGCATGTAGCATAGGTGAAAGATGGGTGGTGTTTGATTCGTATTCAGGAACACTCTTTCTTCTTTCTTCTATGCTGTTAAGGTCATTACAATCACCGAGATCACCAACTTTTTCCCAACCACAAAGAGCCATGGATCCATCATTATACATTTCTTCAAAGTGGTAATCGTCTGCACCTTTTCCTCCTAAAAATAGCCAAATTTGTGTCTTGTCGTTATTCCTAACATGTCTTGCATAGTACCACAGAGCTGTCTGGGCTATGAGTGGCGTACTGTGTACATAGCCTTTCGCATCTATCTCCTTGTTGATAGAGTCTATCAATGCGGTTTCACTCTCAACGGCAGGAATGACATGTTTGTTCAGCAGTTCGTAGAAATGTACGAGCTTCTGACCGGCATTCTTCTTCTTTTCACCGAGAAGATTACACAGGCTTCCGTACACCTCATCCTTATAGAATGTATATTTTGTAGGATCCTTCAATGTCAGGAAGAAGCTAATTAAGCGTTCGTCACACATGGCACTTGTTTTCTGTGTGAAGTTATGCTTTGTCTTGCCATCCCACAGTTCTCTACAATCAGATATGAACTTGTCAATTCGTTCCTGCAAACCGATGTTTTCGTCAAATAAACCAACAAAGGTTTTTCGGTACTCTTCTGGCTCATATTCGGCGAAATGTCGTATTGCTGTTGTCTGTGTACTATAGCATAGATTCTTTAAGGAAAGAGAGTTAATTTCTTTTGCGAAATTATCAGCATTGACATCTGGATGACCAATCTGATCGGTCACCAGCTTCCATTTGTACAACTCTTCCAGCTCAGGATCACCACCTAATCCATATTGGAGTTGGTGATTCTTGAAATCATTTATAATATCTTGTATCGTCATTCTACTTTATAAAAAAAATATGCCTGAACTTGTGTGGCTTCACCCATTTCAAGTTCTGTGATATTTGTTCCTACTGCATACAAGTACATGTCTAATGCAATGTCAATAGCAGCATTACAAAGAAAAAAAGTGTTAATTTTGCATTGTCAAAACAAAAAACAACCTCACCATGTGCAAAATTACAAACTTTTCGGTTAATAACCAAGAAAAAGCAGAGAAATTTCACTTCTCTACTGAAAAAACTTCAAAATATAGGCCAATGCAATGCCCCTTTCCTCCTATGGAGGGTATTTGAACGTGAATTGACGTGAAATATTTTTCTTAATATTTTTGTTCAATTTTAGTCAATTTACGTTCAAAAAAAAAAATTCTCCCACAAAGCATGTTAGGAGGAAGCTGGTATGCCTTATCCGTAAGATGGTATTATTTCTTTTTTATATGATACGTTTTATATCTATCACCACCGGAGTCTTCAATTTCCCCCATTTTGATTAGCTCTTTGAGATAATCCCGGGTTCTTGGTACCCGAAGTCCTATGGCTTTTGCAATTGACTTTGAATCTGAATCATCGTTAGAGATGATAAAATCGAGAATTTCTTGGTGTTTAACGCTGATTTGTTTTTTGTTTTCGATTTTTGAACCATCTATAATGTTATTTTCTTCTTCGATACTTTGGAGTAGTTCAAAAACCTTATGGATTTCTGTGTAAGCTATATTGTCTTCCGGTGATGCCATGCTTAGTTCGGGGTCACCAGTAAAAGTGTGTGGATTAGGCATAGATCTTCATTAGTCTGAAGAGAAAGAACTTACGGTCAATGATACCTCTGAGTTGTGCTCTGAAATGCTTGATCTTTGCATTGAGGTATTCTGCTGATGCATTGGTAGAGCGATTGACAAAAAAGTTATGGCATTGCCCTCCTCATCCACAAATGGACCATCGTTCTCCTGCATCAAGCCATCTGCGACGGCGCACGTGAAGCAGTACTTCCTGACCTCTAATCGAAAAGTCGTGAAACACACTTTCGCGTGTAAATCCATTGGGGCGCAGGTCTTCTCTGTCGTCAGGTTTCTGCTCGTTCTCATCGAGATAAAGGTATTACTTCTTTGTATCTAACTTTTCTATGTTCATTAGTAATTTTACATTAGGTGATTCAAATTCCCATCTTGGAACAATGCTTTCTGCATTTTCTTTGATATATGTAAATAGTTTCTGGAAATCATTTAATGTATCGAAGCCCCAAATCACTTTTATACGATTTAGATATTTTTCTGATTCTGCACGAGCAAATATTTCAAACGGTCTTCTCATATTGCATGAATACAACAAATTATGTGGGAACCAACGACTAAAACGATTCTCGTTATTCCTTTTAGAGATATGAAAAAGCCAACCAACAAAATCCGCCTGGCAGATGTCCTCCATGCAAAGTTCAGAACAAGATTCCATTCTATCATGTATTATTTTTGCTTGCAATGAGTAATATCTTTGGGATGCATATTGATTTTCATTGTATATTGAACCTATATGGTGTTCAAACTCGCGGAATGTGTATGTGGTATCTAGTTCATGACTTCCACGCTTATTATAAAACGTGTTGCTAAACAAATCTGCAAGTAAATTAAAGTTCTCGCTCTTTACCAACATGGCAATAAAGCATAGCATAAGTTCGTACTCTATAAATTTCATGTTATCCTCTTCCTCCTGATATACATAGCTTATCCCCATTCTTGTTTGGGTATATAGATGACCCCAGTTCGGGTTATCCTCTCATGCTTTTAGAGACATTGCCTTTCGTGTAATTGGGCATAGCTCTTACCCTAAAGCATCAGATTTGCTTTAGGAATTAAAGTTTTTTTATTTCGAAATGACTCTTGGTGTAGTTAGAACAATTCCAGTTGCCTGGTCTGCTCTATACAGTATCCTTGTAAAGCCTTAGGTTTGTTTTCAAAGAAACAGTATGCCCCCAATGCTGATATGAGATTC
>JALERP010000175.1 GCA_022764085.1 Prevotella sp.
ATATACCATTTGAACGTTATGCCGATGATACGATATTGGTCAAACCAATTCAGGTTCTACAATAATCTGGAGATTAAGGCATTGCTCAATCTTGTAGAGTGTTTCGAGGGAAAGGTTCTCCTGTCCCTTTAGCACTTTGGAAACATACTGCTGGCTGCATCCCATCAGTTCTGAAAGCTGTTTCTGGGACATATGCAGTTCCTCCATCCTGTCAAGCATCATCATGGCAATTAGCTGCGAATAGCGAAGCCATGACTTGTTAGCCATGCGCCATTCTGCGTTCTCACGCCATTTTGAAGGTGTGGAAGGTTGGTGTTCTTTCAGTTTGGAAACAATTTCATTGGCAGTTCTCATAGTTACCTCCTTTTCTATTTAATTTCATTTAGATAGTCCACGAAAGAATCTTTATCAGCGATGTCGTTGTCAAGCAGGAATCGGCGCACCTTCTCCATTCTGGCCAACTCTACCAGCGTATGCTCACGTTCCTGCATAGTGCGTGTCAGTTTGATGGCACCGCCAGTGATAACGTAAATGCCAGGTTCCAGCTTGATGGCATAAATGCGCAACCAAGAGGCGTGTCGAGGCGTATTACGCAGTCTCGCCTTCTCCTTGCCTAAAATCATCTCCGATGTCCTGCTATTCTCCAATGGACGGAAAATCTTGTCGAGGTCAGCATCTGGTGAGATGTCCAAGATGAGACACTGCAGACGCTCGCTGTCCTCTATGGTGTCGTAGATGGCCTGATTGACATCGGTAATCTTGAAATAAGAAGCCAAGTCGTCAATGTTTTCTTTGAAGAAGGAGCGGAGCCATATCACGTCATTCCATTGTCCAAGAATGAAATCAAGGACATTATCAAGGCAGTCGTCGTATCGGACAGCCCAAAGGCGTTCGTTTTCAGTGATAAGATCAAATTTCATATCTATATATTTTGTGCAAAGGTACAAATAAAAAACGAATTATACAACTTATAGGTTGATTATTTATGGATTATTATACAAAAATAGGAAGAAATTTGTTTGGATAGGTCATAAATCAATCCCCCTGTGCGCCATCGGCGCATAAACACTAGCAATTCTATTGCGTAGATAACCACGAGCAACCCTTTAGGGCGTGCGCTTGTTTGCAAGTACAGGTCCGGCCGGCCAGGCTTTAAGTATTTCCCTTCTGAGAATGGGAGGATTTAGGAGGGGATGTGGAGCCCCTCTTCAGGGGAAAGTCCTGATTAAGCGAGAGCAATGACACATGAATTTGATCATTGCCGAGCGTGAAGGACTTCGGCGTAGCCAAAGAGGGGACGGGGGAGTTTTCGAAAAATCCTAGCAGGAGATGACGGGTGAGGTAGAAAAGATCAACCATCCATCATTTATCAAAAGATCGGGACACGGACTGTCCTGTTGTCCCAGATACTTAATCTGTGTGAAACCGGCTGTCCTTATTCGTGCCTTCTGTCTTCCCACAAGCCTTCTACGTACTCTCCCTCGAAGAGGGCATGTAGCGTCTGCTCCAGGTTCCATCCTTGTTCCCCTGCGATTTTCAGGGTATCATCTATTCGTGCGGCAAGGTGGGGCATGCCCACCCCTGTCCCTACGCCCCCCTATGGAAAATAGCATTGTTATGGTTTAATAACAAAATTTCCCCACATTTTCTTTGCAGTTAGAAAATTAATTGCTACCTTTGCCAAACTTTATTTAAAGTTATGATTAAAGATAGATTTTCATTAATGGACTTTGTCAAGCGACAGAGTATTGGCAGCATACAACAGGTTTTCGGTGAGGAATGTCTCAACGAGGACGGCACCATTATGTCGTTCGCCGAACAGGCGGCCGTGATAACCCACTACCTAAAACTCGAGCACAATCCCAGGTTTGCAGAGCCATACAAGAAGAAGGCGGAGGAATTGTTGAGATTTTTAAAATCATCTATATTATGAACCATAATTGGACAAGAGAAGAAACCATTATTGCTTTTAATGTGTATTGCAAAATACCATTTAAAGACAGTAATAAGAATCATCCAATGATTAAGAAATACGCCAAAATCATTGGTAGAAGTCCTGATGCACTTACCATGAAGATTGGCAATATTGGGCGTTTAGATCCAAAATTACGAGAAAGGGGAATCGTTGGGTTGGCTCATGGGTCAAAGATTGAACAAATGATATGGGACGAATTCTATACAAACCCTGAAAGGTTTGCTTACGAAAGTGAATGTCTTATAGCAAAATATGCAAATGATAGCATTGAAAAAACTTCGAATATCGATATTACCAATTTGCCATTGGGAAAAGATCGTGATACAATGGTAAAAAGAAGGGTTAACCAATCATTTTTCCGTTCAGCCGTAATGACTTCATACGACTACAAATGCTGTATATCAGGAGTAAGTAATCCAGAGTTACTTGAAGCATGTCATATTGTAGGTTGGGCAGAAGACTATCAAAACAGGACAAATCCAGAAAATGGTTTGTGTCTTAATTCACTTTTCCATCGTGCTTATGATAATTATCTATTGGCAATAACTCCTGATTGTGAAATAATAATCTCAGATGTTTTTATTGAAAAGGTTGAAGGTGAGTCATTTAAAAGATATCTTGAAGAAATAAATGGAAGGCAAATAAACATGCCAACAAGGTTTTATCCAAAAAAGGAATTTCTCGATTTTCATTATCAAAAATACTTAAAAATATGAATAATGATAACAATAATACAAACACTATGCAGTTGTTTGATTTCCTGAAAAAATACGGGAAGAAAGACCTGTCGGAATTGGGGCTGGAATATCGGTATGAAGACGGAACACTTATGCCTCTAGCCGACCAAGCTTCAGTGATTACACACTACATGCAACTCTCAAAGCACTCATTGTGTAACGACATATTGAGTAAAACTGCACAACAACTCATACCAAAATGGGAGGCGTTCCTGCGTTCAAGGAATTTTAGGATAGTTGGGTAATTTAATACATAAAATATTATGACATCAAAGTATATCATTTACAATTATTACCTCCATCGTAACAGCGGAGGTAAAGAAGAAAGAGCGTCGGCAGAGAAATGTGTAGAGATTATCGAAAGACTAATGCCTGATGACCAAAAGGAAAACGGGCTGAAAATTACAAGTACGAAAAAGAAAAGAGGAGAGCAGGAAATCTGTAAACACGGCAATCGCCTGGAACAACACTTCAGAAAAATGGCGTGCCTGCTTGTGGAAGCCAACAAGACAAAGACAATAACGATAGACTACAAAAACCATGAAGAGGAGCACAATCCTTTCATACATGTATTGTTCGACTTCAATTCCGAGCACTGCCTTATTGCCATAGAGAGGAAAGAATCAGTGATGAAGGTTGAGAAAGCGGTTGAACTATTGAAATTGACGTTCAATACAATGCTTAGAGATAACGGTTGGCAGTTTGAATGTGAACAGCCAAAGATTCCAATGAATTTTTGGGAAATTCTCGTTATTATCAGAGATAGATTTGAAGACAGGCTTAAAAAAGTGTCATTGGTGTTTGACAATGACAAATCGAAGAACAGCAAGAAAACCAAGGCGGAAGAGGAGAAAAAGCTCAAGTTTGTTGATGAACTGATTTCTCATTTCGGCAAGGGCGGCTTCTTTCTTGAATGTGCTGACGACAAGCAAATGGAGTCATATAAGGATGATATTCAATATTTAGCCGCATTGTGCGCTGCGAATGATTACCAGTTGGTAGCTGAGTTCAGTAAATTCGGCGCATTATACCACACCGACTTTTTCCCAGCCATTATGCCTTTGGGCAATGATGCGCTTGAAGAGTTCCTTGGCCGAAAGGCTGAGACGAATATGTCTGGATACAAGATCGAGAAGTGGTTTAATAACATTTATGTTTCATTTTTCCAACAGGAGATAGTTAATGAAGATGAACAGAGAAGAGGCAGAATGGATAAAATCTGAATATAGGGATTGTCCGTTGTATGCGGTTGTGTATAAATTTGTGAAGGGTGTCTCGTGCATAGAAGGTATGCCAGCCGAGCATCCTTCTCTTTTGTTTTATCTTGCGGTATATGCTCTTGACGATATAAGATTTATCGGCAATACGGAAAGGCGTTTGGAGAAATGCAATGATTTGAGGAATGACGTTGTCTATTATATGAAGAACAATGGCTATGCCAATGCCAAGGTTCTTGCTGCTGAGGTGATTTACTGTGTCAGATATTCACTAAAAGCGGTGTCTCTTATGAGATGCTTGAAGGAAATCAGCATTATGTCTGAGCATATCAATGAGTTGATTTCTGATGAGAAGACGAAAAAGGAAATAAGGGAAATTGCAAGGAAATGTTTTAGTGGTGAAGAGTTTGATAGGTGGATTGAGAGTTATTATGATGGCAGGGGTGATATTTCAGATACAATAACATCTAAGGTTAAGGAGATGCGTAAGGCCAATCCGCCTAAAGAAGAAAGAAACAAGTGTAAACCAGGGAAAGGAAGAAGAAACAATGAACTTTTCTCAGATAAAGTAAAAATGAAAGAGATGCAGGATGAATTAATTAGTCTCTTTAATAAAAGGGGATTATGCAAGACAAAAATCAAGGTAACAAAAAACAGCAAAGAATTGGAATGTCTGCTTGACTTTTATCTAATAATTTGTGAAAAAAATATTATTAATTATGCAAATTCACGTGGATATATCAGATTTCTAAAAGATGCCGGATTTTCTTTTGCGACAAACGATGAAAATGTAGAGATCAAATTTAGAACTAGTATAACAAAACTTTTGGAAAATTGGAAAAAAAGGGGAGAATGAATTATCCAAATTTTCCAAAAGAAATATGACGAAGAATCGTCGTACCTTTGCCGGTGCAATCTCAAACTGAGGTTGTGCCGGCTTTTTTGTTGTCTTTGGCAACACCTTAAGTCTGCTATGTATAATTTAAAAAAAACACAAATGGTAAATAAAAATACTTTTTACCCTGATTTATTCGGATACAATCATGAGGAGAACATGCCTGTGTTTTACTTGGAGAACAGGAGGTATTTAGGATGCAAGGAGAAACTTGCCGAACGGATTCTTACTATTATTAATAATGAGGCGCAAGGCGCACATTCGTTTTTCGACATATTCGCTGGAACAGGAGCGATAGGCCGTAAGGCTCTCGAATATTACCAAGAGGTGATATTCAATGACTTTCTCTGCTCCAACGTCGTCGCTTACAATGCTTTCTTTGCCGACGGGGAACTGGATAAGGAGCGCGTGCAGGATTTCATCAGCGAGATGAACAATGTGGATGTCTCATCACTCGACGACAATTATTGCTCACATTATTATGGCAACAAGTATTTTGGCATGGCGGCAGCCAAAAAGATCGGATATATAAGAGACGAGATTGAGAGAAGAAAAAATGAGTTCTCTGAAAAGGAGTATTTTGTGCTTGTTGCCTCGCTGATATATAGTGCCGACCGCATCGCCAACACTACGGGACAATTTGAGGCTTACCGCAAGAACCCCGCAGGATTCAAGGACTTGGATATGCGCATGGTTGATGCCAAGTGCCATAATGGAGTGAAGATATATAATGAGGATGCCAATGTGCTTGCCCGTCGTGTGAAGTGTGACATCGTGTATATGGATCCTCCATACAACAGCCGACAGTATTGCAGCATGTATCATGTGCTCGACAACCTTGCGAATTGGGACAAACCGCCGTTGAATGGAGTCACAGCAAAGCCTTTGCATCTGGACAAAAAGAGTGAATTTTGCAAGAAAGATGCCATCAATGTGCTCACAGACTTGGTGACCAATGTTGACGCGAGATATATAGCCGTGTCGTATAGCAACACATACGATGCAAAAAGCAAGACCTCCAACAACAAGATGACATTGGAGGAGATACAACATATACTTGAATTGCGCGGCACCACCAAGGTGTTTTACATGGACTATAAGCCCTTTAATGCGGGTAAGAGCGAATTAGTTAATCATCAGGAAATATTATTCTTAACAAAAGTAATAGTATGAAAAATAAATATGTTAGTTCACCACTGTTTTACGTTGGTGGCAAGGAGAAATTAATGCCCCAGATAGCATACTATCTCCCCGCTGATATCGAAAGGTTAATTGAGCCTTTCGTAGGCGGTGGTTCGGTGTTTATGAATGTTGAAGCCAGGGAGTATTTGCTCAATGACCTCAACGAGTCGATAATCAAAATTCATCTGATGCTGAATTCTTATTGTGGCAGAGAGGAGGAGTTTTTCGAGAAAATCTTCTCGCTTATAAGACATTATGGCCTTTCTTTTGATTGTAATGGCATGAGCAGCGGATTAGACAAAGGGTGCAGATCATCAAAAGAAATCAAGAATTACAATAGCGCTGGTTATTACCGCATGCGAGAGGATTTCAACGATGGTGGCATGCAGGATGCGATGATGCTCTATCTATTGCTTATCTACGGATTCAACCGTATGACTCGATTCAACAAGAAAGGCAAATTCAATCTGCCTGTAGGCAATCTCGACTTTAATGACAATACGTTTATGGCTCTTAATGATTATTTCTGTCAGTCAGAAATAAAACATCCCCAGTGGCATAATCAGGACTTCATGTCATTCCTCAACGAGATTGATTACGGAAAGAATGACCTGGTATATCTCGACCCTCCTTATCTCATCACCTCTTGTGAATACAACAAGATGTGGAATGAGGAATATGAGCGTAACCTCATCGCCTGTATGGATAGCCTTGACAAGAGGGGTGTGCGCTTTGCCGTGTCGAATGTAATCACCTATCGCGACCGACGCAACGAGATATTCGGCGAGTGGGCATCGCAATATAATATACATCAGATAAACAGCAATTACAAGAACTACCACGACAACTCGAAGAAGAAGAGCCTGGAGGTGCTTGTGACCAATTATTAGGCTAATGACAGACATGAAATGTTAAATTCCATCAAACATGATGGTTGTCCGGAAAAAATCCATCCGCATTGTTTGGCGCGATGGATTTTTTTTGTACCTTTGCAGTGAAATCAATAATATTAACTGAGAATTGATATGACACAAGGAGAAGCTGTTATAAAGGCATTGGAGGATTTGGGAGGTAAAGCCTCGCTGAAGCAAATATATGCCCTTGCCAAAACATATATTAAATTTGGCACCAAGACACCTGAAGAATCAATACGCGCCATATTGCAACGCTCACCCAAAGCGAAACAAAAAGTGAAGGGCAGCGGTTTGTGGGAATTAGTGTCCTACCAAGAGGATATTGCACGGCTCGAGCAGGCTATCTCAGCAAAGGACGAGAGAATAAAAGAACTTGAGGCTCAGGCGACTCCTATCGCCATATTCGAATGTATGGCAAATATGTATATGAATGCTTCGATGAACAAGGACAAGGATGACAGGAAGGAAGTATGCAATATTCTAAGCAAAATTCAAAGCAGGCTCAACCTTACTGTTTCTAAGGAATTATACGATAGGATTGTATCGTTTGACAAAGATATTCCGATGTCAAAGATCAATGTTGACGGGAATAACAACGGGGTAGTAAGTGAGAATATCGGAATAAATCTTTCTACTGATTGGCAAGAAAAACTTGTAAACGGAATGTTGGACAAAAAGCTTCTGAACAATGACAATAGTAATCAAGGGTGACAACAACGGTATTGCTGTCGAAGGCTCGCTGAAGATAGAGCATCTCGACTTCGAGTTTGGCAAGGGCATTAAGTCGGTGTCTGGGGTTCACGTCACCACAAAAGAGGAAGAAACCTATGACGAAGCTGAAGAAATCATTGAGGAGGACAATGCCAGCTACAACCCTTTGTCATCTGACAAGGCTATGGCTATATGGCAAAAATTGAGGAATCAGCATTTAGTTGATAAACATAACAAACCTCTTATGTCGCATCCTAGGGCTGCGATATTAGCCGTGGTTATTTCACAAAAGTTGGATCTTAATCCAAAATGGACGTTTCTTGAAAAGCTATGGGGGATTGAAGACTTGGCTACTCTCCATAGCAAGGCTAAGGAGCGTAATTATTATGCAGCATTATTTAAGGAATACTCTAACTTGTTGAGTTAGAATGATTTGCATTGTATATTGGCAGGAAAACCGACAGGATAGCTGACGGTTTTCCTGCCATTTTTCATGTCGATTACCTGACAGTTTATTCCATTTTTTCTTCATACCTTTGTCACCGCAATCGGGAATCATTCCTGATGGCGGTTAGATTGTTTAATTATATTTGCTTATGAGACTATCAAAGAATTTTACGTATGAGGAGCTCACGCACTCTAATGTAGCGGAGCGAAAGGGGCTAATAAACAGGCCCAAGACGAAGGAGGAGGAGAAGAGGGTGATCGAGAATCTGAAGGCGCTGTGCATGGAGGTGCTACAGCCACTGAGGGACTATCTCGGGAAACCGGTGGTGATTTCGAGCGGCTATCGCTCGGAGGAGGTGAATCGGGCTGTCGGCGGCGTGAAGGGGTCGCAACACCTCAAAGGGGAAGCGGCGGATATTCATGTGGAAAATACTTCACATTTGCTGAAGATTATGCACTTTATTATGGACGAGACTGACTTTGACCAGCTTATCTGGGAGAAGAACAAGCAAGGGACGCAATGGGTGCATGTGAGTTATAAGAAAAATGGGGTGAACAGGCACCAGGTGCTGAGCAGCAGGGAGTTGTTGTTTACTGCGAAAAGTGTGACTTGTTAAACACAGAGTCACTGAGTCACTGAGTTTTTTTATATTAAAACACAAAGAAACAAAGAGACTATGTTCTTTTTGGCAGCTGAAGATACAGAGAGCAGCTAAAGCTGCTTTGACTAAGGTCACAAAGATTTCCTTTCTGCAAGGCTTTGTGGCGACTTTTAAGTCGCTTGTTGTCTTTGTATCTAAAGAAAACCTTCGTTCCTTTGTGTCTTTGTGTTTATAATAATCCACATGCGAAACATAAATTAATAATAAAACAATGAAAACAGAAAATTTTTATTTGAACGACTGCCAGAATGTGCAGTTGGAGGGAGTGGCCCATGTCAATATTGACAAGTTTGTAATGTTCTGCCCGGACAATCCTGTGCCGGGAGTGGTGAATGCCTTCAACGTGAAGGGCAAGGGGCAGATGATGAGAGACGGGACGTTCGATTTCTCCCCGTTGCCTGTACAGAAGAAAAGCAGAGGAACGCTGCTGAAGAAGGTGGCGCACGGCAGACTGTCGGCTACTAAGGACGGAGCGTATCTGCTGACTCTGAAGGTGTTCAAGCATGAGGGACTGGATGCCGCCATGGTGATGACTAAGGAAGCTATGGAGGCCATCGGTGAGGGTTTTAAAATAGTAAATAACTAATTTTTTACCATGAATAACACAAAGAATGTAAAGAAAGAGCAAGTCGGGGGAACAAGAATCCCCCGACAGGCTCGAGCACAGGGAGTGAGGGAATGTCTCGACCATGTGGGAATGGAGAACGAGATGCCGGCTCTCTTCACTGTGACAGGAACGACCAGTGTATTGGCTTCGGATGTGACTGTTGAAATCCACAACAGGGTTCAACCGCTCACCCAGATTGTGAACATCATTGGCGAGGCTGCGAGTAGGAAGAGTTCGATGGACGAGATTTTTGCAGAGCTCGCATACGAACTGCTTGAGGAAAAATGGCGAATCGTTGAGGAGGAAAAGATGTGGCGCATAGAAGCCAAGCGCGACCGCAATGCCAAGAAGCAGAAGGACAAACCACGGTTCCCTCTCAGAGTGCAAACACTGAATACCACGGTGGCCAATCTGGCTGAACGTCTGGAGGACGTTGACGGTAAAAGGGCAATTTCTTTTACTCCCGAGATTGACATTCCGCTGACAAAGTGGGGCAAGACGGGCACAAACGAGTTCTCAACCATGCTGAGGCTTAGTTATGACGGGGCATGCTATGAGCGAGAGGCAAAAAGCCTTGAGGCTGCAAACGTGCATATCCGCAGCCTGCAATGGAGCGTTATTATGTGCGGACAGCCAGAGTCGCTCTATAAGCTGATGTCGAACACGACAAACGGACTCTTGTCGAGGACTGCCATTGCGAAAATGCATGACAATACGTATGACTTGTACAAAACCGACAGACCGTTTACGGATGACGAAAAGCGCAGTATTCATCAGGTGGCTCATCTGCTGGGCATGATGAAGGGCACGATGGTGCTGCCAAAACTGGAGGCTCGTTCTATCAAATGGGCTAATAATGTGTGCATGACCGCGGCAAAGGACGGAAACGATGTGGTTGCAAGGTGCAGATTGAGAGATCATGTAACGGCATATAGGATGACCGTTTGCCTGATGTTATTCAAGGTGGCGGAAAGGCTGATAAAGGAGCATGGATATGAGGGTGCGGAGAAGGTGCTCGTGGAGAATCCCGACATCACTGCCCGGCTGATTGTTGACGAGCAGTCTTCGGCTATGCTTAAGGTGTACGACAATATAGCCGACTATATCCTGGATATGGACATGCTTTACTTTGGGGACAAGTTGAAGGCTACCTACGAGGACAAGAATTGCCGAGTTATTGGCGAAGGAAGAACTTACCGTACTGCCAATGACACTATTTACGAGTGTCTGCCGTTCGTTTTCAGCAGAGAAATGCTTGTGCAGCAATGCAAGATGAACAATGGCGAAGACCCCACTGATACCAAAGTTTCGAGTATGTTGAGAAACTGGAAACGTCAAGGTCTTATTGTCACTGAGAATAACGGCTATGCTAAAAAGAAGTGATTGGGCAAATTGGGCAAAAGCAAATTGGGCAAATTCATTTTTTTATTAAGAACTCAAGTATCGGAAGTAATTTTGAACCACAGAGTTTAAGAGATTAAGAGTATTGATATTAGGAAAGAGACTGAATGCCAAGGCATTTAGAGATCATAGAGAGCTGCGCATAATTTCATCTGCCCGAAGGCTCTGTGTTCTCCGTCGCTTGCGACCTACTCTATATAAACAAAAATCTCTTTTCCTCTTTATCTCAGTGGTTTAAATAAACCCCTTATACATTGGGAATTATCACTTCAGAAAGTTGAGTACTCAAATTTCGGAAGTAAAGGAGTTTTTCAAGAGTAAAGGAGTAAAGGAGTTCAGGAGTTTTTCAAGAGTAAAGGAGTAAAGGAGTTCAGGAGTTAAGGAGTTAAGCCAAATGTTTTTGCCTTAGTACTCTGCGCTCAAAACTAATGTTTTTTTTCGTTTCGCTCAAGGGAACTCCCCCCAGCATCAACAGAAACGATAACTCCCAAGCAACGAGAGGGAGCTGTAACTCCCAAACAACGAGAGTGAGCGGAAACTCCCAAACAAAGAGTATTTCAGAAATTTAAATAATATATAATATAGTAGAATATGAAGATACGTGTAGGATTTGGATTTGACGTACACAAGTTGGTAGAAGGTCGCGACTTGTGGATGGGTGGAATAAAGATTGAGCATAGTGTAGGACTGTTGGGTCATAGCGATGCTGATGTGTTGATACATGCCATTTGCGACGCCTTGTTGGGTGCCGCAAATATGCGTGACATTGGTTATCATTTCCCCGATACGTCGGCTGACACCCTAAATATCGACAGCAAGATATTGTTGAAGAAGACGGTGGTACTCATAGCGACAAAGGGCTACACCGTAGGCAACATCGACGCCACCATCTGCGCCGAGCGTCCCAAGATGAACCCTCATATCCCCGCCATGAAGTCATGTCTTGCCTCAATAATAGGCTGTGATGAAGACGATGTCTCCATCAAGGCGACAACCACCGAGAAACTCGGCTTCACTGGTCGCGAGGAGGGCATCAGTGCCTATGCCACCGTCCTCATCCAGAAATAATAGCCCCGCTCCCGCCTCCGCATCCGCCTCCGCCTCTGCTCCCGCGTCTGCCTCTGCTCCCGCGCCTGCGTTCCGCGTTCCCCTTTCCCCATGGCTCAAGTCCCCGCCCCCGCTCCGCCTCCGCGTTCCCCTTGGCTTAAGCCACCGTTATTGCCAGTTTTGCTGGCAATATCCGCCGCCCCCGCCGTCAATATCCGCCGCCCTCCGCCGTCAATCCTCAATACTCCGTCTTATCCCCTTTCTCTCTCCACATCTCAAAAGCCCTCAGAGCCTCCTCTCTCATCAGTACCTCCGACGGCTTTTGCCTTTCCTCTGGTTTTAAAACCACCTCTTTATATATAAAATCATCATCGAACCCAATCCCCGCAGCATCCTTACGGTCGTTGGCAAAGTAAATCTTATCGAGATGCGCCCAGTAGATAGCCCCGAAGCACATCGGACATGGCTCGCACGAGGTGAATATCTCACAGCCGCTGAGGTCGAATGTACCCAACACCTTAGCCGCCTTGCGTATAGCCGACACCTCAGCATGTGCGGTAGGGTCGCAGTCTATAGTCACTCGGTTAGCCGCTTCTGCTATTATCTCCCCGTTTCTGGCAATGACTGCCCCGAAGGGACCGCCTCCGGCTTTCACGCTTTCTTCCGAAAGCTCAATGGCTCTCGCCATCATTTCTCTTTTGTTCATATTCTTATTCCTTTCTATATAAAATAATCAGCACGATAAATAATCAGCACGATATAAAAATCAGCACGATAAAAATCAGCACGATATAAAATCAGCACAAAATACAATAATTAGACCAGTACGGTTGGGAGGTCGGGCTGAAAGCCCAAAAGCGCATAGCCCAGGGCAACGCCCTGTGGGGGGGATGTTATTGTCATTTAACGCCCTGCAAGGGCAAAAGCGTAATTGCAGGAGTGATTAACGCTTATGCCCTTTGCTTTTTCCTTCGGTAAGCGGCCTTTGATTCAGGGTCTTCTTTTCAATCGTACAGGTCGAAATATATATTTGCTGCAAAGTTACGATAAATTCCTATAATACCCACATTTATTTGCAAAAAACATTATTTGTTATTATTTTATTGTATATTTCATACCTTTTTTGTAACTTTGCACCGATTTTTATACAACAAAACAACAGTAATTGACAAGAACAAAATAATGGGAATAGAAAGGGAAATACTTAAACGCAGTCAACTGCTTATGGGCGACGATGTGATGGACAGGCTCGCCTCGCTCCGCGTAATCATCTTCGGTGTCGGTGGAGTAGGCTCGTGGTGTGCCGAGAGCCTTGTGCGCTCTGGCGTTGGCCACATCACTATCGTTGACAGCGACCGCGTGTGCATCACAAATATAAACCGTCAGGCCATGGCTACCACCAAGACAGTAGGTCAGGTGAAGGTGGAGGCTCTGAAGGAAAGGCTTCTTGAGATTAATCCTTCTGCAGACATAGATGCAAGGCAACAGATATTCTGCGAAGATACCGCTGGGGATTTCGGTCTCGACAGTTATGACTATATCGTTGATGCCATCGACTCGCTCAAAGACAAGTTGCTGCTTATAGAACTTGCCTGCCGCACCAAGGCGCGATTCTTCTCATCCATGGGAGCCGCATTGAAGATGGACCCCACGAAGGTGCAAGTGGCGGAGTTCTGGAAGGTGAAGGGCTGTCCTCTTGCCCGTGCCTTGCGTCAGCGTTTCAACAAGCTCAAGCGCAAGCCGGCACGCAAGTTTAAGTGTGTCTTCAGTGAGGAACTGCTTCAGAACCGCGGTCATAACGCCACCTTCAGCACTGAGCACTGTATGTGTCCGAAGGCGAAGAATGGTCCCGGCGATGCCAAGTTGCTCAATCACGAGTTGTGTTCGAGCAAGGCGCAGATTAACGGTTCCATGATGCACATTACCGCCATCTTCGGACTCACCATCGCCGGGCTAATCCTTAATGATGTGTATCTTGAACATTAAACACTGAGTTTTTATATTGAACACAGAGACACAGAGGCACAGAGGAATTTGTTAAGTTTTAAGAAGGTTACTGTATTCTCAGTTTCTTCTGAAAACTTAAAAGAAAAACTCTGTGCCTCTGTGTCTCTGTGTTCAATATAATACTACTCCGTGCCTCTGTGTTCAAAATAAAACTACTCTGTGCCTTCTATAGTCTGGATCTTGCCGTCGGCATCGTATTCTATCTCGCACACTTTCAGCGAGCGGAGCCATGACTTGCCGCCTGAGGGCACTGAGTCGTGATGGAAGAGATACCACTTGCCCTCGTATTCGAGGATGGCGTGGTGGGTGGTCCATCCCACTACGGGAGTGAGGATGACGCCTTGGTATGTGAACGGACCGTAAGGATTGTCGCCTGTGGCATAGCACAGCAAGTGGCTGTCACCTGTTGAATATGAGAAATAATACTTTCCATTATACTTGTGCATCCATGAAGCCTCGAAGAAGCGGTGTGGGTCGTCGGCCTTTAATGGCTCGCCGTTCTCGTCAACCACGAGGATGGGACGTGGAGCCTCGGCAAAGCTCATGCCGTCCTTGGTCAGGCGCACGCAACGGCTTGGCAGTGAGTCTTCCTTGCCTTCGGGCAGATAGGGAGTCTCGAGGTGGATATTGTCCTTATAACGCTGGAGCTGTCCGCCCCACAGACCGCCGAAATATACATAAACCTCACCGTCGGCATCGTCCCTGAACGCACACATGTCGATGCTGTAGCTTCCGGGTAGTGGAGCGGGTTGGGGAATGAATGGTCCTGCGGGATTGTCGGCGATGGCTGTGCCCCAGTGGAACACGTCGTTGCGGTCCTTCATAGGGAAATACATCACATACTTTTTCACCTTCTTGCTGAATCCCATACCCGCAGCCTGTTCCTCGGCGTTGGTGGGAACCTCCTGCTCATACACCTGCACGTCGCAGTCCCAGAGCTGGCGTCCTGCCCATGGAATATCCTCCAGACGGAGAACGCAACCGTGGTCGGTGACTGTGCCTGTCATTGGGTCGCCGTCGATAGAGAGGACGTGGTAGTCCTTCATGATATACTGGTCGCCGTTGTCGTTTTCAACGTTAGATGCTTCCCAGTCGTGGCTGGGATAGATATAGATTTTTCCGTCAAACACATGTACTGACGGGTCTGCCATATAGTCGGCAGGAAACAGATAACGCTTTTCCTTTTTCATACTTTTTATTATATTGTTTTCTTAATTATGTTATATTTTAATTATGATATATTGTTTTCTTAATTACTCAACTTTCTGAAGTGACAATTCCCAATGTATAAGGGGGGGTTATTTAAACCACAGAGATAAAGAGGAAAAGAGATTTTTGTTTATATAGAGTAGGTCGCAAGCGACGGAGAACACAGAGCCTTCGGGCAGATGAAATCATGCGCAGCCCTCTATGATCTCTAAATGCCTTGGTATTCAGTCTCTTTCCTAATATAAATACTCTTAATCTCTTAAACTCTGTGGTTCAAAATTACTTCCGAAACTTGAGTATAAAATATAGAGGCCAGCCCGACATCACTACCATAAATACGTCAACCTCTTCCATACACCCTCCAACGGCCCGTGAGTATGCCTGCTCATCCACCATCTGCAGAACATCACCTGACATGCCAGTATCACCACGCCCAAAGCCACGCTCTGAGTGTCGGAGAGATTAAGATACAAACCCCAATGGTAATATATCGCCGACCCCACGATGCTCTGTCCTATATAGTTAGTAAGACTCATCCGCCCGTAAGGCATAATGAAACGCATCGGACGCGACAGCCGTGTGCTATAGAACGCAAAAAGCAGCGAAGTCACTATCACGGTCATGAAACAAAACTTATGCAGCGACGTGATGATAAGCATCAGCGAAGCCATAAACGTCTTCGACGTCATCGCCCACAGACTGCTGTCGGCAAGCTCCTCGGCAGGCGTCGATGCCACAAAGTCGGGCAGCAGCGAACTCAGACCGTAGAGCGGGAAGAAGGCAACCAGCGCCATAGCAAGCACACGACCCCATCGGCGGCGGTTGGCCTCACTGTCGGCAAACCACTCCATGCGTCCCGCCGCCAGTCCAAGCATAAACAGCGACGCCGTCTGGCAGAACCTTCCCGCGCCCCACGCCCAAGCAAGGCTAAACAGCTGTCCTTCCCAGAGGTTCGTCTTCACCGTCTCCAAAAATCCCCCTTCAGCCAGCATCTTCATCGAAGCGTTCCAATACTCCCTGAAGTCAAACACCAGTATCTCCCGCTCGCCATCCACAATCGCCGCATACACCAGTTTCATCCACTCCACAGGCTGCGCCATCAGCACCGCAGCCACCACGAGCAGCGTCCGCGTCTTCAGTCGGCAGACCATAGGCAGCACGAGTCCCACGATACTGTACAGTACCAGCACCTCGCCACAGAAAAACGAAGCGTTTAGACAACCAAAGCCAAAGAGCAGCAGCATGCGCCAGCAAAACCTCAGTCGGAAGTCCTCGCCCCTCCGTGCCGCATTACGGTCCATGATATAGAAGCTGAAACCAAACAGCAAGGCAAATATTGCATACGCCTTACCTCCAATCACAAACCACAGTCCGTCCCACACCATCAGATCTACGAGTTTCAGCAGCGGCGAGTCAGGGTCCACCTGGTTGTATAGATTAAAATGCTCAATGCTGTGAAGCATGAGAATCATAGCCACGGCAATGCCGCGTATGGCGTCCACCACTTCGACGCGCGATTGTCCCTTTACGTTTTCCATTATTAATAGTATATTTAAGTTTCGTATGTCCTTACCTCCTTTACCTCTTCTGACCATTGCAGCAATGATATGCCCACAATTCGGGTACAAAGATAATAATAAACGAAGACAATACAAAAAAAAACACCCCAAAAAAATCAATAATTTCATATTGATGCCATATTTTGTTGATTATCAGCTGCAAAGATATAAAAAATGTCGAAATCCGACAAATAATTCTTGAAAAAATGTCGAAATCTGACAAATAATTCTTGAAAAAATGTCGAAATCCGACAAATAATTCTCGGGTCATAGGGACAGGTACCTTGGTTCACCATTATAAAACCCTTTATTAGCTCGCAAATATTCCCTTTCGATTCAAAAAGCCGTCGAATAATTTGGAGAAAAAAAATAAAAGCCGTATTTTTGCAGTATCATTGCTTTTAGATGAAAACAAATGGCAATTAAAATGGGACAATATGACAAAGCGTGAAATATCCAAATTGTTTGAAGACAGAAAGATTCGTACCGTATGGGACGATAAGGAAGAGAAGTGGTACTTCTCTATTGTAGATGTGGTGGCTGTACTTACAGATAGTGAGAATCCACAAACCTATTGGCGAGTATTGAAAAACCGCCTTAAAAATGAGGGCAATCAAACCGTTACAAATTGTAACGCTTTGAAACTTCGTGCTGCCGATGGCAAGATGCGATTGACAGATGTGGCTGATACTGAGCAACTTTTCCGTTTAATCCAATCCATACCTTCTCCCAAGGCAGAACCCATCAAACAATGGATAGCCCATGTGGCAGCAGAGCGCATTGATCAAATGCAAGACCCCGAGCTGAG
>JALERP010000033.1 GCA_022764085.1 Prevotella sp.
GATGGAGAGGGCGAGAAGGCATGACGAACCAACCACCATCACTCCACGAACCTGATTGAGATTGCGCGAGAGCCAAAGGCCCAGGAGCATCAGTACAGGTATTACTACGAATAATGTTAATATACTCATTTCTATTCTTTATTTTATTTAGTTGACAAGCAAACAAGTTGACGAGTTGACAAGTTATTTGTTCACTCGTCTGTTTATCCACTTACTTGTCCAATTATTTACTTGTCAACTCGTCAACTTATTAAACTTATATTGCCAAGAGGATGAGCGTGAGAGCAATGGCACCGGTGAGGAACCATACGGCATACTGACGCACATCGCCACTCTGCCACGGACGGATGGTCTCGCCGGCCTCGTTGGCACCCCATGCGAGGAAGTCGAACGTGCCGTCGATGACGTGGCGGTCGAACCAAGCTATAGGTGTGGACACGCAGCGGAAGATAATCCTGTGGGTGACATACTGATACACCTCGTCCATGTAGAAGCGCTTGTAGGCTGCACGATGGAGCTTGGGGAACGTGCGGTAGAGACGGTCGGCGATTGGCTGCTGCTCACCTTTATATATATATGTGGCGAGACAGATGCTCAGGATAGCGATAATGGTAGATGTGGCAGCCACCTGGAGGTCGAAGTGGATGGTGTAGTCCTGACCGTTGGCGGTGACGAAGCTACCGAAGCTGCCGCCGAGACCTGCAAAACCTGCAATCGTGGTGTAGATACCCACACCTACGGTGATGATGCAGAGCACAATGAGAGGTATGGTCATTGTGAGCGGTGCCTCATGCGGTGTGTGGTGGGCATGGAGCTCCTTGTTCTCTGTGCCCCAGAAGATGCCGTAATACAGACGGAACATGTAGAATGCTGTCATGGCGGCAACACCTGTCATAATCCATCCAACCAGCGGACTGTAGGCAAAGCATGCGGTGATAATCTCGTCCTTGGAGCTGAAGCCCGAGAAGAACGGAATACCGGCGATGGCAAGGCATGAGATGAGGAAGGTGATATGGGTGACAGGCATATACTTGCGAAGTCCGCCCATTGCCGACATCTCATTGCTGTGTACGGCGTGGATGATGCATCCTGCACCGAGGAACAGGCAAGCCTTGAACATGGCGTGGGTGAAGAGGTGGAACATTGATGCCATATATCCGAGTGAACCGTGGGCGTCGATCACCTCGCCGTGATGGCCGGGCATACATACGCCAAGGGCTACCATCATGAACGCAATCTGAGAGATGGTGGAGAAGGCGAGCACACGCTTGATGTCGCTCTGGGCGCAAGCCACTGCGGCGGCATAGAAGGCGGTGAACACTCCCACCCATACAACAATACTCATCTGACCCGGGGCATACTCAATCCACAAGGGGAAGAGGCGTGCAATCTGGAACACACCGGCAACAACCATCGTTGCGGCATGGATGAGCGCACTGACAGGAGTAGGACCCTCCATGGCATCGGGCAACCAGATGTGCAAGGGGAACATAGCCGACTTACCGGCACCTCCGATGAACATCAATACGAGGGCTGTGGGGAGGATGAATCCGCCTGCGGCAACAGCCTTTGCAGTGTCAACAGGGAGGAACGGTGTGCATCCCTCAGCCATCTGCAGGTTCTCCACAAATGAGAACGAGAAAGACTGTGTGTAATATCCGAAGATAAGAATACCGATGAGGAAGAAGAGGTCGGCGAAACGAGTCACGATGAACGCCTTCTTCGAAGCGGCAATGGCAGGCTTAAGAGGATAGTAGAATCCGATGAGCAGGTAAGAGCTGACACCCACGAGCTCCCAGAAAAGATACATCTGGAAGATATTGGTGGCAACGACAAGTCCGAGCATCGACATGGTGAACAACGAAAGGAAGGCGTAATAACGCTGGAATCCGTGCTCGCCGTGCATGTATCCGAAACTGTAGATATGCACCATCAGACTGACAGTGGAGATGACGACAAGCATCATCGCCGAAATCGGGTCAATCATAAAGCCAAGGTCGAAGTGAAGCTGACCGAGTGGCAACCAAGTGAAATTGAAAGGCACAATGGTGGGGTAGGCACCGTCGGCGCAGCGGTCAGCAAAGAAATAGCTGAATGCCGTGACATAAGAAAGCACGGTGACGATGGCGAGCGACGCAGTGCCTATCAGTCCAGCCGTCTTGTGCGACATCTTCATGCCTGCAAGTCCCAATATGACAAATGAGAACAGAGGCAGAAGGAGTATTAGATAAACAAAACTATAATCCATATACCAATCGCTTAATATTTAAGGTTTTCAATACTGTTCACCTGGTCGCTGTTGAAGCGACGGTAAACGTTGATGATAATCGCAATCGCAACGGCACTTTCGGCAGCACTGACTCCAATGGAGAAGAGGCTCATGAACATACCCTCAAACTGACCGGGGAAGAGCAGGCGGTTGAATGCAGCGAAATTCAAATCGACAGCATTAAGCACCAACTCAACCGAGATGAGCATGGCGATAAGGTTGCGGCGGGTGATGAAGCCGAACACGCCGATGAAGAACAACAGTGCGCTAAGCACAAAATAACATTCTACTGGTATCATAATCAATTATTCTCCTCTTCTTTACGTGCTACAACAATTCCACCTATGATACATGCCAGGAGGAATACCGAGATGAACTCGAAGGGGAGCACATACTGGTACTTCTCAGAGCCGAGCAGCGACTCGCCGATGGCCTGCATGGGCACTTCGACATCGTCGGCTCCGCAGCATGCCTGGATGAAGTGGTTCTTGACGAATATGGCGACAACGGTTGCCAGTCCCACAAGGGATAGCAGACCGCCCATAACAAAGCGCTTGATTTTCACGCGCTCTGTAAGGCCCTGAAGGGTGCGCTTGCTCACGAGTTGAATGGCGAAGATGTAAATCATAGATATACCACCGGCATATACGCTGATTTGAGCTGCGCCAAGATAAGTGTAGTCGAGCAGGAAATATAGACCTGCCACTCCAAAAAGCACGAACAGCAGGAATGTGGCTGCTCTCATGATTCGGGTGGTTGTCACGCAGACAAGAGCCGAACCGAGGATGACGACGGCAAGGATGCCGAACATAACAATATTTGCCATATCTTTACTTGCTCCTACTTTGTTTTAGTGTTAAACTTGCCGATTTCAAGCGGTGCGCCTCCATCGAGGATGTTAGGCAGCGAACTCTCGTAGTTCTCCTTGTCGAGATGAAGTGCAAGGGCATCGCGGCTGAATGTCGCGTTCTCGAAATCATTTGTAAACTTGATAGCGTCGAAGTTGCACGCATTAACGCACAACTGGCAGAACATGCAGTCGCCGAGGTCGTACTGGTAGTCAACTAAGCGGCGCTTCTTCTTGCCGTCCTCAGTGGTCACCATCTCTGTCTTTATCTTGATGGAGCCATTGGGGCAGGTCTTCTCGCAGAGAGTACATGCCGTACATTTCACGGCACCGTTCTCGTCGCGGAGCATGACCAGACGGCCGCGGTGGCGCTCAGCCACATGCAGTGTGGTCTTTCTGTTTTCGGGATATTGCTCTGTAGATTTCGGTGTGAAGTACTCCTTCCACGTCACTTTCATACCCGTGGCGAGTGTCTTCAGACCGGCTGCAATGCTTCCGAAATATGATGTATTGCTCATATATTTTAAATTAATTGTAAATGCTTACTTTATTTTTTCTGAACACAGAGACACTGAGATAATATTTATTAAGTCAATAGAGAAACAGAGATTGTCATTAGCTAAACTCTGTGACTCTGTAACTCTGTGTATAAACATTCTTATCTCTCCCCATCAGGGGATCGGGTGGGGGCTTAGAAGTGCCATCCGAATGCCACAACAACGGTCATCAGGATGAGGTTGATGAGACACAGGGGCATAAGGTACTTCCACTCCAACTTCAGAATCTGGTCGATACGCAGACGGGGGAATGTCCAGCGCACCCACATCAGTATCCATACGATGGCAAAGGTCTTGCCAAGGAACCATACGATGCCGGGGATGTAATTCATCACGGCGTCGAAGGCCTCTATACCTATATTAATAGGTGCCCATCCGCCAAGGAACACTGTTGTGGCGATGCCAGAGATTACGAATAGGTTGAGATACTCGGCAAGGTAGAAATAACCGAATCCCATACCGCTATACTCGGTGTGATAACCGGCTGTCAACTCACTCTCAGCCTCTGCGAGGTCGAACGGACCACGGTTGGCCTCGGCGTTACCTGCCACGAGGAACACAAGGAAGGCGATGATGGCGGGGATATGGCCACGGAAGATGAGCCAGTTCCACGGTCCTGTCTGAGCTTCCACAATACCCGACATCTGCATTGTGCCGGTGAGGATGACGGCAGTGATAAGGCAGAGGCAGAGCGACATCTCATAAGAAATCATCTGTACAGCGCCACGCAATGCCGACACAACAGAATACTTGTTGTTGGAACCCCATCCTGCGAGGAACACTCCGACCACTCCGATACTTGAAACGGCGGTTAGAAGGAATATGCCCACGTTGAAATCGAGCACCACGGCACCTTTGTTCCAAGGCAGGAATGAGAACGTTCCTACGGAGGCAGCAATCACAAACACAGGAGCGAGGAAATAGAGCACCTTGTCGGCCTTATCGACTGTGAAGATCTCCTTGATGAGCATCTTCAGCACGTCGGCGAAGACCTGGAAGATACCCCAGGGACCCACTCGCATCGGGCCAAGACGGCACTGGAAGTAGGCGCACACCTTACGCTCCATGAATATCAAGACGATGGCCAGCATGGCATATCCCAACAGGATGCCAACGCCCACCAGTACGCACTCGATAAGAATCGACCAGAAGTCTCCAAGCCCGAGAGTGTCGCGCAAGAAGCAGTCAATCCATGTAGTAACTATACTAAAATCAAACATATAAATTTTGTTTATTAAACAAGTTGTTTAGTTGACGAATTTTCAGTTGACGAGTTGTTAGCTCATCTGATTCTTGTTTTCTGATAATTCTGTCTTCCATAAAACTTGCTATTAAAACTTAATACTAATAAATCACATATAACTCGTCAACTTGTCAACTCGTCAACTTGTTAACTTGTCAACTTTATCTATCTATATCGGGAATAACGAAGTCAACAGCAGCACAAGTGGTAACAAGGTCGGCAATCTTCTGTCCGCGAAGCATCGGGTCGAGAGCACCGGTGAGGCAGAGTCCCATCGGGCGCATCTTCAGACGCCATGGGCTCTTGTCGCCCTTGGAGTCGATATATACTCCAAACTCGCCGCTGGCTCCCTCCACAGAGAAGTACCACTGTCCCTCAGGCACCTTGATGATTGGCTTCTGCTTGACGTAGAAGTCACCCTCGGGGATATTATCAATGAGCTGCTCGATGATGTCGAGGCTCTGATACATCTCCTTGATGTGGATGAGATAGCGGTCCATAGAGTCGCAGCCTGTCATTGTGATTTCCTGCCACTCCACCTTATTATACATATCATAAGGATGACGCTTGCGGGTGTCGTTGTGCCATCCAGCAGCACGTCCTGCAGGACCAGTGACAGCGTAGTTGATGCAGTCGTCGAGTCCCATCACTCCCACTTTCTCAAATCGGTTGTGGGTGATGACATTGTCGCCAAACACATCCATATACTCCTTAATCATCGGGCGCAGATACTTGCACAGCTTCTTGCAGTTTTGGATGAAGTTAGGGTCGATATCATCCTGAAGACCACCTATTCTATAGTAGTTTTGGATGAGTCGTCCACCCGTAGTCTCCTCCATGACATTGAGCACATGCTCGCGGTCGCGCATACAGTAGAGGAATGCCGTAAGGGCACCCAAGTCCTGAGCGCAGCAACCGCAGTAGAGAAGGTGAGAGTCGAGACGCTGAAGCTCGTCCATGATAGTGCGCACATACTTGATGCGGTCGGTAAGCTCAACGCCCAATGCCTCCTCCACAACACCCACAAGGGCATGACGGTGCATCATGGCCGAAAGATAGTTGAGACGGTCGGTAAGTGCGAGGGTCTGCGGATAGGTGTAGCTCTCACACATCTTCTCGATACCGCGGTGGATATAACCGAGGTGAGGATAGATGCGCTTTACGGTTTCGCCGTCAACTACAGTCTGCAAACGGAGCACACCATGGGTAGAGGGGTGCTGCGGACCGATATTTATAACATATTCATCATCAGTGAAGAGCTTGCGCTGCTCGCACACCAACTTTCCGTCCTCGTTAAGATTATATATTAAGGTGTAGTCGGGCTCCACGTCGTCCTCAAGAGAGTAGGAATCGTCATACTTCCAGTCCTTGCGGAAAGGATAGCCCTTGAAGTCGTTGCGCAGATAAAGACGGCGCATGTCGGGATGACCAAGGAACTTGATGCCGTAGAAGTCGAACACCTCACGCTCGAGCAAGTCGGCCACCTTCCAGATGTTGCTCACTGTAGGGATGACAAAGTCCTCTTCGCCAACCTTTTTTGCCAGCATCTTGACGCTTGTGCGCTCATTTGTGGCGGTGTTCTCAAGGATATATATACATCCCAATCCTTCCTCGCCGCCGAAGTCCTCTCCGACGATGGTAACAAGGTAGTCGAAATGCTTCTTCTCCTTGAGGTTTGCCATTTCGGAGGCAAACTTGCCAAAGTCAAATACTAAATTTTCGAGTTTCATTTGCCTTCCTCCTGTTCTTTTTTAATGTTCTTCACAAAGTCCTCCGGTACATCGGTTACAACGGCAGGCTTCTTCCATCCCGAAGCAATAGCCTCGTTAGACAAGCCCAACTGGCGCTCCTCTGCGTTCTGCTTGTGGTTGGCGCCACCGAAGAACCTCTCGATCTTCACCTTGCGCTGAAGCTGCATCATACCATAGAGGATGGCCTCCGGACGGGGAGGACAACCGGGGATGTACACATCCACGGGCACTATCTCCTCGATGCCCTTCACTACATTGTAACTCGACTTGAACGGTCCGCCGGAGATGGTGCATCCGCCTACAGCCACCACATACTTAGGCTCGGCCATCTCGTCATACAGACGCTTGAAGGCTGGTGCCATCTTATGGGTGATTGTACCGGCCACCATAATAAGGTCGGCCTGACGGGGAGAGTTGCGGGTAACCTCGAATCCAAAGCGCGAGAAGTCGTAGCGGGCGCATCCCACCGACATAAACTCAATACCGCAGCAACTCGTACCGAAGGTGAGTGACCACAACGAATTGCTGCGTCCCCAGTTGATGGCTTGGTCGAGCGAACCGACAACCACGTTGCATCCACCCTCGTGGAGCTCGTCGATAATTCTCTCTAAGCTTGCATTGTCCTTGAACTCGTCGTAGGGAATGCTCTTGATGACAGGTTTCCTTACTTCCATTCCAACGCTCCTTTCCGCCATGCGTAAGCAAGGCCAAATACCAATACAAGCATGAAGAAACCGATGCTATATATAGCCATGGTTCCAAACTGCTTGACGACTACTGCCCAAGGGTAGAGGAACATGGTCTCCACGTCGAACATCAGGAAGAGGATGGCGAAGAGATAGTATCCAATATGCGTGGGAAGCCAAGAGCTGCCACGGGTAGGAATACCACACTCAAACGGTTCACCCTTCACCGGATTGTACGAGCGCGGGCCTATGAGCTTTGCTATCGCAAAAGCAGCCACTACCAGTACAACAGCCGTCAGAATAACGGTGATGAATAAGATAAAGTACATAATTATAATATTATAAAAATTTGTTTCAGTCTGCAGCCTCAAATTCCCTCAAGAATCTGGTGTCGTTCTCAGAGAACATTCTAAGGTCGCTCACTCTATATTTAAGGTTAGTGATTCTCTCCACGCCCATTCCGAAGGCATATCCGCTATACACCTTGCTGTCTATGCCGCACTGTTCGAGAACATTGGGGTCAACCATTCCGCAACCAAGGATTTCCACCCAACCGGTGTGCTTGCAGAAACCACAGCCCTTGCCGCCGCAAATATGGCATGAAATGTCCATCTCGGCACTCGGTTCGGTAAATGGGAAATAGCTCGGACGAAGGCGTATTTTGGTGTCGGCCCCGAACATCTCGCGGGCAAATGACAAAAGCACCTGTTTGAGGTCGGTGAACGACACGTTCTTGTCGATATACAGTCCTTCCACCTGATGGAAGAAGCAGTGCGCGCGGGCTGTGATTGCCTCGTTGCGATACACTCGTCCAGGGCAGATTATTCGGATGGGAGGCTGTGAGTTCTCCATCACGCGGGCCTGTACAGAACTTGTGTGCGAACGCAACAGAATATTCTTGGTAACATCTCCAGTCTCACTTTGGTCAACAAAGAATGTGTCCTGCATATCACGGGCAGGATGGTCGGCGGCAAAGTTCATCTTGGTGAATACATGGAGGTCGTCCTCCACCTCCGGACCATCGGCAAGCACAAAACCCATACGCGAGAATATGTCGATAATCTCATTGGTGACAATGGTAAGCGGATGGCGCGTTCCAAGTCTCACGGGATAGGGTGTGCGTGTGAGGTCAATCATCTCAGCCTCGTTGTCAGAAGTCTCCAACTGTTCCTTTAGGGCGTTGATGCGCTCTTGGGCTGTTTGTTTAAGTTCATTGATTTTGATTCCGACGGCCTTTTTCTGGTCGGCAGGCACATTTCGGAAGTCATTCATAAGTGCCGTGATAGCACCTTTTTTGCTGAGATACTTTAATCTCAACGCTTCGATTTCATCAGCGTTTGACGCGCTGATATTTTTCACTTCTTCGAGAAGTTGGTCTATTTTTTCCAGTATCATCTTGACTTATTATAATAAATTTGGTGCAAAGGTAATAATTTTTAGGGAAAAAAGTGCAAGATATTAAAAAATAATTGTAATTTTGCCGAAAATTTGAGAGCGGATTACATTCCGAGGTCAAAATGAAGAAGATTTTACCATCATTTTTCGCCTTTCTGGCGATTGTGTTCTCCTGTCAGGGGAACAAGACAGGCTCACTTGACAACAATGTGCCTGCAGATTCAGACAGTATTAAAGATACTGCAGCTTGTGACACTATGGAGATGCTTATCTCCGAGACTCCGATGCCCAAAGCGGCAGACGAGTTATTTGACGATTTTTTCTTCAACTACGCTGCCAACCGGAAGCTACAGTTGAAGAGAACTAATTGGCCTTTGCCTATAAAGACCAACGGCAAGATGAAGACGGAGATTGCAAAGAACCAATGGAAGACCGAGCATTTCTTTATGCATCAGGGATTCTATACATTGATTCTAAACAATGAGCGCGACATGAGGGCCGTGAAGGATACTAATGTCAATACCGTAAGGGTGGAGAAGATACTGTTTACCAAACATAATGTAAAGCAGTTTGTCTTTAACCGCACCAACGGATTGTGGATGCTCGACTCTATTGTAAACAAACCGTTGGCACAAAGTGTCAATGCCTCTTTCCTTAATTTTTATCACCGATTTGCCACCGACTCAACATTCCAATCTAACAGTGTGAGTGACATTGTGCAGTTTTCTGGCCCTGACCCTGATGACGACTTCAGTACGATGGAGGGGGTGCTGACTCCCGAGACTTGGCCGGCATTTGCACCAGAACTTCCTGCCAACACTCTCTACAATGTCATTTACGGTGAACCGAAACAAGGTGGCAACCATAAGATTCTCGTCTTCCGTGGCATATCAAACGGTTTGGAGATGGAACTGACATTCAAGAGACAGGGAAAAAAATGGTTGCTCACGAAGTTGAGTGAGTGATAATACGATTGCGGCATCACAGCCTAACTAATGTAGAACCAGTGGAGTAGCGGTTTGATGTCTTAATCTGTACGGCATAAACACCAGACGGAACTTCACTCATATCCAAAGTAGTGTTAGGTGATGTTGACTGTAATGACTTAACTGTTTTTCCGTCAGTGGAATAAACAATGACTTTATATGCACTGTTGTCATGCCCGTCAATGGTAATGACAATGTTTTTACCATTAACATTGAATTGCACATCCCTTGGTTGGGATGACGATATAGACGGTATGGAGGCATTGAGTCCGAGTATCTCCAACAATCCGGCATAGGCATTGATTTCACCATATCCATATGAATTGTTGGGATAGTCCAGAGTCTCGTCAATGTGTGTTGCTGTCTTTGCGAACACATTCTTGATGTCTTCGGGAGAGAGCGTCGGGTCGGCTTCAAGCCACAGTGCAATAATACCAGCCACACAAGGTGATGCCATAGATGTGCCCATGTTTGTGTACCATCCGTAAGTCTCACCGTCAACTTCCGTAGTGTCATACATTTTTTCCGAGTCTTTAGTATATCGGCATTTGGCTGACACGACATAACATCCGGGAGCAGCTATGTCTGGCTTGGTTCTTCCATCCCACGTTGGACCTTTCGATGAAAAAGTGGCAATCTGTCCATCCTTCATATCGTCGTAGTCGTCGGATTTGCCCGACAGGTCTGTCCTCTGCGTGGCGCCTACTGTTATAGAACAGTCAAAGGTGGCGGGACATCCCAAATTACGGGAGCCTGGTTCAAACAAAACAGACTCGTCGCCCTCATCCTGTGATTTTATATAAACCGAGGAATTCATACTTGTCATAAACGAACCGCTTCCGCCATCCTCAAATGACACATGCAGTTGAGATGCTGCAAAATCCTTGTTCTGTATTCCCTTTATTATGTCATCCATTTCCAGCATAAAGGCAAATGACAGGCAACTGTCACCTTTGTTTACGAATCTATTTGGCTCAATATACACCGTAAGTGAATCACTCGTGTTGGGGTAATTGAGTTTATGTTCATATAATTCCCCTATTTCGCTCAATTTAACAGTGAGCGTATCTGCAAGATAAGATATCTTGAATGTGGGAATGTTGTATACGTCATTTAGTCTGAAAAAAAATAAAGGATTACTGGTTCCGTGCGACAGGCGCAGGCGCATTGGCTTTTGGTATTGTTTCTCAGCGTAAAGATGAGAATTGCCACCACCATTACCTGCACTGCATACAAAAATTTTTCCCGGTCCGGTCAGTTTTCTGATATACTCTTCCATCAGTAAACCTGGATATAACCAACAATGAGCTTCTGAATATGTCAGACTATAATTTATGACGCACGGCTTATTCTCGGCATTTGCTTGGGCAAAAATGAAATCCATGGCAAGAACGTCAAAATTTGCTGTTTCATAAATTGCTTTCAATGTCTCATCGTCTCCAGTATATTCAAACGGTATTGCCCCCAATGTGGACATTGCACCGATTATGTCAGCATCGGGTGCCATTCCTCTCCACTTGCCTTCAATGTCGCCCCTGCCTGCCATAGTGCCAAGAACATGGGTTCCATGGGTATTATACTCTGCATCTGAGGTGTGTTTCGCTGAATCCACTTCCTCGGTAGTGTTGTATATTGTTCCCCAGCATTCCCATTCCGACTTCTCATTGTCAGGCTTTTCGGAAGCCTTTCCAATATCCCAGAATTTCCTGATGCGCGAACGTCCGTTTTTGTCTCTGAAAGTAATATGACCGAAGTCGAAACCCACATCGACAATACCTGCAACGACTCCCTTTCCGGTAAAGGCCTGCGGCAGTTTCCCTGATGCCGAATGCACCATATCCACACCGCTGGCAAGGCGCGACTTGTCGTTTTGTAGCTCACCGCGGGGTGTCATTTCCATTCTTTCCACTCCGTTTGACAATGACAGTGGGGCGATGGAATCGGGAGAAATTGCAATTATCATCAGGTTGTCATGGTGTGCAAGTCTTTTCGCGGCATATCTCGACATCAACGAGTCAACATTAACACCGTCAGTTACCTGAAGTAACAATGCCGTTGGCGGCAAGGTTGCAGCTTCGCCTATAGCAATAGCACGTTTGGCCGATGTCTCCTTACAAAATTTATTCAGGGTCATCTGCATATAAGGATTCATCTTACTCCATGCCGCTACCTGTCCCCAACCTGCATTAACAAACAATGCGGATGCCAACAAAGCAAGTGTCCTTTTCATATTATCCACTAAAAGCTAGAGGCTTTGCTAAAGGTTAAATTTCACTGCAAGGGTGGGGTTGAAATAGAAACTCTTGTCTGAATTTCCTGTTCGGTAAATAAAGTTGTTGGATATTTCCCACTCTGTACCTACTGATATACTCTTATTGATATTATACCACAACTGCGGTTCGGCCAGAATCACCAGTCCTTTCTTCTGTCCGTCAGTGTCCCACTCAGGGATATAACCTGTCCAGAAATCGGCAAAACCAGAAAAAGTCCACTTTGTATTTCCAAAAGTGATGCCCCATACTCCAGTCAACTGCACACCAGGCAGTGCCTTCTTGTCGCCGCTCTTTATTAACTGTTTGTACATCAGCTGAATGCTCCATGTCTTGGAGAAATCGGCGGAATGTCCGTTGTATGCTGGTCCCACAAGCACGGAGTTCTGGTAACTTCCATAGAGGTTCAGACCTCCGTCATATTCCAAATGGACGGCAAATGGTGACTGCCTGCCAAGGTTAAACTCTCGGCTAATCTCGGTGTATGCACCGCTTGCCCCCTGATTGCGCACATCTATATCAACGAAATAAAACCAAGAACCCAAGTTGTCGGCTTTGAAAGTCTCGTAGGTAATGGTGAGTTTTTGGCGGTCGTTCTGTTCTGAAGAATAAATATTGCGACCAAAGTCATAATGCACTTGTACATTTTGTGCAGTTGTCGTCAACGAAAAACCTACTAAAAGCGTTAGCACACATGCACGCAAAAACCTCTTGGTAATCTTAATACGATAAATCATAATGTCTTGAAATTTATTATTAATTAAAATTTTGTGCAAAATTAATAATAAAAATCCGTTAAAACAAGTAAATTAGGAAAAAGTTTTGCTAATTTCTTTAAATCATCGCATTTTTTTTGTTATCTTTGCAATCTCTAATAATAAAAAGAATGAATATATGGAAGTAATACCAAGTTTTCAAGTAGATCATTCAGATCTTAAGCCAGGCATTTACATATCACGCCAGGACACGTTGGGTGATTATAAAATCACTACCTACGACATTCGCATGACGGCTCCTAACCACGAGCCGGCAGTCAATTGTGCAGCCATTCACACCATTGAGCATCTCGTGGCCACATTCCTACGCAATAATAAAGAATGGAAGCAGAACATCATTTATTGGGGACCTATGGGATGTCTCACCGGCAATTACCTTATTGTAAAGGGATGTTATCCTTGCGGCCAGATTCGCGAGCTGATGATAGAGGCATTCAACTTCGTTAAGAATTTCGAAGGAGAGGTGCCAGGCACCACAGCAGCAACCTGCGGCAACTATCTTATGCACGACCTACCAATGGCTAAGTGGGAAGCCGCCCGCTATATCAGCCGTCTCCAGCATGAATTCTGCTGCGACTATCCCGGCCTTGCCCGTCCTACCTTGGAAGACGGAATGACATTCTTCGACGCATAAGACCAGCCCTGTTCTATTGTCTATGAACAGCAATATTATCCTAACGTAATGCTGTCAATGCGTAACTGCAGTGTGCCCGCTGGTACACTAATACTTATCGTGTCACCAGTTTTTCTGCCTTTAAGTGCTTGGGCTATAGGAGACTTTATTGACATCTTGCCAGCTCTGATATCTGCCTCATGTGGGCTAACTATCGTGTATGACATCTTGCCTTGAGTGGCAATGTTAGTTAGTTCCACTTTAGACAACAGGCCAACGGTGTCGCTTCCCAAGAGGTTGCGGTCTATGACGCGGGCATGTTCAAGTACACGCTGCTTGAAACGTATTCTACTAAGTATCCTGCCTTGCTCGCGCTTGGCGGCATGATATTCAAAGTTCTCGCTCAGGTCGCCTTGTGCGCGTGCCTCGGCAATGGCGTCTCTCACCCGTGGCAGTTCCACGGATTCCAATTGCTTTAGTTCGGCTAAAATCTTATTATAGCCTTCTTCTGACATGTATTCCATAAGAGTTGACTATTTCTCAAAAAATCCCCCAACCTTAGAGAGATTGGGGGAAATTTGTATTAGTGTAAATCAAGTGATTACTTATTTACGGGAATTTTCTCAACACGACGCTGATGGCGACCGCCCTCGAACGTGGTCTTGAAAAACTCGTCCATGATTGCGCCTGCAGTCTTGTTGTCGATGAAACGGCCTGGCATAACCAGTACGTTGGCATCGTTATGCTGGCGGCATAGATGGGCAATCTCGGGAATCCAAGCGAGTCCTGCGCGAACTCCCTGATGCTTGTTGAGCGTTATGCTGATGCCCTCGCCACTGCCGCATACGGCAATACCAGGATAAACCTCGCCGCTCTCGATGCCTTCGCCCAATGCATGGCCGAAGTCAGGATAGTCGCAGCTCATGTCGCTGTATGTACCATAGTCCTTGTAGGCATATCCATGCTCTTCCAAGTACTGAAGCACGTATTTCTTCAATGCGAAGCCTGCGTGGTCGCAAGCCACTCCTACTGTCTTTACTTCCATATGTTTATTTTAAAGTTGACAAGTAAACAAGTTGACAAGTAAACAAGTTATTTGATATATCGGCTGATTCTATCAACTCGTCAACTTGTTTACTCGTCAACAGAATTACAACATTGCCTTTACCTGCTCGTAAACGTTCTGGCCTGTATATCCGAGCTTCTCGTCGAGCACCTTGTAAGGAGCCGAGAAACCAAAGCTCTCAAGACCCCAAATCTTTGACTCGGGAGCTGCACCAATCAGGAAGCCCTGGAGGTTTACAGGCAAACCGGCGGTCATACCGAACACCTTGGCTCCTGTAGGTACAACGCTCTGCTGGTATTCAGCACTCTGGGTGCGGAACAATCCCTCAGAAGGAACGCTCACGATGCGAACCTTTACGCCATCCTTGCGGAGCAACTCGGCACCACTGACGAGGGTTGAAACCTCTGAACCGGTAGCAACGAGCACTACATCTGGATTCTCGTCCGAACCGGCCACTACATAGCCACCCTTGCGAGCCTGCTCGTAGTCGTTGCCCTCGGGCAGGTTGTTGATGTTCTGACGGCTGAAGATGAGAGCTGTAGGAGTATCTGTGTTCTCCATTGCCATAGCCCAGGCAACTGTTGTCTCCTTGGCGTCGGCGGGACGGAGAACGAGGCAAGAGTTCTTGCCCGCGTGGTTCTTCAGCTTCTCCATAAGGCGAATCTGTGCCTCCTGCTCAACAGGCTCGTGAGTAGGACCGTCCTCTCCTACGCGGAAAGCGTCGTGTGTCCAGATGAACTTGACTGGCAGCTGCATGAGGGCAGCCATACGTACGGCGGGCTTCATATAATCAGAGAATACGAAGAATGTACCGCAAGCAGGGATAACACCACCGTGCAGTGACATACCGATGCAGCAGCAAGCCATGGTAAGCTCAGCCACACCAGCCTGGAAGAACGCTCCGCTGAAGTCGCCCTTAACCAAAGCCTTTGTCTGCTTGAGGAATCCGTCGGTCTTATCAGAGTTAGAGAGGTCGGCAGAAGCGCAGATCATATTTGGAACCTGCTGTGCCAGTACGCTCAGACAAGCTGCAGATGCGCTACGTGTGGCATCGTTGTCCTTCTGAACACACTTGCTCCAGTCAATCTTCGGAGCCTTGCCGCTGAACCACTCGTCCTGCTGTGCAGCCTTCTCGGGGTTTGCGTCAGCCCAAGCCTTCTCCTCTGCGTAACGCTCAGCGCAAATGCCCTTGAGCTCCTCAGCACGCTTGGCGTAGAGTTCCTTGACTTCGGGGAAAATCTGGAATGGGTTCTCTGGGTCACCGCCAAGGTTCTTGATTGTGTTGACGAAAGCGTCGCCACCGAGAGGAGCACCGTGAGTCTTGCAGTTAGCCTCGTAAGAAGAACCGTCAGCCTTCAGGGCACCCTTACCCATGATACATTTACCAATGATGAGGGTTGGCTTGCCTTCAACCTTCTTTGCCTTGTCGAGAGCCTCGCGAATCTGGTCAACGTCGTTACCGTTGATTTCGAATACCTCCCAGCCAAGAGCGCGATACTTGGCGGCTGTGTCCTCGTTCATAACCTCCTTTGTCTCTGTAGAGAGCTGGATGTCGTTGCAGTCGTAGAACATGATGAGGTTGTCCAAACCGAGCACAGAAGCTATACGAGCTGCGCCCTGAGAGATTTCCTCCTGTATGCCTCCGTCAGAAATATATGCGTAGATGGTTTCCTTGTCGAATGTGGGGTTGCCTGTGTGAGCAGCCAGGAACTTGGCGGCAATGGCGGCACCTACAGCAAACACATGTCCCTGTCCGAGAGGACCTGATGTGTTCTCGATACCACGGGCAATCTCAAATTCAGGGTGACCTGTAGTAGGTGAGCCCCACTGACGGAGTTGTGCCAGTTCATCGAGTGTGAATTTTCCGATAAGAGTAAGCTGCGAATAGAGCATCGGAGCCATGTGGCCTGGATCGAGGAAGAAACGGTCACGACCTACCCATCCTGGATTCTCAGGATCATACTTCAGGTACTCGCTATAGAGCACGTTAATGAAGTCTGCACCACCCATTGCACCGCCTGGGTGTCCACTCTTTGCCTTTTCTACAGCAGATGCAGCGAGAATACGAATATTGTCCGCTGCCTTGTTCATTAGATTCTTGTCATTCATTTTTTGTACGTTTTATAATGAGTTACATGTTTTTTTTGCAATAATATTGCTAATCGACTGCAAATATACTATTTTATATCGAGAACAACGATAGATTTTGCAGGAATTTTCACTGTAAGCACGTTTTTCTTCAGTTTAGCGTCCTTAAATGCAGTTGGAACCACAACCTGCGTGTTGTCGAAGTCGTTATAGTCGGTGATATTCTTACAGGTGAGGATGCGTCCGCTCACTGCCTTAGCCTGCATACCGTCAAGGTTGATGGTGAGGGTCTGAGCCTTGTCGAGGCATACGTTGGCAAGCGACATGATGATGCTGCCATCGGCTTTCTTGGCGGCTGACGTGCTCACGGCAGGTACCTTGCGACCATCCTTGGCGTGATCGTCACCGCGCACCTCTATTGAGTCAACGTTGACATCGCAAGGAAGATAGGTGGCCTCCTGGAATCCCTTGTACATCTCGAAGACGTGATAGGTAGGAGTGAGAACCATGTGGCCTGTTCCCTTTTGGTCGGTGAGAATCATTGACTGGAGCACGTTGACAACCTGTGCGATGTTTGCCATGCGCAGACGGTCGGTATGGCGATGGAATACATTGAGCGAGAGGGCGGCAACAAAAGCGTCGCGCATGGTGTTCTGCTGATAGAGGTGACCTGGAATAGTACCTGGTTCCTCATCCCACCATGTTCCCCATTCGTCGAGGAGCAATCCAATCTTCTTGTCGGGGTCTTTCTTGTCCATGATAGCGGCATGACGCTTTATCACGTCTTCCACCTCAAGACACTTGCCCATTGTCCAATAATACTCGTCCGGGTTGAACTTAAGTGCAGCACCCTTGCTTCCGCTCCAGCCAGTCACGGTGTAGTAGTGCAGGGAGATACCGTTCATGGTATGTCCTGCCTTGTCCATCAGCACCTTTGTCCAGTTCCAGTCGTAGTCGCTGGCTCCTGAGGCAATCTTGTAAAGCTGGTTGCCGTCGTAGTTGCGGCAGTATGTCTGATAGCGACGATAGAGGTCGGCGTAATATTCAGGAAGCATGCTTCCGCCACAACCCCAACTCTCGTTGCCGACACCGAGGAACTTAACCTTCCATGCCTTGTCGCGTCCGTTCTGGCGGCGCAGCTTTGCCATTGGCGTGTCACCGTCGCTGGTCATGTATTCCACCCACTTTGCAAGCTCTTCTACAGTGCCGCTACCGACGTTACCGCTGATATATGGCTCGCAGCCGAGCATCTCGCAAAGGTTAAGGAACTCGTGTGTACCGAAGGAGTTGTCTTCAATGGTTCCACCCCAGTTGTTGTTCTGCATCTTTGGGCGCTTCTCCTTAGGACCGATACCGTCCATCCAGTGGTATTCGTCGGCAAAGCAGCCGCCTGGCCAACGAAGTACGGGAATCTGAAGAGCCTTCAGTGCGTCAAATACATCCTTGCGATATCCGTTGATGTTAGGAATCTGAGAGTTTTCGCCTACCCAGAGACCACCATAGATACAAGATCCAAGATGCTCGGCAAACTGGCCGTATATTTCCTTGTGTATCTTATTGGTGCCCTTGTCGGCATGGATTGTTACTGTAGCGTTCTGAGCCATAATTGACGTTGACAACGCAGCAGTCAATGTCATTGTTGTTAATAATCTTTTCATTCTTAATTTTTAATTTTTAATTCTTAATTAAGACTTAAGCCTTATTCTCGACAGCTGCCTGCTCAATGGCGAGTCCGCGCTTGTAGTTCTCAATCCACTTGTTGAATCCTGCTACATCCTCGGCAGTAGGAGCAATCTCCACGCCGGTATTGCCAGCAAATACATTCGACTCAAGCCAGTGGGCGAGGGTAGAGCCTTCGGCATTATTAATAAGATAGGAAGCAAGCAGGGCTATACCCCATGCACCACCTTCTCCAGCAGTCTCCATTACAGATATAGGAGAGTTGATGGCAGCTGCGAGTACACGCTGCCCCACACCCTTTGTCTTGAACAATCCACCATGTCCGGTGATACGGTCAACCTTGATGTGCTCCTCATTGAATAGAATATCGTTACCAATCTTCAATACACCAACAGATGCATAAAGGTTAGCACGCATAAAGTTAGCAAGGGTAAACTTGTCGTTGGCTGAACGCACGAACATCGGACGTCCCTCAGCAAGACCGGTTACAGGTTCGCCAGAGATATAGTTGTATGCGATAAGTCCGCCACAGTCGGCATCTCCCGTTAGGGCATTGTTGTAGAGCTTACCGAACACTTCGTTCATATCTACCGGAACGCCAAGCAGTTGCTGATATTCCTTAAAGAGATTCACCCAGGCGTTGAGGTCGCTTGTGCAGTTGTTGCAGTGTACCATGGCCACGAGCGAACCGTCGGGTGTAGTCACCATGTCAATCATCTCGTATGGCTTGCTGAGGTCTTTCTCCAAAACAATCATTGAGAATGAAGAAGTACCGGCAGAAACATTACCAGTGCGCTGCTTTACGGCATTAGTTGCCACCATACCAGTGCCAGCGTCTCCCTCGGGAGGACAGAGTGGTATGCCTGGTTTCAGATGTCCTGAGATGTCGAGTTTCTTTGCACCCTCGGCAGTCAGGAAACCTGCATTCTCTCCTGCGAGCAACACCTTGGGCAGAATGTCGAGCAAGGTCCAGTTGAATCCCTTGGGAGCAATGAGATTATTGAACTTCTCTACCATAGCAGCAGAATAGTCGCGGGTATTAGGGTCGATAGGCAGCATACCTGATGCGTCGCCTATGCCAAGCACTTTCTTACCTGTGAGCTGCCAGTGGATGAAGCCTGCCAATGTTGTGAGGAAGTCAATTTCTGCCACATGTTCCTCATTGTCAAGTATCGCCTCATATAGGTGAGAGATGCTCCAGCGGAGAGGGATGTTATATACAAACAGTTCCGACAACGCCGCTGCAGCCTTGGCTGTATTGGTGTTGCGCCATGTGCGGAATGGCACAAGGATTTCCTGCTTCTCGTTGAATGCCATATATCCGTGCATCATGGCACTGATGCCGATGGCAGCAAGCTCCTCGATTTCTGTGTCATATTCTGCAAGTACATTCTTGCGCAGGTCAGCGTAACAGTCCTGCAGACCATACCATATTGCCTCTACACTGTAAGTCCAAAGTCCATCGACAAGTTGGTTTTCCCACTCGTGGCTTCCCTGGGCAATAGGCTTGTTGTCTTCGTCAATCAAGACGGCTTTTATGCGGGTTGAGCCAAACTCTATACCGAGTATTGCCTTACCCTGTTGAATCGTTTCTTTTGCGGTCATATTTGTAATATTATAACACAGAGTCACGGAGATACAGAGTTTTATTCAAGTTTTTCGTGAACTTATGAATATCCCTGTGGCTCAGTGTCTCTGTGTTTATTTAATAATTAGTGGAGAGCCTTGTTCAGCATGTAGTAAACCTCGTTGTTGCGGAGCTGAACCTTGAATCCACTGGTAGTGGTGTTCTTGTCGATGTTGATGCACTCGATGTCGAGCATCTCGGCAAAGTCTTCCCAATATTCGGCAGTGATGTCGTAAGAGAAGGCACTGTGGTGAGTACCACCGGCGAGAATCCATGCGCCGGCACCAATCTCGAACGAAGGCTGCGGAACCCAGAGGGCAGAGGCAACGGGGAGCTTAGGCATTGGCTTCGGCTCGATGCACTCTACCTCAGAGGTAATAAGGCGGAAACGGTTGCCAAGGTCAACAACGGTGGCCTTGATACCACGTCCTGTCTTGGATGTGAACACGAGGCGAGCGGTCTGCTCCTTGCGGATACCGATGCCAAGGAAGTGTACCTCAAGTGTAGGCTTGTTGACAGCGATGAGCGGACAAACCTCGAGCATGTGGCTCTGGAGGCTGGATGTGCAGTCGGGAGCGAAGTTGAGGGTGTAATCCTCGAGGAACGAGCAACCCTTCTCCATGCCCTGGTTCATCACCCACAGTGAGCGATAGAGGCATGCGGTCTTCCAGTCGCCCTCGGCACCGAAACCGATACCCTCAGCCATCAAGCGCTGTGAAGCAAGACCAGGAATCTGGTCGAAACCGATGAAGTTCGGGTCGTTGATGTCTGCCTCGCCAAGGTCGTCAAAGTTGGTAGTGAATGCTGTTGCACCCTCTTCCTTCAGCACGCGGCGGAGTGCAATCTCAGCCTTTGCGGCATGCTTAACCTTCTCCCAATATACCTCTTCGCCTGACTCGTCAATCTTGATGGTATAAGCCTTCTTGTACTCCTCGACAAGTGCGTCAGCTTCTTCGTCAGAAACCTGCTTCCAGTACTCCATGAGGTTAGATACAGGATAGTAGTCAACATGGTATCCGAGACGCTGCTCAAACTCCACACGGTCGCCGTCGGTAACAGCCACGTTGTTCATGTTCATACCGAACATCAGACAGCGGCAGTTGTGGGCGTCGGCCACTGCTGCGGCCACACGCGACCATACGGCAATTCTCTCCTGAGCCTCGGGGCTCTTCCAGTGACCGACAACCACCTTGCGGGGAACACGCATGCGGCTGCAGATATGCCCGAACTCGATGTCGCCGTGAGCCGACTGGTTGAGGTTCATGAAGTCCATGTCGATAGTGTCCCATGGGAGGTCGGCATTGTACTGTGTGTGGAAGTGGAGCAGAGGCTTCTTCAGAGCCTGCAGACCCTTGATCCACATCTTTGCGGGCGAGAAGGTGTGCATCCATGTGATGATACCCACGCACTTCTCGTCGTTGTTAGAAGCCTTCATAATGGCCTCTACCTCAGCCGACGAGTTGGCTGTGCCCTTATAAACTACCTTGATAGGGAGACGGCCGGAGTCGTTGAGTCCTGCTACCATCTCCTTTGAGTGACTGTCAACTGCTACTACTGCGTCACCTCCATAGAGGAGCTGTGCGCCTGTTACGAACCAAACTTCGTAATTTTCAAATGCTTTAACCATAACCTTTAAGTTTTTAATTGTTGTTTATTGTTAGATTATATTTCTTAATTCTTAATCCTTAAATTTTAATTCTTTTTCTTCTGTCCATAGTAAGCATTAGGGCCATGCTTGCGGCTGAAGTGCTTCTCCACGAGCAGAGGATTCATTGTGGTATTGGGGTTGACAGAGAATGACACGAATGCCATCTTAGCCACCTGCTCCATAACGACTGCGTTATATACGGCATTGTCGGCATCCTTTCCCCAAGAGAACGGACCGTGGTTCTTCACCAATACACCGGGAGTGTGTACAGGATTGATATTGCCCGCCTTAATGCGGTTGACAATCACGTTTCCTGTCTCCAACTCATAGTCGCCCTTCACCTCAGCCTCTGTCATGTCGTCGGTGCATGGGATGCTGTCGTGGAAGTAGTCGGCGTGAGTGGTGCCGATGTTTGGAATGTCCTTTCCTGCCTGAGCCCATGCTGTGGCGTATGTAGAGTGTGTATGCACGATGCCGCCCAGTTCGGGGAATGCACGGTAGAGCACCAAGTGGGTAGGAGTGTCAGACGAAGGGTTAAGGTCGCCCTCGACCACCTTGCCTGTCTCCAGGTCAACGACCACCATATCAGAAGCCTTCATAGTGTCGTAGCTGACACCCGACGGCTTTATCACTACGAGGCCTTTCTCACGGTCAATACCCGACACGTTGCCCCATGTGAAGATAACGAGATTGTGTTTAACAAGGTCAAGATTTGCCTTGAACACTTTTTCTTTCAGTTCCTCTAACATAGTTTTTTGATTTAAATTTATAGTTTAATAATGTTTTTATTTATGATATATTATGAGACTCAGAGCTTGAAGTTCTGGTCTTCGTTATATGCATGTTTGTTGAAACGATAGAGCGACGCGCCGCGCTTCGACGAGGTCTTGTCTATCAGTTCGGTCTTCTCGATGAAATCCATCTCCTTGATGCGCTTGCGGAAGTTGCGCTTGTCCATCTCCTCGCCGTTGATGGCCTCATATAGACGTTGCAACTGTGTCAGCGTGAACAGGGTGGGTAGAAGTTTGAATCCCACCGGTTCTCTCGACACCTTATCCTGCATCATTTTCCGTGCCTTTTCAATCATCTTGTTGTGGTCGGAGTACATCTTCGGCACGTTGTTGATGTTCACCCATTCCACTCCATGTTGCAAGCGCAACTCGTCATCATAGTCGTTGACGTTGATAAGCGCATAGTATGCTATGGAGATAACTCGCTCTCCCGGGTCTCGGTCAACACTACCGAAAGCTCCCACTTGGCGCATGAATATTTTGTTCAGTCCGGTCAGTTCTGCCAGTACCCTATATGCTGCGTCATCCACGCTCTCGTCGTTGCGCACAAAACCGCCATAAAGCGACCACTCGCCACGTCCCGGGTCCATCTTGCGCTTGCCTATCAGCACGCGAAGCTCTCCCTCGTCGAATCCGAAGATGATACAATCCACCGAAACGAGTACTTTAGAATAATTACCGTAAAAAACTGTCATAATGTCATTTAATTTAAGTTGCTTAAGCACTCTGTTATTATAGGAGTTAAGGAGTAGTGCTCCCTTTGGTCGCTGGGAGTTAACTCCTTAACTCCTTTAACTCCTTAAAAAATTACCAGAAGTATGCATAGAAGGCTGCGCAAAGGCCAATAACCACCAGCGTACCTATTATATCAAACAAGCCCCAGCTCTGGCGGATGGACTTCTTGAAGTCGGCAGTGAAGGTGATGGCATCAACCTGCTCCTTGCTTGGTGCGGGTGTGAAGCAGCTCACTACTATCATGAAGATGATGAGGAATACGAGCAGCCAGCACTCAAACACAAGCCAGTTGGTCTGCCAGAACCATGCAGTGGCATCCCAGAAAGCTCCGTCCATAGCAGCCTTGCCAGTATCGGTGATTACATTGGTGACAAGGCGTACCATACCGATGAGGAAACCTACAATCATTGTGTATTCACCAGCCTTGGGAGTAATCTTCTTAGAGAAGATACCCATTGCGAACACTGCCACCATAGCAGGTGCGAGCAGCGACTGTATTCCCTGCAGATAGTTGTAGAGTGTGTCCATCTTCATCATGATGGGCAACCATGCGAAACCAAGGATTACGACAACGACGGTAGCCACGCGACCTACGAACACGTAGTGCTCCTCGCTCAAGCCCTTCTTCAGAGGCTTGTAGAAGTCCTCGGTGAAGAGGGTGGCGCAACTGTTGAAGAAGGCTGCCAATGAAGCCACGAGGGCGCAGATGAATCCGATGGTAACGATACCCTTGATACCTGCGGGCAGAACGTTCTTTACCATGATGGCGAAGGCGGCGTCGGTTTCTTGCATCTCAATGGCTCCCTTCTCAGCCAATGCGGCTGCAATCATACCAGGGATAAGGAACATGAAGCAGGGGAGAACCTTGAAGAAACCAGCGGCGATAGTACCGCGGCGTGCACGCTTCATCACCTCCTCGTTGCTTTCGCCGGGAACCTGGCCAAGCACACGCTGTACGATATGCTGGTCGGTACACCAGTACCAGAAACCGATAATTGTCGCTCCCAGGAACACCACGAATCCAGGATACTCCTGATACATGCTGTCACCTTCTTCCCAGTGGAACATGTGAGTTGTTCCGTAGCCGTTGTTCAGCTGGTTGCAGTAGTTCATCATGCTTGTCCAACCCTCACCGATGCTGCCTCCGCCGAGGGTGGCAAGACCGAGGAAGAGAACGAGGAACGAACCTATGACAAGGATTGGAGTCTGGATGGTGGAAAGTGTCATCACACCCTTCATACCGCCAAACACGGTGAATACGGCGGTCAGAAGTATAAGACCGATGGCTCCCGCCCAGAAGTTAAGACCCCAAAGATACTCGAAGAAGATACCACCTGTAAGTGCTGTCACGCTCACCTTGGTGAGGATATAAGCCACAAGTGTGATGATTGACAGCCATGAGCCTGTGCGCTGTGTGTAGCGGAACTTGAGGAAGTCGGGCATGGTGATAATCTTGCCCATCTTGTTGATGAGAAGCTGATAGAAAGGCACGAACAACCATCCGAGGATGAGGATCATCCATCCCTGCATCTCCCAGTGTGCCATACCCACACCGCTCTTCGCTCCGGTTCCTGCGAGACCTACGAGGTGCTCACTACCGATGTTGGCTGCGAAAATAGCCATACCGATTACATACCAAGGCTCACCCTTGCCAAAGAGATAGGCAGAAGAGTCCTCGCCCTTCTGTGCCATCTTGTCCTTCACAATGGCTCTCCATACAGCCCATATCACGCCCAATACACCTATGGCGAGCACAAGCCAGTCAAGCCAGATAAATTCTGTTGATGTCCAATTCATTTTTTAATAAGATTATTTAGTTATTATTTCAGTTAGGAAAATGCTATTTAATGCTGAACTTATATGCACAGTGGCTGTAGTACTTCTCGCCCGGCTTCAGGTATGGCTGTGGCCAGTCCTTCTTGTTGGGAGAGTCGGGATACTTCTGGCTTTCGAGACATACCGAAACCTGCTTGGGATACTTGATGCCGTGCTTGCAGGAAATGCCTGTGCCCTGGAAGTTGCCAGTATAAACCTGCACTCCTGGCTCGTTGGTGAACATCTCAAGGAAGATGCCTGTCACTGGAGAGTAAAGCGAAGCGCACACCTGAGTGTCGTCACCCTTGCCGTCCTTGTATGTGTTCAGACACCAGTTGTGGTCATAGCCTGAAGCGTTCTTAATCTGCTGGAATGTGGTATCTACTATGGTCTCCTCAATTGCGTGAGCCTTACGGAAGTCCATCGGTGTGCCCTCAACAGGGGCTATCTCGCCTGTTGTCATATATGTTGCGTCGGCAGGCGTGTAGTTGTCTGCGTTCACATAGAGCACCATGTTCATACCAGGCTTTGAGGGATCGCCGTTGAGGTTGAAATAACTGTGGTTGGTCTGGTTGATAATGGTCTCCTTGTCGGTAGTTGCCTCCCAGACGATGTCCAATGTGTTGTTGCTAAGCAGAGTATAGGTAGTTGTTGCAGTAACTGTTCCGGGGAAGTTATTGTCGCCGTCGGGTGAAACGATGGTCATCTTCAGTGTAGAGTCGTTCACCTGCTCTGCGTCATATACCTGATACATCCATCCCGTTGGACCGCCGTGCAAACAATGACCGAAGTTGTTCTGCGGCAGTTGATACTCCTTGCCTTCAACGGTAATCTTACCCTGGTTGATGCGGTTGGCATAACGACCTACCGACGAACCGAAGTCGCTGGGCGAATTCTTGATGTCTGCATACTGTGCGATGTTGTCATAGCCAAGAACCACGTCGGTGGGCTTGCCGTCCTTGTCGGGCACCACGAGCGATACAACTCGTGCACCGAAGTTTGTGATGCACACCTCCATACCGTTGGAGTTCTTGAGGGTGAACAACGCTGTTTTCTTACCGTTGATTGTTGAATCAAACGCTGCGGGATTCAAGCCCGACACAGTTGTGTCGGCAGCCTTCTCTCCTGACTGGCAGCTTGCCATCATTGCGAGGGTCAAGCCAAATGCTAAGCATGATGTCTTAAATTTCTTCATCTTTTATGATGTTTTTAGTTGTTGATATAGCATGATTGCTGATTTCGGGTGTAAAATTACAATTTTATTTTGAATTGACAATGCTTTTTCTCCTTTTTTTTTTGTTTAAAGTGTATTTTTGACACTTTTATTGTTATTTGTGTATCAATTTAAGTTATGTTAACTAAGATTTTAGGGTTTTCTTGAGAAAAAGCAAGAAAGGAGGAAGACAAGACGTAAAGTCGCGTCATTCCTCCTTTCGATTTCAATGAAGGTGCAGTGAAATCACTGCGTCATTGTCAGTGAATCCCTGCACCTTATTATATAAATTAGCAAATCTTTCTTGAACCGTCGCCGATGACAACATCATAAACCTTCGGCTCGTGACCGTACTTGGCTGCGAACTTTGCCTTAGCGTCTGCGATGAACTTGTCATACAACGGAGCCTTGACCAGGTTGATGGTGCATCCACCGAATCCACCGCCCATAATGCGGCTACCGGTAACACCGTTTTCCTTGGCGATGTCGTTGAGGAAGTCAAGCTCCTCGCATGACACCTCGTAGTCCTTCGACAGTCCCTCGTGGGTCTCGTACATCTTCTGACCAACGGTCTCATAGTCGCCTTCGTTGAGGGCTTCGCATACTGCAAGCACGCGGTCTTTCTCTCCGAGGACGAACTTGGCGCGGCGATAATCCTCTTCGCCCACCTCAGCCTTCACTTCCTCAAGCTGCTCCCATGTGCAGTCGCGCAGAGTATCGAATGTGCCTTCCGGATGCTTGGCGGCGATGTGCTTGACAACATTTTCGCAGCTGTTGCGGCGGTCGTTGTAGGGTGAGCCTGCCAGTTCATGCTTAACAACAGAGTCGAGCAACACGAGCTTGTAGCCCTCGGGCATAAACGGGAAGTATTCAAACTCACGGCTGCGGCAGTCGAGGCGCATCAGACAGCCCGACTTGCCGAAGACGCTGGCAAACTGATCCATGATTCCGCAGTTCACGCCGCAGTAGTTGTGCTCTGTAGCCTGGCCAACGAGAACAAGGTCCCACTTGGAGATGCGGTTGTCGGCAAACAGGTCGTTGATGGCGAAAGCGAAGCAGCTCTCGAGGGCGGCCGATGAAGACATACCTGCACCGAGGGGCACATCGCCTGCGAAGGCAGTGTTGAATCCCTTAACCTCAACGCCTAACTTGCGCATTTCCTGCACCACGCCGTAGATGTAGCGTGCCCAGCTTGCGCGTGGACCATTAGGGTCGTCAACCTTGAACTCCACACGGTCCTTAAGGTCGATAGAGTAGGCCTGGATGGTATCGGTGCCATTAGGACGAATCTCACACATCATGCCCTTGTCAACAGCTCCGGGGAATACGAACCCACCGTTGTAATCTGTGTGCTCGCCAATGAGGTTGATACGACCCGGAGACGCGTATATATTACCGGTTTTTCCGTCGAAATGCTTGATAAAACGACTTCTTACAAATTCTATATCCATATTAATTATATAATAATGTTAGTTAATTAATAAATGCAAATTCCAAATTACTTAAGTCCAATCTTGCTACCCCAGTTGCAGAACCATATAATGTATGCGTAGAAGATGAACAGGAAACACATGGCGATGATGACACCGGTCATGTCAACAATGGCTCCCATAAGAGGCATCAGGACAGCTGCACCGATAACACCAGTGTTGATGACACCTGAGGCAGCCTTGGTGTGAGGGCCAAGTTCCTGCAAGCCGAGGTTGAAGATAAGCGGCCACATCACTGAGTGGAACAGTCCTGCTGCCAACATGCACCATATACCCAACATGCTGCTTGAGAACAACAGTGACAAAAGAATGCACAGAGCGCCGAGGCAGAGGCAAGAAGTCAAAAGCTTGCGCGGCTCAAATTTGGTCAGGATGCCAGCACCTACAAATCGTCCTACCATCATGCCGCCCCAATAGAATGAAAGGTAGCTTGTTACCACGTCAGATACGTCAATACCAGCGTATTCCGGCAAAAGTTCAAAGCGATACTTTAACATCGAGGGCACACCAATCTCAACTCCCATATATGCAAAAATACCGAGTGCGCCAAGCCATACGTGAGGATATTTGAACACGCTGCTCTTGTATTCGCGATGTTCACCGGCATCCTCGGCCTGCTTGCCCTCGTCAATCTTTGGAAGCTTAAGCAGAACCAGTATCACGCATACCACAATAGTGAATATTCCAAGACCGAGATATGGGCCGGGAACATATTCCGGTGCGGGCGTCTTGCCTGCAATGATAATCTGGGTGATGAAGATAGGCGCCACGGTGGTAGCCACTGAGTTCAGAGCCTGTGAAAGGGTCATACGGAAAGCTCCCTTCTCCGGAGAGCCGAGAACCATCACGTATGGGTTTGCAACGTTCTGAAGCATCACGATACCCATGGCCACAAGGCACATGGTGCCGAGGAACACGGCATAAACATTTGCTCCAGCTGAAATGGCTGCATTGATGCCGATGGAGTTGATAACGAAACCTATACCGACAACGGCAAGACCGAGCACCAATGTGCCCTTATAGCCAATCTTGCTCATCAACAGTGAGAATGGTATTGCCAAGAGGTAGGCACCGTAGAATGCCGAATTAACATATTGACCGTCCTGAGCTGTAAGGTTGAACGCCTTGGAGCAGAACGGAATCATCGAGTTGTTCATTGTGGTTACAAATCCTATGAGGAAGCATACGATAAATACCACGATAAGCGCGAACGTGTAGTTCGGAGTTTGTTTCTGACTCATCTCTTTAATTCTTAATTTTTAATTGACTTCGTCGATTCTTTAGCTGCACTCGGCATAGCTCAAGCAAGCTTGGCTCTGCTCTCGTTTGCAAAAGAATTCTTAATTCAAATTTACTCCACTCCAAACTTATAGATTGTCTTCTGCTTATACTGCTCCGACGGGCGCAACACAACCGACGGGAAATACGGACGGTTGGGAGAGTCGGGGAAATGCTGGCACTCAAGGCAAACGGCAGAGCGCTTGGGGAATGTTGCTCCGTGCTGACCCACTGCACCGTTGCAGAAGTTGGCAGTATAAAGCTGCACTCCAGGCTCCGTGGTGTAAACCTCCAGTGTGCGACCGCTCTTTGGCTCCGTCACCTTGGCAGCAAAGCTCAACTCACCTTCTTCTTTCTTGTTCAGTACGTAGTTGTGGTCGTAACCCGAACCATTCTTTATCTGCTCGTTGTCGGCATCAATCTCCAGTCCGAAAGCCTTGGGCTGACGGAAGTCGAACGGAGTGCCCTCCACCTTGAGGACTTCACCCGTGGGAATGCTGGTATTGTCGATTGGGAGATAGAAATCGGCGTTGATTTGGCAAATCTGCTCTTCAATGGTCGGAGTGGGATTTGCGATGCCTGCCAATGAGAAGAATGCATGGTGGGTAAGACAGATGATTGTCTTCTTGTTGGTAGTGGCGAGATACTCGATAACAATCTCGTTATCGTCAGTGAATGTAAACTCCACATTTACCTTTACCTCACCAGAGAAACCTTCCTCGCCGTATGGAGAGGTGTAGTTGAGAGCCAACGAGCGCGGACTCATCTGGCGTGCATCCCATACCCTCATGTTGTAACCCTTATTACCGCCGTGCAGGTGGTTGGGACCGTCGTTGAGGGCGAGCTGGTAGTCCTTGCCGTTGAGCGTGAACTGACCCTTGCAGATACGGTTGCCATAGCGTCCGATAAGGGTAGAGCGGTAGATCTCGTTAGTTTCCATAAGAGCCTGAATGCTGTCGAAGCCCTGGATAACGTTTGCTACCTTGCCTTCCCTGTCGGGCACCATGATGGCGCAGATGGCGCCGCCATAGTTGGAGATTGCCACTTCGTAACCTTTACGGTTGCGCAAAATGTATAAATCGGTCTTCTTACCGTTAATCGTGGTCTGGAAATCCTTACGATTCAGACCACACAAGTTCGCTGATTCTGAATTACTTGTCATAATCGTATGTTTTTAGTTACATATTTCTTGTCTGCAAAGTAACTAAAAATTTCCGACATATACAAGTTATTCGCCAAAAAGAATGTTATTTATGTGTTAAAAACAACTAAATGCAGTCGCGGAGGAAATCTGCGACCACGTAACTGCTTCCCCCGACGAAGACGAAATCATCGTGGGCAGCGTGGCGCAAAGCAGCCGCAAAAGCCTCTTTTACAGTGGGATAGCCTGTTCCATAGAATCCATTGGCGATTGCTTTCTCCTGAATTTCCATCCAAGGGAGCGCACGATGGGTGTCAGCCTCGGTAAAATAGAAAATAGCCCTTTTGGGGAGCAATTTGATGATACTGTCGATGTCCTTGTCGTTCACCATACCGAAGACTATGTGCATCTGCTTGCATTTAACCTCGCCCAATTGACGGCTCAGATATTGCCAACCGGCAAGGTTATGGCCAGTATCGCACACCACCCTCGGCGTAGTCTTCACCGTCTGCCACCTGCCACTGAGTCCCGTCAGTTTGGCCACATTGGTGAATGCATCTGAAATTTCCCTGCGCATGTCCTCGCGCCCCTTCTCTGTGGCACACTCGCTAAGGTATCCCATCTTCATTAGCACCTTCAGAGCCACAAGCACAGTGTTGACGTTTTCCTTCTGGTAGTTGCCCATGAGCGAGCTCTTCACTTCGCCGAAGCTCTTAGTATAATATAATAAGGTGGAATCGTCTATTGCCGGTACTTTCATCACCTCGTTGTTGTCATCATCCTGTGCAAACAATATGTCGGCATTATTCTCGTATGCCATTTTCTCGAATACGGTTCTTGTCTCTGGCGTGGCATTACCTATTACTACTGGCACACCATGCTTGATTATGCCCGCCTTCTCGCCGGCTATCTTCTCAAGGGTGTTGCCGAGAAACTGCATGTGGTCGAAACTGATGTTGGTGATGACCGAAAGGATAGGGTTGATGATGTTTGTACAGTCGAGACGCCCGCCCAGCCCTGTCTCTATCACAGCTATATCCACCTTCATGTCATGGAAATACTTGAATGCCATGGCGGTGGTGATTTCGAAAAACGAAGGGTGGAGTTTTTCAAAGAACTTGCGCTCTTTATCAACAAATTCAATGACATACTGCTCGCTCATCATCCTGCCGTTCACCCTGATGCGCTCCCTGAAGTCAACGAGGTGGGGCGACGTGTAGAGTCCCACCCTGTAGCCTGCCGTCTGAAGCATGGCGGCTATCATGCTCGAACACGACCCCTTGCCGTTGGTGCCGGCAATATGTATGGTCTTGTAGGCGGAGTGGGGGTGACCAAAGTGCACGTCGAGTGAAAGGGTATTCTCCAGTCCACTCTTGTAGCCCTTGTCGCCGATGCGTTCAAACATCGGCAACTGGCTGAACAGGTATTCTGTAGTCTCGCTGTATGTCATAGAATGATTAACTTAAGTTTCGCATATGCTCAACTTTTTGGAAGTTAAGGAGTTAAGGAGTTATCGCTCCCGTTGGTCGCTGGGAGTTAAGCCATTAGTATTGAGCATTGGATATAAGCGCAACAACATTTGGCTTAACTCCTTAACTCCTTAACTCCTTAAC
>JALERP010000057.1 GCA_022764085.1 Prevotella sp.
GATGGCACCGAGGAATGCCGACTTGTGGTCATCACTGAACGGACCGCGGATGGCATCACGCATATCATCGCAGAAGGCACCGATACGGTCTAACTGACGGGTATTGGCTTTCATGGCGAGTTTGTCGTTGGGATAAGCACATGCTCCGGCGCTCCATCCCTCGCCATACATATAGATGGATGGGTCGATTTCGTCGAGTGCCTTGCGGATAAGGTTCATCGTCTCGATGTCATGGATACCCATAAGGTCGAAGCGGAATCCGTCGATGTGATATTCCTTTGCCCAATATAGGACAGACTCTATCATAAACTGGCGCATGAGTGGTTTCTCGCTTGCTGTTTCGTTACCACAACCGGAACCGTCAGATACTTTTCCGTCGGCAGTCTTGCGGTAGTAATAGCCGGGGTAGGTGAGGTTGAAGTTGCTGTTGTCAATATCGAAGGTGTGGTTATACACCACGTCGAGGATGACACGTATGCCTGCCTTGTGCAGGGCCTGCACCATCTGCTTGAACTCCTTGATACGGGCTGTTGGGCATGCTGCGTTTGTGGAATATGAGCCTTCGGGAACGTTATAGTTGAGCGGGTCGTAGCCCCAGTTGTACTGTGGCACGTCGGGCTTTGACTCATCAACAGATGCGTAGTCGTAGGAAGGCAGGATATGGATGGCGTTAACGCCGAGGTTCTTCAGATGATACACCGCCTTGGGCTCGGTAAGAGCTAAGAACTTACCCTTGTGTTCCAAACCGGAAGTGGGAGATACGGAGAAGTCGCGGTGGTGCATCTCATATATGACAAGGTCAGTGGGTTGCTTGGTCAGAGGTTTCTGGTCGCAGCACCATCCTTCAGGATTTGTTTCTGCCATGTCGATGATGGCGCCACGTCGTCCATTGAGACCGACGGCTTTGGCGAAGACACCCGGAGTCTCGTTCATCTTCTGTTGTTTTGTTTCCACCTGGAATGTATAGAACATTCCCTTCAGGTCACCTTTGATGTCGGCAGTCCAGAGGTCGTTGCCCGTGCGTTTCATTTTCACGGTCTTCACCACAGAGCCTCCGATACCTTCTTTATATATGTTCACTTTTACGCTCTTTGCCTTCGACGGCGCGTTGAGCTTGAATGAAGAGACGTCCTTGGTGTAGGTCATCTCGTTGAATGTCGTTTGGGCGGATATTGTACTGGTTCCTAAAACCAAAGAAAACAATGTAATCTTTATTTTTTTATTCATTCTCATGATTCTTTTTTTTTATTTTTTACCACAGAGATTAAGAGTTGAAGAGATTTTCTTTTGTCCATATTTTTTTTGAGTTAATGCCGATGGCATGGAGATTAAGAGGGCTGCGCCTGATCTATGAAGCGCTCTATTCCGTCTTTTAGTAATTTAACATGGAAATTGATAATTAATCCATTGTTGATACTGGATAACTTCATATACGACATAATTTGAGCCCGATGTACTGGCAGAATTTCTTTTGTTGCCTTGAGTTCTACGATTACTTTATTCTCTACAACGAGGTCAAGCTTAAGTGAATCGTCCAAGACAAGTCCTTTGTATTGAATGGATACTGGTTTTTGGGATTCACATTTAAGACCTCGCAATTTCAATTCGTGAATAAGACATAGTTCGTATGGCTTTTCAAGAAGCCCTGGTCCTAATGTTTTGTGAACCTCGATGGCAGCTCCGATGATTTCTTTTGTTATGTCGTTAATTTCCATTTGTTTACCATCTTATTATTTATTCAACTATCTAAGTTGTTTTTACCACAGAGATTAAGAGTTAAAGAGATTTTCTTTTGTCCTTAAATAGAGTTAATGCCTTTGGCATTGGAGATTAAGAGGGCTGCGCATTATGTCTGCCGCATGGCTTCTCTGTGTTCTCTGTCGCTTGCGACTAACTCTATAAGCAATAGACTCTTTGTCTCTTTTTCTCTGTGGTTTAAATAAAACCATTATACAATGGCTTTCCCACTTGTGAAACTCTGTTTTTTTGGAACCATAGAGTTTAAGAGATTAAGAGATTTATTGTCGCGCAATCTCTGTGGTTTAAAAAAATTACAAAGCTTTGAGTGATATGGCGAAGCCGCCGCCGCGAGCCTGCTGTATCTTGAGCTTCTGTCCCTGCTTAACGGTCTTCTTGGTGATGGTATAAGCCTTGGGGTTCTTCTCGTAGTCGGCATCCTTGGCATCAGCATAGATGGTGGCCTCGTATTTGCGCCCCTTGTCGAGGAAGTCTAAAGTGAGGGTAGTGAGGTGGCCATCTTCATTGCACTTGCCTCCAATAAACCAGTTGTCACTCTTCTTGTCCTTGCGTGCCACGGTGATGTAGCGGGCAGGCTCTGCCTCAAGGTACTTGGAGTCACTCCAGTCGCAAGGCACGTCGCGGATAAACTGGAAGGCATCGTCATACTTCTTGTAGTTCTCGGGCAGGTCGGCTGCCATCTGGAGAGGGGAATACATGGTGAGATAGAGTGCCAACTGACCTGCGAGTGTGGTGTGGACATAGTTGGGATTGTCGCTCCATGTGTTCAGCTGGGTCTCGAGAATACCTGGTGTGTAGTCCATAGGACCACCCTGCAGACGGGTGAAGGGCAAGATGACGGTGTGGTCGGGACGACTGCCGCCGAAGGCCTCATACTCTGTGCCGCGCGCACTCTCGTTGCCCACAAGGTTGGGATATGTGCGGCAAAGGCCTGTGGGGCGTACTGCCTCATGTCCGTTGACCATGATATGATGCTTGGCTGCCTCCTTGATGACGTGCATATAATGGTTGTTCATCGACTGCGAGTAGTGGTGGTCGCCGCGGGGGATGATGTCTCCCACATATCCGGTCTTCACTGCATCATAACCATACTTGTTCATGAGGTCAAAGGCTGCATTGAGATGGCGCTCGTAGTTCTGGGTGCTCGATGATGTCTCGTGGTGCATCATCAGTTTTACTCCCTTGGAGTGTGCATACTCGTTGAGATACTTGATATCGAAGTCAGGATAAGGAGTGACGAAGTCAAAGACATCTCGCTTCCACATATTTGCCCAGTCTTCCCATCCGATGTTCCATCCCTCAACCAATACCTGGTCGAGACCGTTGGCAGCGGCGAAGTCGATATACTCCTTCACGTGGGCGGTGTTTGCACCGTGGCGTCCGTTGGGGGTAAGTTTGGTGTAGTCGGTCTCACCGAGCTTTACAGAAGGCAGGCCACTGGCATATTCCCATGTGCTCTTACCTACAATCATCTCCCACCATACACCGCAGTATTTGGTAGGGTGAATCCATGATGTGTCTTCAATCTTGCAAGGTTCGTTGAGGTTTAGGGTCAGTGAGGTAGAGAGCATGTCGCGTGCGTCGTCGCTCACCTTCACGGTGCGCCAAGGTGTGTGGCAGGGTGTCTGCATGCAACCCTTTAGACCTGTGGCATCGGGAGTGAGCCATGACTCGAAGACTAAGTTCTTGTCGTCGAGGTTGAGGTGCATGGTGGCATAGTCCTCGCATGCTGCCTCATGGATGTTGATATACAGTCCGTCGGCAGTCTTCATCTGAAGGGCTGTCTGCACTCCCGTCTCTGAGAACACCGACACCGATGAGTTGTCCCAGTTGACAGCCTTCCTGAAGCGGGCGCGTATTTCGGAGAGCTTGGTCTCCTGTGTCTCTTGCTCCTGAGTATCGTAGTCGCCGGGAAGCCACCATGCGGTGTGGTCGCCAGTCATGGCAAACTGTGTGTGCTCTTCCTTAATAAGGAAATAGTTGAGCGACTTCTGTTGCGGGAACTCATATCTCAGTCCGAATCCCTCGTTATACACCCGGAATCGGATGATGATATTACGGTCGGCAGAGGGTTGGTTGAGGTTAACCTCAAGTTCGTTGTAGTTGTTGCGAATCTGCGACCACTCGCCCCACACTGGAGTCCATGTCTCATCGAAGGAAGAGGTCTTGGTGTTAGTCACCTTGAATCCGTCCATAAGGTCGGTTTCGTTCTTGCCCTTCGACGCATGCTTGTCCTTTGCAAGCTCGAGTCCCAATCGACTGGGCTTAACCACAGCCTTGTTTTTATAAGTCATTTCGTAGGTGGGCACTCCACCGTCAGCGAGAGAGAACTTTACAGTTACGTTTCCGTCAGGCGAACTGACGCTCTGTGCCATTGCCATCAGCGGCAACAGCAAAGCAGAAAGAAAAAAACTAATCTTTTTCATATATATCTTGACTTTTAATTATTTGTTTTTTTTTGAACCACAGAGATTAAGAGGTTGAGAGTCTTCCATATAATCTCTTTTCCTCTTTATCTCTGTGGTTTAAATAATTTAGTTTCCTCTTCCGCTGTTCTTCACCAACTCCTTAACGGTCTTATTGAAATCTTCGGCAGCGAGGAGTTGCTCGATGGTGAGATGCATGCGATAGCGCCAGTAGTGTCGTGGATTTGCCGGGATGTTGATACGCTCGGCATCGGCATCGGCAAGACGCAGGTTCTCGTCGATAGACAGCCAATCCTGCAATGAGAGAAGGCAGAGCATCGAGGGACTCGTGAGATGACGCGACACTATCTCCTTGGCAAGCCAACCAGGGAGTGGATGAGGAGCTGCACCGCCACGATGGAGCATTGTATTATAGTAGTCCTGTGTGCGCTCGTAGTCCTCGTCCCACCACTGGCGCAGTGTTGACATGTCGTGTGTGGAGATGGTGCATACCGAGCGGTAGGGATTGCGCGAGAGATGGCCGAAGCGCACCGTGTCGTCCTTCGGCATCGACTGTATCTCAAGACTCAGGATGCGCAGCTGGTTCATCACCCATGGCACGCAGTCGGGCACCATACCGAGGTCTTCGGCACATACGAGCATACGTGTGGCTTGTGTGAGCTTTGGCATCTTCTTCATTGCCTCCTGATACCAGAACTGGTTGTTGCGGCGATAGAAGTAGTCATTGTAGAGGCGGTTGAAGTTATACTTGTCGTTGTCCCACAATTGCTCGTAGATGAAATCGAGTTGCACACCGATACGTGGATGGAACTTGTTCGGGTCTTTATGGTCGCGAAGGAAGAGCACGTCGCTGATAAGTGCATACAGCCCGTCGCGCAGGTTTTCATTCTTAATTCTTAATTCTTCATTCTTAATTCTTAATTCTTCATTCTTAATTCCCTTGTACCATGCCTCTACCTTGCGTTGTGTGTCGTATTCAGGTTTCATCTGATAACGTTCATCGTCAAGGCGGTCGAGGAACATCTCCTTAACCTCGGCGGCACGCTCGTGGAATATGCGGTCGAGAGTCCAGTCGGTGATGAAAGGACGGGTATAGCGGTCTTCGTCGAAGCGAAGTCCGTAGCCCTCAATCTCCTCTTTTGTCATGGCGAGGGCAGGAGCAAACTGACCGAGCAGTCCGTGTACGGCATGCGAGGGAATCTCCCAAATGCGGAAGAATCCGAGCACGTGGTCAATGCGGTATGCGTCGAAGAACTCAGCCATCTTGCGGAATCTGCGCACCCACCATGAGCACCCGTCCTCAAGCATGGCATCCCAGTTGTATGTGGGGAAGCCCCAGTTCTGTCCGTTGGCAGAGAATGCATCAGGTGGAGCACCTGCCTGACCGTTAAGATTAAAGTATTTGGGTTCAACCCAGGCCTCCACACCATCGCGACTGATACCGATTGGAATGTCGCCTTTGAGCAGCACACGGTTTGACTGGGCGTAGCTATGGGCATCGCGGAGTTGGGTGTCGAGGATATACTGGACGTAATACCAGAAGGCAACCGACTTGTATTCCTTGGTTCCCGGAGTGCCCAACTTCTCGCGTTCATCCTCGGGCAGGGAGTGATGGTCGGGCCACTGGCTGAATGTTGCAGTGCCGTATATGTCGCGGTAGTGGCTGAATGCAGCGTAGGGCACAAGCCATTCCTTGTTGTCCTCGAAGAATTTCTTGTATGTTGTTTTCTTGCTTGCAGCGGCAAATTCCTGCTCAAACAAGAGACGAAGATACTCGCGCTTGGCATTGTTGACGCGCTCATAGTCAATCTGTGGCAGGGCGTTGAGTTCCTTGCGGAGGGTCTCCATGCGCTCCCTTGCCTCTTCGTCTTTCAGTTCGGGAAGCTGGCGCAGGTCGGCATATTGCGGATGAAGCGCGTAGATGCTTATGCTGTTATATGGGTATGAGTCTGTCCAAGTGTTTGTAATCGTTGTGTCGTATATGGGCAGGATCTGTATGACGCGCTGGTGTGTCTTTGCCGCCCATCCCACCATCATCTTCAGGTCGCCAAAGTCTCCCACACCGAAACTGCCCTCAGAACGAAGCGAGAATATCGGTACAACCACTCCTGCAGCCTTCCAGGCGAAGATGGGGAAGAAGGCAATGTCCAGTTCGTAAACAACAGTTCCGCCGTCCTTCAACTCAGGAATGTCAACTATGCGGTTGTCACGTGTCTCCCAAAGGGGAGTATAGTCAGTTTTCTCATTGAGGGCAACGAATTTGAATTCCAGTCTGTTGCTCTTCAATTTCTTTGCGTCGATGACAGCCATCCACTCGTTGGGAGCGAACTCTTCCATAGGATATGCCTTCATGGCCTCCCATTCTCCCAAGACCTTGTCACTGCCCATGATGGCGAGACGCTCAGACGCTCTCAGCTGTGGCGCCTTGGTCTTGATGATGACAGCCTTTGTGGATGTTGTCTTTACTGACTTGCTCTTTGTACGTTTCGCCACGCAGTCAGTTATGGCTGAACTGTACATATAGGCATCCTCGGGGATGTCGTTCCAGTGGTCATAGGCAGTAAATGTCTCCGACTGTGAAGCCGAGAGTCTGATGCAGTGGGGCTGCAACTGCCATTCCTGGCGTGAGAGCACCCCATTCTTTTCAACGCTATAATAATAGCTGACGGCGTCCGTACCCTCAGGTGTGTTCACACGGCAAGTCCATTCGCTGCCGTTTACAGTATTCATTCTTTGTTTTACGATGTCTTCCGGTTTGTCTCCCTTTATGAAGTTGGCAACCAGTTGCTCGCCGAATACAGTGTTATACGATAGGTTTAGAAGTATTGTCATAATTCAAATTGTTATTATTTCGTTGCAAAATTACTAATATTATTTCAATAGGTAAACATAAATCTGCGGAAAAACGGGAAGAGGGTGTGCAATCGTTTGCACACTCTCTCCGTTCACCTCTATTTCATATTGAGCAAGTCTTCTGAAGGATTGGTTGTCTCCACTTGCTTCAATGTCCTGTCTTTGACTGCGAATACGCAGAACGCACCGATTACAAGCAGTATGCCCGCAACCAAAAGCATGTCGCACTGGCGACCTCCAATAATCTGAAACACAAGACCTCCTGTGGCTGCTGCCACTATCTGCGGGATGCAGATGGTGCCGTTGAACAAGCCGAGATATACACCCATGTGCCCATAGCCTTCGAGGGCATTGGTGACAATGGCAAACGGCAGTGCAAGCATTGCCGCCCATGCGCAACCGATGAGCAGATAAGGCACGAAGAGCACGTACTGGTTGTGGATGAACGGAATCATAATGAAACCGATGCCACCTAAAATAAGGCTGATACAGTATGCAATCTTACGGTCTTTTATCTGAGGAATGATGATTGCCCAAATGACGCTGCCTATGGCTTGTACGGCGAAGAGTACTCCCACCCAGTTGCCGGCATCCTGGTAGCTTAGCGATGCGGTGTCGGTGGTGTTCCAACAAGTCTCGGCAATGCCGCCGTTTGTATAAGTCCACATGTACATAAATGCCGCCCAGCAGAAGAACTGCACGAGTCCTACCGACCAGAATGCAGTCGGGGCATCCTTCAGGAGCTTGAATACATTCACCTTTTCCTCGTCGAGAGGTTTGTCAAGACCATGATACTCAGCATATTCTTTTGGCGGCATCTCCTTAACCTTGGCTGTGGTGTAGATGACACAGAGGATGAGAATGGCAGCTCCGATATAGAACGAATAGATAACGGAGTCAGGCACAACGCCCTTTGCCGCCACATTGCTGATGCCGAGGAAAGTGAAAAGGAAGGGGAATACATATCCCACAAGTGAACCGGCATTGCAAAGGAAACTCTGGATAGAGTAGGCGAGAGCCTTCTGCTTTTCGTTGACCATGTCGCCCACAAGCATCTTAAACGGCTGCATCGCCATGTTGATACTTGTGTCAAGGAACATCAGCGAGCAGAGTCCGAAGGTCATAGCTGTGCTGACAGCCATACCAAACGAACCGGCATTAGGCAGCAGGCACATCACGAGCACTGCCACAGCCGCTCCTATAAACAAATAAGGTATGCGGCGTCCGAATCGGCACCATGTCTTGTCGCTCAGTGTTCCCACGATAGGCTGCACCACGATACCCATCAATGGCGGCAGAATCCAGAAGTAACTCAGAGAATGGGGGTCAGCCCCAAGGGTAGCGAATATGCGTGAGATATTCGCACTCTGGAGTGCGTAGGCTATCTGCACTCCGAAGAATCCGAAACTGATGTTCCACAGTTTCATAAAGGACAAATCAGGTCTTTGCTTTTTCATATCTTAAATTTTTAATTCTTAATTCTTTAATCATTAACTCAACTTTTTTATATTTTTGAACCGCAGAGTTTAAGAGTTTATGAGTTTTCATATTTATTATAGAGTTTGAATGCCAAGGCATTTAGAGTTCTTGGAGGGCTGCGCATTATGTATGCCGGAGGCTCTTAGTCCTCCGTCGCTTGCGACCAACTCTATAAAGCAAAAACTCTTTTTCTCTTTATCTCTGTGGTTTAAAAATCACCTCGTTGTCCCCCTGATTATCAACCTTGTTCTTACAATTCTCTTTTCCACCTTGTCTATGGGGATGGTGCCTTCCACATGGGCTATTAGTATGTCAACGGCTTCCTCACCCACTCGTTTTCCACGCTGCTCCACAGTGGTGAGCATAGGGTCGCAGGCTATGGCACGCTGACCATTGGTGAAACCGCATATGGATATGTCGTCGGGCACCTTATATCCCATGCGCTTGGCTGCATACATTATGCCTATTGCCGTGTCGTCATTTACCGCAAAGAAGGCGTCGGGGCGGTCTTCCTTATTCAGTAAATCGGGAGTTATCACCTCAGCGTCAGAGCGATTGTCACAGAAAAGGGTCAGTTTATCGTCATATTCCACTCCGTGACGCTTCAGGGCATCCTTGTATCCGTTGAATCTGTTCTTTGATATTTCAAGAGTCATTGGCGACCCGAAGAATGCGATACGTTTGCATCCCGTCTCAATCAGATGCGACACGGCGTTGAATGCGCCTTGGTAGTCGTCAACCACCACTCGGTTGGCGTTCACTCCGGTGCAGATACGGTCATAGAAGACAAGCGGCACCCCGTTTTCAAGCAACTGGTTGAAATGGTCATACTTCACGGTGTCCTTGGCCTGTGATACGATGATTCCGCAAACCCTGTTCTCATAGAACGACTGGCAAATCTTCACCTCGCGCTCATATTTTTCGTTGCTCTGCGCCACCATGATGCGGTAGTCCCTTGCCCTTGCTTCCTCCTCTATACCCGCAAGCACCGTTGAGAAATAGTAATGAGCCAGTTCGGGAACAATTACACCGATAATCTTCGGCTGCATCACCCGGCTGTTGCGCAGCGACTCGGCAAGCATGTTAGGAGAGAAGTTGTGCTCCTTGGCATATTGCTGTATTGCACGCCTTTTCTCCTCACTGATTCTCGGCGAATCCTTGAGAGCCCTTGACACTGTAGCTACGGAAGTGTTGAATTCCCGTGCAATGTCCTTCATTGTCAGTTCTATGTTCTTTTTCATCATGATTGACTTGATTTCGATGGCAAAATTATCGCTTTTTAATAATATAACAATGTAAACCCTGCAAAATATTGCATTTATGAATGTGCAAACGATTGCACATGGATTTTTAATGATTTATATCAAAAATTGTCACAAGATATGCAAATAAATCCTACCTTTGCAGCGAGAAATCGAAAAAGCAACGAGAACAAGACCTCAAAGTTGAGTTTTCAATAACTAAAGTAATAATAAATAATAATGTATGATGAAGCAGGTAAATTTTAGAATTCCGCTTAGAATGATGGTCGTTTTGTTCGGCCTAATTCTTTCAATCGGTGCCTACGCCCAGATTACAGTCAAAGGACATGTAAAGGACTCCGCAGGCGAGCCGATCATCGGTGCAACCGTCAGGGTTGCAGGTACTAACGGTGGTACGATTACTGACTTCGATGGTAACTTTACTATCAAAGCAGACCAAGGTGCCACTCTTAACATCTCGTATATTGGCTACCAGCCCGCCACAGTTAAGGCAGCCGCCAATGTAGAAGTAGTTCTCAAAGATGACTCCCAGATGTTGGAAAACGTGGTTGTCATTGGTTATGGTGTTGCCAAGAAGAACGACTTGACAGGTTCTGTAACGGCAATCAAGCCAGACGAGAAGAACCGTGGACTTGTTACTAACGCCCAGGACATGATGCAGGGTAAGATTGCCGGTGTCAATGTTACAACAGGCGGTGGTACTCCCGGTACAGGCGCTACTATCCGTATCCGTGGTGGTTCTTCACTGAACGCATCAAACGACCCGCTTATCGTTATCGACGGTCTGGCTATGGATAACCAGGGAGTGAAAGGTCTTGCAAACCCTCTCTCAATGGTCAATCCTAATGATATCGAGAGCTTTACAGTGTTGAAGGATGCCTCTGCCACTGCTATCTACGGTAGCCGTGGTTCTAATGGTGTCATCATCATCACCACAAAGAAAGGTCGCAAGGGCACCGCACCGCAGGTTAGCTTCAGTGGAAACTGGGCAGTATCTTCCAAAAAGAACACACTTGATGTACTTTCAGCAGATGAATACCGTTCATTCATAAAGAGTTATTATGGCGAAAGCTCAGATGCAGCCGCTCTTCTTGGAGATGCCAATACTGATTGGCAAAAGGAGATTTATCATAACGCAGTCAGCTTTGATTACAACTTGACAGTTTCTGGTGGTGTTGCAAATATGCCTTATCGTGCTTCAGTAGGCTATACCGAGCAGGAAGGTATTTTGAAGACCAGCAAGTTCCAGCGTGTGACAGCAAATCTGAATCTTAATCCTTCTTTCTTGGACGACCACTTGAAATTCAACATCAATGGTAAGTTCATGTTTGCTAAGAACCGTTATGCCAATACAGACGCAATTAGCAATGCAGCACGTATGGACCCCACACAGCCTGTTTATGGAGGTTGGCACAAGCCGGCTGCCACTACCGACGAGGATTGGGCTAAGTTTAATGGCGGTAAGATGATGGGTGGATATTTTGACTGGGTTAAGACCGCAGCCGTTAATGATCCTACATGGCAATTCATCCACAACAACAACGCATCATCAAACCCTGTTGCTTTGCTTTTGGAAAAGGATGACCGTGCGAATTCCTACGACTATATGGGTAATGTGGAAGTAGATTATCAGGTACATGGCTTTGAGGACCTGCGTCTGCACATGAATATGTCAGGCGACTGGTCAAATGGTAAGCAGAACACTGCATATGCAAATTGGGGACCTTCAAACAACTATTATGGAAATGACGGTTTCTCTAAGGAGAATAAGTATAACCTCGTATATTCTGCATACGCACAGTATTACAAGGATTTCCTCAAGACCCAGCATTTTGATGTAATGGCAGGTTATGAGTGGTCGCACAAGAAGTATTGGGGCAATTCATACTATGCAGGTATTTATCCCGCAACAAACAGCGAAACAGACAAAATCGGTACTGCTTACAATCCTTCAAAGTCTCAATGGAAGCAGGAAAGCTATCTTGTCAGCTTCTATGGTCGTGCCAACTATATAGCATGGGATCGTTATATGATAACAGCCACTGTACGTCGTGACGGTTCATCTCGTTTCAAGGATCACTGGGCGACATTCCCCTCTGTAGCTCTTGGTTGGAAGATTAACGATGAGCCATTGCTCAAGAACTTCAAGACAATGTCCGAACTGAAGCTCCGTCTCGGCTGGGGTAAGACTGGTCAGCAGGATGGTATCGGTAATTACAACTACTTTGCTTCTTACAATGTTAATACTAATAACAACAACGGACGTTATCCTATCCTTGGTGTCAACGACAGTGGTTTGATGTACCGTCCTGACGCATACAATGCAAACCTCAAGTGGGAGACCACCGAGACATGGAACGCAGGTCTTGACTTCGGTTTCTTCAACAACCGCTTGTCCGGTAGTGTTGACTACTACTATCGCAAGACCACCGACCTTATCAACACCGCTACAGTAGCTGCCGGTTCAAACTTCCGCAACTATGTGACTTCAAATATCGGTTCTTTGGAGAACAGAGGTGTTGAGGTTTCATTAACCGCCCGCCCAATTCAATCAGATGACTGGCACTGGGAAGTAACAGCAAATGCCACATACAACAAGAATGAAATTACAGAACTCACCGGTGAGTCAGCCATTGTAATGACAGGTAGTATATCAGCCGGTACAGGTAACCAATGCCAGGCTCATTCCGTGGGTCATCCCGCTAGTTCATTCTATGTATATCAGCAGGTATATGACAAGGATGGCAAGCCACTCGAAGGTGTATTTGTTGACCGCAATGGTGACGGTTCAATCACCAATGACGACCGTTACTTCTACAAGAGTCCCGCAGCACCTTGGACAGCAGGTCTGAGCTCGCGTCTGCAGTATAAGAACTGGGACTTCGGTTTCTCACTCCGTGCAAGTTTCGACAACTATGTGTTCAACGATACACAGGCTGGATACGTCAACGTAGAGAAGAGGTATGACAGCTCATTTGAATATCTTCAGAACATCACCCCGTCAGCTTTGGCAAATGGTTGGGTGACATACGACAAAGTGCTCTCCGACTACTTCGTACAGAACGGCTCGTTCCTGAAGTGCGACAACATCACTCTTGGATATTCATTCGACGGCTTTGGCAAGAACGACACATACAAGGGACTTTCCGGCCGCATCTATCTTGCCGCCACTAACGTGTTTACTATAACCAAGTATGACGGCATCGACCCAGAGGTTTCCGGAGGTATCGACAATTACTTATACCCACGTCCATTTACAATGCAGTTGGGTCTTAACCTCAATTTCTAATAACTCCACTATAAAAGAATTAAGAATATGAATATTAAGATTTTTAAGAATATAGCTCCAGCAGCTGTTCTGATGCTTTCAGCAGGTCTTAGTTCCTGCACCGGCGACCTCGATGTCACACCTATCGACCCGAGCACGGTGATGGTTGCTGATGAGCCGGCACTCTATACAAAGTGCTATGCCAATATGGTTCTTGCAGGACAGACAGGTAAGGACGGAGACTGTGATATCGACGGTCTCGACGGCGGTACAACCGGTTTCGTTCGCCAGCTCTTCAATGCCAACGAACTTGGCACCGACGAGTCTATCTGCGCTTGGGGTGACCCTGGTATTCCTGAATTCAACTATAATCAGACAACCGCTTCACATCCGATGTTGACAGGATTCTACTATCGTCTTTATGCCGGTATCAACTATTGCAATCACTATCTCGAAGTGTGCAATGGTATTGACGCCACACGTACAGCTGAAGTTCGTTTCCTCCGCTGCCTTTATTACTATTACCTGATGGACTGCTTCGGAAATGTGCCGTTTACAACAGCACTTTCTGCTTCAAATGCGCATCAGATTGCCCGTGCCGACCTTTTCAACTGGATTGAGGCCGAGCTTCTTGGTAAGGCTATTACAATCAATGCTATGGACGATCCCTCTGTAGTGCTTGCAGAAACATCGACCGAGGGCGCTCTTGCTCAAATGCAGTCTCCTGTAGTACGCACAAGCAAAGACCAGGGCTATGGACGTGCCGACCAGGATGCAGCCAACCTGCTTCTCGCCCGCATGTATATCAATGCCGAGGTCTATACAGGCACAGCCCGTTGGAATGACGCCAAGGAATATGCAGAGAAGGTAATCAATGGTCCTCACAAGCTTTGGACAACAGGTAAGGGCAAGTGGTCTGCTTACCAGATGCTCTTCATGGGTGACAACGGTGAGAGCGGTGCTTCTCAGGAGGCCATTCTTCCGCTTATCAACGATGGTAAGACAACAACCGCATACGGATGTACATACTTCCTGATCTCTTCACAGTGGAAGGCTGATATGGAAGTGGATGCAACCGACGCAAGTTGCGGTGACCCATGGTCTGGTAACCGTATTCGTGGTGCTTTCCTCACCAAGTTCTTCCCCAATGGTGATGCTCCTCAGGTAACAATTTCCGAAATGGCAGCTGCTGCCGGTGACGACCGTGCCCTCTTCCATGGTAAGGACCGTGAGCTTATCATAACCAAGCCCACAGAGTTTACAAGCGGTTATTCTGTAGGTAAGTTCCGCAGTTCTAAGTCTGACGGTGGCGCACAGAACGACCCGAAGGTGCCTGACACAGATTTCTTCCTTATGCGTTCGGCTGAGGCTTATCTTATTGCCGCAGAGGCTGATGCACGTCTGAATGGCGGTACGACAACAGCTACAGGTACAGGTTATCTCAACCAGCTCCGTGCCCGCGCAAATACATCTTCTATGAATCAGTTCTCTCTCAACCAAGTGCTGGATGAGCGTGCCCGTGAGCTCTACTGCGAGGGCTTCCGTCGTTCCGACCTCGTCCGCTTTGGATACTATGGTGGTGCCAAGAGTTCTGAGTATCTTTGGGAATGGAAAGGCGGCGCTGAGAGAGGAGTCGGCTTTAGCGAGACAAAGAATATATTTGCTCTGCCATTCGATGACATCAATGTCAACAAGAATCTTAAGCAGAACCCAGGTTATTAATATATAATAATGAATAGTGATATGAAAAAGATATTGTCAAATACAATGTTGCTCGTGGCAGGTGTACTCTCTTTGGCATCCTGCAATGAGGACCGCGACTCTAATCCTACGCTCATTCAGCCAACAGAGTTCGTACTCAACACTCCAACTGTAGTGAATGGTACTTTGGACTTGGCACTTACTAATGGCTTGGATCTTACATGGTCGCAACCTAAATATACTGCAGAAAATGCTCCTGTGATTGCCACATACTATGTACAGGTGTCATCCACTGGCTCTTTCAACAAGGAGTTTAACACAAATGCCAAGGATGACGCTGAGAATGCAGGAGCTGATTTCATAACCCTTGATGAAACATCTACTGTTTGCAGCACGAGTGTTGCCGGTGCAGCTCTCGCAAAGGCTCTTCAGCAACTCAATAATTGGGAAGATGGCGCACTGCCCGCGACTGTAGATTTGAATATTCGTCTGAAGTCAGCCGTTCTTGACGCAGGCTTTAATTCTTATAATGACATCGTATCTAACGTTGTGAAGCTCACGGTAGCTCCTTATTACTTTGAGCTTAAGGATGCTGATCCAGTTTCATGGTATCTTATTGGTGGTGACATTGCTGATGGCAAGTGGACTGATGACATTCCTACCAGCCTCTTCCCGTTGCAGCCTCAGAAGGATTATGAGTTTGACAAGAAGACAGGTGACGGTGAACTTGTATGGACTGGCTATGTAGCTGGTAACGGATTCAAGTTGAAGAAAGCGCCTGGCGACTGGGATCACCAGTGGGGTATGAACGGCAGTGACTTTGTAGAGAATGACGGTGGTTCAGGAAACATCACTCTTGCAGCCGGTTATTACACAGTTACTCTCAACACTGGCAAGCACGAGCTCAAAGTTGAACCTTATGAGGGAACTCCGAGTGTTTATCCTGAAATGCTTATATCTGGATCATTCAATGGTTGGGGAACCGACACCAAGATGAATCCTGTTCACGTATTCGATGGTGCTGTTAACCACGACTGGTATATTGAACTTACTCTTGCTGCTGGTGATGAGGTTAAGTTCTTGACCGACTCATCTTGGAGTACTAACTGGGGTAGTGTTCCTGCAAGAATCCTTGCAGATGGTTTGTATGGCTATGGTGAAAGTAATGGTGCTAACATTTCTGTTTCCGAGGCTGGTACATATATTATCATCCTCAACGACATCACTGGTTACTATCGTTTTATCAAAAAGTAATTCAAAAATTAGAATATTATGATTAAGAAAATATTTTCCGCTCTGTTGCTTGCTACCTCATTGGTAGCTTGCACAGACGATTATACCGACTGGTCGGCTCCACAGAGCAATCCACAGGAAGATGCCGTCACATTCGGTAATGGAAGTGTTGCTCCTGTTGGCACGATAGATATGGCTGCTCTTGCAGACGGCCAGACCTTAGTGCAAGTTTGCACCATTACTGCTCCTACCGCTTCTGATGAAGAGTATAGCGCACAGTATGCACTTACTATTGATGGTACAGATATTGATATGGACGCTAATGGTAATGTTAAGGTTGCCGATCTTAAGACCTATATAGAGAGCAATTACGGAAAAGCCCCAGTAGAGCGCACTCTCAATGCAAAGGTAACGATGTGGGTAAACAATTCCATTGAAGCCATCAAAATCTCTTCTGATGAGTTCCAGATTAAGGCTAAGCTTGATGCACCTGAGATTTATCCTCACTTGTATCTCATTGGTGCACCTTCTGAATGGAAGCCCACTTGTACAACTCTGCCTTTCACACGTGATGAGTCACAGAGCATATATGATAATCCTGTATTTACAATCACTGTTCCTGTTAAAGAGGGTGAAACATGGTTTGCTTTTGCTGATGACAAGACTGTTGAGACAGGCGAATGGTCAAATGTATTCGGTACCCGCGAGGGTAATGGAAAGAACTACATCGGTCAGACCGGCTTTTTCGCACGTCGCTCAGAACTGCCTTCAGAGTGTGGCGATGGTTCATTCATGATTACCGTAAACGGTGATGCCAAGTATATGAAGATTACCGTGAATGTATTGGAAGGAACATATCTCATCGAGAAGATTAACTTCGCTCCATTCATTTATGAGATTGGAAACAATACCGGATGGAAAACTTCTAATCCTCTTTCTGGTGATGGCGAAGGCAATTATAAAGGTTATTGCTGGATGGATGGCGAGTACAAGTTTAAGCCAAACGGAGAAGTGGATAAATGGGACGGTGACTGGGAGATGGTTTCTGACCTTGGCAACAACGAATTTACATTTGATGCTAATGGAAATTCTAACTTCCCAAGTCTCAATGGTTTCTACGAGATGAACATCGACCTCGCCAATATGACAGCCAAGATGGTTGAGGTTAAGTCAATCACTTGCGTGGGTAACCACAATGGTTGGGACAAGGCTGACGCTGCTCAGCACATGACCTATAACAAGGATGCTGGTTGCTGGGAACTTACAACCACTCTGAAGGATGGCTTCAAGTTCGCTATGAACGATAGTTGGGATGTGTCTTGGGGTGGAGCCAATGGTGATCCCGCATCATACGACAATCTGACTCAGAACCAAGGTAAAGACCTCAATGTTCCTGAGGGTGAGGGTTCATACAAGGTGCAGCTTTACCTCAGCTGTGAGGGCTACAACAAGGTTGTCTTGACAAAGCAGTAATCCAACTGCAATTCGATGATTCCCCTTCATCATAATTAAATACTCATCATTTATATGGGTGGCGACGGCAATGCTGTCGCCACCTTTTTTCGTGAATAATCCCCCGAAATGTTTGGAGGTTTCATTTTTTCTTCGTATCTTTGCGGCGTGAATTTAGTGGTTTTTAAATTTGAGTTATGACTATGAAGAGTTTATCAAAAGAAGAATGGATAAAGAAGTGCAAACAACTTCTTGATCATAAGAAAGAAATGGAAGAGCGATTTAAGGCTAATGCGGATACGGATATTTATGCACTTTATGGAAAAGCCTAAATTATGAACGAGCTTTCATTATGCAGAATTAACGAATTTGCACCATATATTGTAGTAAAAACACCTAATGGTGACTTTTGGTTTTCTACTACATATGGTGTGAATTATAGTGTGGCATTTAATGAGGAATTTGAACTTGGTGGATGTATGGCTTACCAATTTGGCATTTTCAATAAAGACAATCGTCATACTCCTTATGATGCAAATATCCAGGCTACAATTGTTGCCATAATAAATGAGTTCTTTCGTGTTAACCATGATGTTCTACTTTATATTTGCGACAACAAAGATAAACGTGAAGAAGCGCGTAATCGTCTTTTCTTTCGTTGGCTAAAGCAAGAGGATAAAGATAACAAATATTGTTTTGATACTTCATCTGCATTCGTGGAAGGGCAGGAAATCATAGTGTCGATAATTGTTGAACGCAATAATCCTCAATTACATGGAATTTTGAAGGAATTCAAAGTTGTATCAAATGTGTTAGGGGATAAGCCGTGAGATTTCATTAAGATGATACATAATAATTAAATACTCATCATTTATATGGGTGGCGACGGCATTGCTGTCGCCACCCTTTTTCGTGAATAATCCCCCGAAATGTTTGGCAGTTTCATTTTTTCTTCGTAACTTTGCGGCGTGAACATAAAGAATATAGCTTATGAATTATAGAATAGCATATATCATATATTGTATAAGGAAGTTTGCCGAGCATTTTGGTATTACAGTAAAAGAGTCATTTGACTATTTACATAAGTACAAAGGCATAAAATTCCTAGATGACTGTTATGAGGCAGAACACACTCTGTCCTTTGATGATGCTGTGGATGATTTGACTGCTGTATGTTTAAAGCATGGAGGTTATTTATCATGATTAGTCTTTTCCATGGAACAAATATTATGTTCGACAAAATAGAGTTGTCTAAATGCAGACCATATAAGGATTTCGGCAAGGGGTTCTATCTTACAGATATTAGACAACAAGCCGAGGAAATGGCTATTCGAAGAACCAAAAATTGACCTATAAGAAATTAAGTAAGCAATATTGTTTTGCAACAGAATATGCAATCTCAAAATTAGTAAAGTTATGATTGACAACGATAAAATACAGTATTTGATTGACTCTAATTTAGAGCAGGTCGTATCTATGCAGATGTCTGAATCACAAAGCAGTTTGGAGGACGCTTTGAATGTGGTTTATAACTCCAAATGG
>JALERP010000060.1 GCA_022764085.1 Prevotella sp.
GACCCCAACCTTGGCAAGGTTGTGCTCTACCAACTGAGCTATTTCCGCAAAAAATGTGAAGAGGAGGAGACTCGAACTCCCACGTCGCAATTGACACTACCCCCTCAAAGTAGCGCGTCTACCAATTCCGCCACCTCTCCAACATAAATACAAATTGGAATAAAAAAGAGTGCCCAGAACAGGACTCGAACCTGCACGCCTCGCGGCACACGCACCTGAAACGTGCGCGTCTACCAATTCCGCCACCTGGGCTCTTAAAGAATATTAGACCCTCGCCTAAACTCTTTTTTGTTCATTAAATTGAGCGGAAAACGGGACTCGGACCCGCGACCCCAACCTTGGCAAGGTTGTGCTCTACCAACTGAGCTATTTCCGCTTGCATTTCCTTTGTAAGGAGCATCTCTCTCGATTGCGGTTGCAAAGGTACTGCTTTTTTTCTAACTACCAAACTATTTTCGAGGTTTTTTTGCAAAAATGTGTTAATTCATGCGATTTTTATAGTCTGAGTACCCAAAAACACGCATTTTTTGCAGTTTTCCATCACTTTTAAGCATAGAAATTGCAGGATGAGTGATGCCATTGAACATATTTGTCTTTACCGTCGTATAGTGTATCATATCCTCAAAAATCAGTTTTTCCCCGATTTTCAATGGATGGTCAAAGCGCCACGAACCCATAAAATCTCCCGAAAGGCAACTGTTGCCGCCCAAACGGTAAGAATTTTTTTCCGTCGCACATTCCATTTCCACTGATTCCGCTCCCCTTACCTCCGGTTGGTACGGCATCTCAAGGCAGTCGGGCATATGGCATGTGAAACTGACATCGAGGATTGCTGTCTTGATATTCTTGTCTTCGACGATATCCACCACCTGCGCCACAAGCGCACCGGTCTGCCAAGCAAAAGCGCTTCCGGGTTCGAGAATCACTTTGAGCCATGGATAACGGGCATGGAAATCATTCATCATGCTGACGAGCAAGTCAACGTCGTAATCCTTGCGGGTCATCAGGTGACCGCCGCCAAAGTTTATCCATTTGAGCTGCGGAAACCATCTTGAGAATTTGTCTTCGATATGTACGAGTGTTCTCTGGAACACGTCGGCACCGCTTTCGCAATGGCAATGGCAATGAAATCCCTCGATGTCGGAAGGAAGGACCGATGGCAACTTATCGGCTGAAACGCCAAATCGCGTCCCGGGCGCGCACGGGTTATATAATAAGGTGGAAATCTCGGAATATTCGGGGTTCACCCTCAATCCAAACGACAAATCGGGATTGGCGCGTCTTGCCCGCGCCGACATGTTGGAATATTGGGAGAGGGAATTAAAGGTAAGGTGGCTTGAGCACCTGGCTATCTCGTCAATCTCATCACTGGTGTATGCAGGCGAGAATGTATGGGCAGGCGCGCCGAATTCCTCATACGCCAACCTTGCCTCAGACAGCGAACTGGCAGTGGTGGCACCAATATATTCCCTGATGATGGGAAATGTTTTCCACAGGGCGAAAGCCTTGAATGCCATTATCACATCTATGTCCGCCCTCTGTGCCACATCGCGGATAAGCGAAAGGTTGGCACGAAGGAGATTTTCTTCAATAATATAAACAGGTGTCTGGACATCTGCCAGTACACGTTCGTTGATGCTTGATGTCATAGTGTAAATACTCTTTTTATACCTTTTTGGGGTGCAAAGTTAACAAAAAAGGTCGAATTAAGTCAATTTTTAGCTAATAAAGACTAACTTTTATGCAAATAGATTGCTATTTTCAATAAAAAGTGGTACATTTGCACGTGATTAGAGAGATATGACATGAAAATTGTATTAATGACTAAGTCCACGTTCTTCGTGGAGGAAGACAAAATACTTACAGCCCTTTTTGACGAAGGACTGGACAATCTGCACCTGAACAAGCCGGGAGCCGCACCTGTATATACTGAGCGACTCCTGACCTTGTTGCCCGACGACATATATGGCAAAACCACCGTACACGAGCACTTCTACCTGAAAGAGGAATACGGCCTGAGGGGCATCCATCTTGACGACGCCTCGTCACCGTTGCCAGAAGGCTACAAGGGCAAATATTCGCGTACATGCCTTAACATCGATGACATACGCGAAGCGCGCAGGAAAACAGAATATGTATTCCTGAAGGACACGTTTGCCGCCTGTGAGGATGCACATGCGAATGAGCTCCACAACGCACGACTTGAGAGAGCTGCCAGCTTGGGGCTTATAGACAAGAAAGTGTATGCTTTCGGGGGTGTCAACATCGACAATATCCGCATGGCCAAGGACCTTGGCTTTGGGGGCATAGTGATATGCAGCGATATATGGAACAAGTTCGACATCCACCACCAACGCGACTACAAAGAGCTAATCTCACACTTTGAGCGAATAAGGAAAGCGGCCGGGTGATGAAGAATGATGAGTGACGAATGGAAAAATGAAGAATGAAATAACAATATAACAACTTGCATTACAACAAAATGAGCGAAAAAGACTCTTATATGGTTTTCTCGGGTACTAACACGAGATACCTGGCAGAAAAAATCTGCCAAAGCTTAGGATGTAACCTTGGTCAATTGGTTATCACCAAGTTCTCTGACGGTGAATTTGCAGTATCATACGAAGAATCAATTCGCGGTCGCGACATATTCCTTGTACAGAGCACGTTCCCCAACTCCGACAACCTCATGGAACTGCTGCTTATGATCGATGCGGCAAAAAGAGCCTCGGCAAGGACCATCAACGCTGTCATCCCATATTTCGGATGGGCTCGACAGGACCGCAAGGACAAGCCAAGAGTTAGCATCGGGGCAAAACTTGTGGCCGACCTGCTTAGTGTAGCTGGTATTGACCGCCTGATTACCATGGACCTGCATGCCGACCAGATTCAGGGCTTCTTCGATGTTCCTGTTGACCATCTCTATGCATCGGGGGTTATTCTCCCGTATCTGCAGAGCCTTCAGCTGGACAACCTTGTAATAGCCTCACCGGACGTGGGCGGTTCAAAGCGAGCAAACACTTACGCCAAATATCTCGGATGCCCGCTTGTGCTTTGCAACAAGACACGCGCACGCGCCAATGTGATTGCAAGCATGCAGATTATCGGAGATGTAAAGGACAAGAACGTGGTAATCATTGACGACATGGTAGATACTGCCGGTACTATAACCAAGGCTGCCGACATTATGAAGGAAGCCGGTGCAAAAACCGTGCGTGCCTGTGCCTCGCACTGCGTGATGAGCGGTCCGGCAAGCGAAAGAGTGCAGAACTCGTCGCTTGAGGAGATTGTCTTCACCGACTCAATCCCCTACTCCAACCGCTGCGCCAAGGTTAAACAGCTTTCCGTTGCCGACATGTTTGCAGAGACCATCAGGCGTGTCATCAACAACGAAAGCATCAGTAGCCAATACCTCGTATAATATATAATAATGAGAAAAATGACATTTACAGGACTGGCAGCTGCTTGCCTAACGCTTGCAGCCTGCCAGTCTGATGCTTATAAAATCAAGGGGGAATGTGATGGTTTGGGAAATGGAGACACCATTTTCGTAACCAACGACTTCGCCACCGGCAAGCCGTTCGCCCACGGCATAGTGAATGAAGGCAAGTTCACTGTGGAGGGAAATATTGACACTCCCACCCTGTGCATAGCATACAGCAAGACGGGGAATGTGAACACCACATTCTTTGTCGAACCGGGTACAGTGAAAATCACCCTTGGCGACATGCCATCGAAAAACAGGGTAGGCGGAACCCCGATGAACGAGAAGTGGCAGACAATCATGGACAGTACACTTGTGATAGGTCTGGAGATGAACCGCATTGGCGAACAGCTATACCAATCGCCGCAAGACCTCTCGCCCGAGGAAAAGAGCGCCACCATCGCAAGATTGGAGATTCTGCAAGCCAAATTTGCTTCGTTCATCAAGCGATATACAGAGAAGAACATCAGCAACCACTTCGGAATGTTCATGATACTGTACTATCAGGACGTGATGCAGCCAGAGGAAATTCTCGCACTCGTGAGCCGTATGCCTTCTGAACTTAAGAAGAATGCCGACATACAGAAACTCACAGCAGAGCTGAAACGCAAGACTGCCCTGGGCACAGGAGACACACTGCCAGAGTTCTCAATGAACGACATCAACGGACGCAAGGTGAACCTGCGTGAAGAGATTGCCAAGAGCAAGCTCACTCTTATTGACTTTTGGGCAAGCTGGTGCGGACCATGCCGTGCCGAGATGCCAAATGTGGTGGCACTCTACGATAAACACAAGGCAAAGGGATTTAATGTCATTGGCATATCGCTCGACGAAAACAAGGAAAAATGGGAAGCTGCCGTGAAGAGCCTTGGCATGAAATGGACACAACTCTCTGACCTCCGGGGATGGCACAACTCCATCGCAGTGGCTATGGGCGTAAATTCAATACCACACACCGTAGTGGTTGACAACCAGGGCAAGATACTCGCAGTGGGGCTGCGCGGAGAAAAGCTGGAGGAATTCATCGGCAATTCCCTCAATAAGTAACTCTTCAAAACCATTAATATGAGAAAAACTGCAATGGTCCTCATTGCGGGACTATGGACAATAAGCGTTATGGCTGAGACGAAAACGGTTAATCTGAAAATTATAGAGACAAGCGACGTGCACGGCTGTTTCTTTCCTTACGACTACATAGAGGACTCGCCGATGAAGGGTTCGCTCGCAAGAGTGAGCACATACATCAAGAAACTGCGCAAGGAATATGGCAAAAATGTCATACTGCTCGAGAATGGTGACATACTGCAAGGCCAACCCACTTGCTATTACACTAATTATGTGAAACCCGAACTGCCTAACGCCGCCTCGGAAATAGTGAACTGGATGGGATATGACGCACAGACATTGGGCAACCACGACGTGGAGACCGGGCACGAGGTGTATGACAAGTGGATAGCGGAGCTACACTGCCCCACTCTCGGAGCCAATGTCATTGAAACTGCCACGGGCAAGCCATACCTGAAACCTTATACCATCATTGAGCGCGAGGGAGTGAAGATTGCTGTCATCGGCATGATAACGCCCGCCATACCCAATTGGCTGCACGAAAAGCTATGGAGCGGACTATATTTCGAGGATATGGCAAAGGCTGCCGAAAAATGGGTGGACGTTGTGCGCAACGACGAGAAGGCTGACTTGATCATTGGTTTGTTCCACAGTGGATGGAACGGTGGCATCAGCACACTTCACTATAATGAGGACGAGTCGGAATACATCGCGCGCAACATTCCGGGATTTGACATCATCTTCTTAGGTCACGACCATGCCCTACGCTACACGGTTGTCAAGAACAGCGAAGGTAAGGATGTTTACTGTCTCGACCCCTCATGCAACGCGATGTTCGTGGCTGAGACGGATGTTACACTGACCCTCGACAACGGGAAGGTGGTCAACAAGAGCATTTCCGGAAAGCTTACCAACGTGGCTAAGACTCCTGTAGATAAGGAATTTACAGACAAATTCAAGCATATCTCAGACAGCGTCAAGTCATTCACCGGCAGACGTATAGGACATATTACCGAAAGCATACACACCAGCGACGCATTTTTCGGCAGTTCCACTTTCGGCGACCTTATCCACAGTCTGCAACTCTCAATAACGGGAGCTGACATCTCATTCAACGCGCCACTTACTTTTGATGCAACAGTGCATAAGGGTGACATTCACATAAGCGACATGTTCAAGCTATACCGCTATGAGAACGACATATACGTAATGAGACTTACGGGAAAGGAAATACGCAAGCACCTTGAGATGAGCTACGACCAATGGGTGAACACAATGAAATCTCCCGACGACCATATCATGTTGTTGGATTCATCTGCAGTACACGACAAGCAGCGCAACATGTTCAAGAACCTCACGTTCAACTTTGACAGTGCAGCCGGCATAGACTACATTGTGGATGTGACAAAGCCCGATGGCGAGAAGGTGAAAATACTGCGTATGTCAAACGGCGAGGAGTTTGACGAGTCGAAATGGTACAAGGTGGTGCTCAACAGTTATCGTGGAAACGGAGGCGGAGAACTGCTGACACGAGGTGCCGGCATACCCAAGGATTCACTCGAAAGCAGAATTATATACCGCAGCGAGCGCGACCAGCGATATTATCTCACCCGTGAGATTGAACGTATGGGCACAATCGTTCCGCGCAAACTCAATAACTGGCGTTTCGTGCCCGAAGAATGGGCTGAGCCAGCCATACGTCGCGACCGAAAGCTCCTCTTTGAGTGATTTATGGAACACAGGTTGGTTTTATAGACCACAAATTGGTTTTATAGACCACAGATTATCACAGATTAACACAGATTAAGAGCCAAAGGCTCTGAAGATTGAAAGATTGATGATAATAATCTGTGATAATCTAAATATCTTTGATATTTAATAATCTGTGTAAATCTGTGATAATCTGTGGACAATAAAAAGTCAGAGGACAAAAAACTCTGTGGATAAAAAAAACTCTGTGGATAAAAATGAAAAATTATTATTTCGTCTTCTGCAAGGGAGACATCATGCTTGAAAAACTTCCCGGCGGCAAATACACAATCCCATGTCAGGAAATGCCGCCAACGGACGTCAAACAATGGACCAACGTGATGAACGTCACTCCATTGAGCGACATCCCTGTGAAAACCTATCGTATTGACGCCCCCATAACCGACAACCCGCGCTTTGAGATGTGCGGACTGCGCCCCAGTTACTACAAGTTATCTGCGGAACTATACCAAAAGGCGGGCAAATGCGAGGAACTGCTCTATTGGGACCTGAACACCAAGTTCTGCGGTGTCTGCGGCGGACAAATGAAGATGCACACCGACATAAGCAAGCGTTGCGAGGAATGTGGCAAGGAGGTGTGGCCCTCGCTCGCCACCGCCATCATCGTTCTTGTGCATCGTGGCGATGAGGTGCTGCTCGTTCATGCCCGCAACTTCCGTGGCAACTTCTTCGGACTCGTAGCGGGATTTGTCGAGACGGGAGAATCTCTTGAGGAAGCAGTGCATCGTGAGGTGATGGAAGAGACAGGACTCGAAATCACAAACCTGCGCTATTTTGGCAGCCAACCCTGGCCATACCCCAGCGGCCTGATGGTGGGATTCCATGCCGACTATGTTTCCGGGGAAATCAAACTACAGAAGGAAGAGCTTGCCGCCGGACAGTGGTTCACCAAGGACAACCTGCCCGAGATTCCCGAGAAGCTGTCGATAGCTCGCAGGATTATCGACGACTGGTTGGGGATTGTCTAAAAATACGGAACCGCATCACTGAATTAACAGGATGCGGTTCTATAATCTAATAATTTTATTCCATTGGATTCTCTGTTTCCAGAGTTTCCTCCTTTGTTCCTCTCGATCTCTCGACCAAAATTCACTTTTATCATTACCCAATATTAACAATCTTTTACCTAAAAACTAAAAACCAATAACTAACCTAAAACAATCTATTACCTAACTAAAAACCTTTATCTATGAAACAAATCTATCTTCTGTTTTTTTACGATGCAAAGTTACTACTTTTTTCTCTATCTGGCAATACTTTTCCTCCTTTTTCTTCCAAATCCCTTATTATTATTGATTTATGTCAAATACATATTCAATGGTCTTACATAAAGTAAAGACCCTACTTTACCTTTGCAGTAATAAGGGGGCGCAGGGGCAACCAACTATTCATAATGGGTATCGGGATAGAATATGAATTGCTTAGGATGGGTAACGTTACATAAGGCAAGACACTACAATGTCTTTTTTTACTTAAAAAATACGAAAATGTTTGGATATATTGTTTATTATGAGTACTTTTGCAAGTTGAATTGTGTATAAAGACAATATAATGCAAATATAAAAAGAAAAATGAAATCAAATGAGATAATGAAAGACTCCATGAAGGCATGGATGTTGGCAGCACGACCAAAGACCCTAAGCGGCGCAGCCGTGCCGGTGATGATTGGACTCGCCCTTGCCTACAAGGACTCCATTTTCTACGAAGGTAATCCGTTTTCATGGGTGGCGGCTGTGCTATGCCTGCTGTTTGCTTGGGTAATGCAGATTGACGCCAATTTCATAAATGATTTCTTCGACTATGCCAAGGGAACAGATGATACATCCACACGATTAGGCCCACGAAGAGCATGTGCACAAGGATGGGTGAGCGTTGACAAGATGAAGCATGCCATTGCCATTACCACATGCTTAGCCTGTGTGATAGGTCTTCCGCTCATAATGTTCGGTGGTTTGGAGATGGTGCTCATTGGCATTCTGTGTGTCATCTTTTGCTTTCTCTACACCACCCATCTTTCTTATGTCGGAATGGGTGACTTGCTTGTGATTGTGTTCTTCGGCATTATTCCCGTGTGCGTACCCTATTATGTTCAATTGCATACATGTTCCACTTTTGTATTCCTAATGTCAGTGGCATGTGGGATGGTGGTGGATACACTCCTGATAGTGAACAATTACCGCGACCGCGACACCGACAAGGCAGTTGGCAAGACCACCCTTGTCGTAAGGATGGGTGAAAAGGCGTCATTGCAGCTTTATCTTGCGCTCGGTTGGGGAGCTTGCATTATGGGAATGGCTTATTTTACTCATGGTTTTTACCTTGCCTCATTATTGCCAATAATGTATCTCGTCTTCCATCATTATACATACCTGCGCATCAAGCGCATTAACCGTGGCAAGGCTCTCAACCTATGTCTTGGAGAGACGGCACGCAATATTTTCATTTATGGCATTATGGTGACAATAGGCATATTGCTTTCATAGCCAAATAAATGTTATTTATCAAATAATATATTTGAAAATGGGATATAGATATGGATATAACAACGGACAGGGCGAATGGACGCATCTGACCGTGAACGAAGAAAAGCCACTCTTGGAGTGGTTGCTTGAGAATCTTAAGGAGAGCCGCTCGAAGGTGAAGGCTACATTGCAAGGACGTGGAATAAAGGTGAACGGCAAGTGCGTCACACAATTTGACTTCCCCTTGCAACCGGGGATGAAAGTGGCGGTGAGCAAGAGCAAGCGAAATCAGCAGGCTTTTAAGAGCAAATACGTGAAGATAGTGTATGAGGACCGTTGGCTCATTGTGGTGGAGAAGAATGTCGGTATTCTGTCGATGGCAGCCGGCCATTCGTCGCTCAACGTGAAGTCTGTGCTTGACGACTATTTCCACAAGAGCCGTCAGAACTGCCGTGCACATGTAGTGCATCGTCTCGACCGCGACACCAGTGGATTGATGGTGTATGCAAAGGACATGGAGACCGAACAGATACTTGAGCACAATTGGCATGACATCGTATATGACCGCAGATATGTGGCTGTAGTTAGTGGCGAAGTGAAAGAAGAAGGCGGAACAATTGCCAACTGGCTTAAGGACAACAAGGCATATATCACATATTCGTCGCCTGTGGATAATGGAGGAAAGTATGCCGTGACACATTTCCATGTGCTCGACCGCACAACCGACCACTCTCTTGTGGAATACAAACTTGAAACAGGCAGGAAGAATCAGATAAGGGTACATTCGGCCGACATGGGGCATCCCGTGTGCGGCGATGTGAAATACGGCAATGGCGACGACCCTCTGCATCGCCTCTGCCTACATGCTTACATGCTGTGTTTCACGCATCCTGTAACACATGAGAGAATGGAATTTGAAACATTAATCCCTGGTGGATTCAAACATTTATTCAAATAATATATGATGACAGATTTTGGATATTACGTGGCAGGGCTTATCTTGCTGATTATCGCCTTCTTAGTGATGAAGAAGGTAGCGAGTTGTATGGTGAAGACGGTTGTCACCATCGTCCTTGTGATAATCCTCGCCGCTGCCTACTATTTATATATTAAATAAGGTGATATATGAACAGGACAGCAAGTCTTGACCTGGTAGAATTTGTTGAAAGCAAGATTCTGCCAAGATATGCTTCATTCGACAAGGCTCACAACACTGAGCATGTTGTAAGGGTGATACGCAGGGCTATGGAACTGGCCTTGAAGGTGGGTGCCGACCTGAATATGGTGTATGTGATTGCCGCCTACCATGACCTTGGTATGGCAGGTCAGAGAGCCGTGCATCATATTGAGGGTGGAAGGATACTCTATACTGATGCCCGACTGAAGAAATGGTTCTCACAAGACCAACTGAAGATTATGAAGGAGGCTGTGGAGGATCATCGTGCCTCGGCATCACGTGCTCCACGAAGCATCTATGGCAAGATTGTGGCAGAGGCTGACCGCGACATGGAGCCCGACACGGTGTTCCGTCGTGCCGTACAATTCGGGTTGAGCAATTATCCGCAGTATTCCAAGGAGGAGCAATGGAAGAGATTCCAAGAGCACATGGAGAACAAGTATTCTGTCAACGGATATATCAAGTTGTGGGTGCAGGGCTCGGAGAACGAAAGGAATCTCAACGTGGTGAGGGAGATTATTGCAAATCCTCAGAGGCTGAGAGAGGCGTTTGAGAGAATTATTAATGAAGAACTAAGAATTAAGAGTTAATTAAGAATTAAGAGTTAAGAATTAAGAATTGCTGCGCAGCCCCGTCCGTTGTAAAGACCCTACAACGGACAGAGCTGCTTAACGGATGGGGCTGCGCAGACACATTCTTTAACCTTAAATCTTTAACCTATAACCTATAAACTTAATTAGTTAAAGAAGTTCCATGATAATCCGAAACGAAGTATTTTGCCATTGGCGGGATAATGGGGCGCCAGGAAGTAGTCGCGACTGCCACTGCCAGCGTTGACGTGACTCATCATGATGAAGAAACGGGTGTGCTTGAGATGCATGTTGGCATATACATCCACGTAAGGATAACCACCTAACTTCATGCGTGAGGCATCATTCTGCTGAACGGCAAACTGACTTAGCTGAGGGCAATAGTCGGGAGCGTAATACTTGGTGAAAAAATATCCGTCGGCACCAAGCTCCACAGCCAACTCACCCGCTATCTTGAACTTCAGATATAGATTGGTGAAGATGTTCACGGCTGGAACAGGCAGTACCTTCTCGTCACTGGAAGTCTGGAATGTGAATATATTCTCCCAGTTGAGCGGTCCGAGACGGAAGTCCTGCATCAGTTGTGCTGTCATGAGGTTGATGTTGCCCGATGCCTGATTCACTGTTGCCGTGAGATTGGTGCACCCCGTGGTTGAAGCATCGTATGACATTCCGAAATACGTGTAGTTCTGCAGTTCCTCAACCGCCACCCTCAGTCGGGTGTTGGTCTTGCGATAGGTGAAGAGTCCCTCAATGCGTGTGCGGGTTTCCTTGCTTAGAGAATTATCCCACCATATATGCTTTGAATGATAGTGCCTCTGGTAGAACGATGGATTAAGTCGGTAGAAATACGCCTTTGCCCCGAGCGTGACTGTGTCGCCAAACAAGGGGAAGTTAAGTTCGGTGGAGAAGTCAACCTTCAACTGTCCTGCATCCTCGCCCACGAGCCATGTCTCTGCCGCGAGGTTATAATGTAGAGTCTTTCCCTGGGTCTTGATGAGTTGTCCTCCCACGCTGACATTATGCTCGTTCCACTTTCCCATCAGCACACGCTCCTGCCCTACTTCCCCTACGAGTTCTGGCATGTCGAAACGGCGCAGTTCATGTGTGGCGAACACCTTTAGCCCTGCCTTTGCCCACTTGTTGAAGCCCTCGAGCATGGCTATAGCCACCGTGTTCTTCATCGAGAAATGCTTTGTCTGGTCGTAGATGGAGTCGCCACGATATGCATTGTCGGCATTCAGGTCGTAATATGTATTGGCATAATATTCGGCAGGAGAATCGTATGCCTGATAGATACGCGTGTATCGGCTGAGGTCGAGGGTGTGTATTACACTTGTGACAGGCACGTATTCCTTCTTCAGGGTGTCGGCAAGAACAGCCTGCAGACTGTCAAGCATACTTGCGGCATTTGCCTGTCCGTCCATATCAATCTTTTCCTCCATGTTCTTACCCTCCCTCTCAAGCTGCATTTTCTCATTGTCCTGCTTTCGTTTCTCGCTGTCAATCTTAGCCTCAACAGCAAACTTGCGCGCCTTTATCTCCTCGTCAGTCATGCGCACATTGCGGTAGAATCCGAAGCTATATCGATGGGTAAGGAAGAAGTGGAGATTGTCGTTGCGGTTCCAGTTGCGTTGCAGCACGGTGGGTATCTCGTTCTCTGCAAACTGGTCGTCGAACGACTCCGGGTTAGTCACATACTTGTCATTTGTGATACCACCGTTCTCCGCCACCTTCTGGTGGTAGATGGAGAACATTGAGTGCATCTTGTAGCGGTCGCCGTTGTATGAACTGTAGAGCGTGGTGCCGAAATGCGACGTGCTCTGGTTGGCATAGTAGCCTCGTGCATAGGAATAGTTAAGGTCGAAACCGAAACCGAGCCTTTTGTTGGCGTTGGTGGCAAAGATGACGTCGATGTGGTCCTCGCCGTTGAGCTTGTCGCCGCAGTTGTCGTAGGTGATGTTCGTGATTGGCGAGAGCGTATTGGTGAACAGAAATTCGTCGGGCTGCTTCATCACGTGTGAGTAAGGCTGGACGAACATAAACTGGCCAACAACGGGTTGGTCGATGGCAATACGGCTGATGCGCGGGGTGTAGTTGTTGCCCGTGGTGTTATACTCGCCGTATTTGCCCGTATTGAAAATGGTGTTCATAAAGAGATGTGGCATAGTGTCAGGAAGCGTAGGGAACATGTCTCCGAACTTCCTGTCAATCTTCCACACCTTCAGTCCCTTGGGTATCTCCTTATTGCGGGTGGTGTCGTTGTTGTGCTTGTTGAAGTTGCGGTTGGAGCCATTACCATTGATGTTTCCCTGGTTGAAGTTGCCTCCATCGTCCATCCTTGTGAACGACTGGGCACTGGCACAGAGGAATGACGCCAAGAGCCACAATGATACTATTATCCTGTTCATTTAAAAATCATTCTGAGTGAAACCTCAATGGTCTTGATTATGATGGCAAGGCCAACAACCAGCCCCCACAACGGGTAGCCGAAAAGCTCCATTGGAGTGTACATATACAAAGCAATGCCCACCACCACGGCAAGCATAAATAGGATGTTGAGCACGTTTCTAACCTTAAACGCCTTGTCCTCGGGTTCTCGCCTGTGGCGCGGTTCGTTGCGGTTCCAAATCCTGTCGAGTTCTTCCTGTGTCATTTGCCCTCCTTCTTCTTGCCGTTAAGGATTTCGTAAAACTTGCCGAAGAGGTAGTCCTTGCGGTCAATGGTCTTGCGGCGGAACCTGCCGCTCATCTTCGACAGCTTGTTCTTCTTCTTGTTGAGCGCATTGTCATCGTCAATCCACTCCTCAGCCTTGTAAGTCTGCGGATCGCGCTCCTCCTCATACAGATAGTATATGCGGGTCATCTTGAGTTCCAGGCGCCCGTCTGAGCAGTTGGCAATGAGAGAATAATAGAAACGGGTGCGGTCGAGCACAAGTGCATTACTCTTGAATACAAGCCACTCCTGATAATTTGCACAAATGGTATTGTTGGCAGAATCAGCCAGAGCCACAATGCTATGCTCAAGCTGGTTGGGCATGCGTGTCAAACGCTCCATATAGTTCTTTGCCATGGAATAAATCTGCGAGGCGCTCTTGCCCGGAGCCTCGATGACAGTTGAAAACACCACCCTCCCGTCAACAAAGGGCACTGCTCCCACCAGATATTTCTCATCCGGATTAACCTTCACAACAGCTTCCTTGGCCTCCTGTTGCTTTTCCATCTCTTCCCATTCGTTCTGGGCGCTGGCAATACCGCAAAGGGAGGTAGCCAACATCAACATTATTGTTCTTTTCATCGTTTCATGTATATTTTTAATGCAAAGGTACATAAAATATGCCGAACAACAATGCTCTACATATATATATTAACTATTTTTTTCCTTTTTCTTTGCCATTTCGATAAATATTCGTAATTTTGCAGCATCAAAACAAATAATTGGAAGAGTATGAGATTTATCGCTGTAATACCGGCAAGATACGCTTCTACGCGTTTTCCGGGCAAACCGCTTGCCATACTTGAGGGCAAGACTGTCATCGAGAGAGTATATGAACAGGTGTCGAAGGTTATTGACGAGGTATATGTAGCCACCGACGATGAACGCATACGCCACACGGTGGAGAGTTTCGGCGGAAAGGCTGTCATGACATCACCCAACCACAAGAGCGGCACCGACCGCATTGAGGAAGCCGTTGAGATTATCGGCACTGATGCCGACGTGGTTGTGAATGTGCAGGGCGACGAGCCTTTCATCCACGAGTCACAGATAAGGACAGTGTGCGAATGTTTCAATGACGGGGAAACGCAGATTGCCACCTTGGGCAAGCCGTTCGGACGCACGCCGCAGGATATGGAATCCATCGAGAATCCTAACTCGCCGAAGATTGCAGTAAGCAAAAGCGGATATGCACTGTATTTCAGCCGCAGCGTCATACCCTACTGCCGAGGCAAGGAACGTGAGTCATGGCCTGAGTCTTTCCCTTATCTGAAACACATCGGACTATATGCTTATCGCCGCAACGTGCTGCGCGAAATCACTCTCCTCCCGCAGGGAGAACTGGAGAAGGCCGAGAGTCTGGAACAGTTGCGCTGGCTTGAGAACGGATACAAGATTAAGGTGGGACTCACTGACATCGAGACTGTGGGCATTGACACGCCTGAGGACTTGGTTAAGGCACAGAGTTTTTTCTGTTGACCACAGATTGATTTTTAAGGCCACAGATTGGTTTTTATAGACCACAGATTAACACAGATTGGCACAGATTAAGAGCCTGTGGCTCTGATTAGGATGATTATTGATTGATGATTGATTATTTTAGGCACGGATGAACACGGCTTTTTAAAAAGACACGGCTGGGCTGCGCGATGGGAATGGCTTAATTAGCATAAAGGCTATACAAAGTATAGACACGGCTTAATAAATTGAAAATTGAAATATTGAAATATTGAAATATTGAAATATTGAAAAATGTAACTAAGCCGTGAACTTGCGCCAGCAAGCCGTAATCACGAAGTGCTGTGGTTATATCCATGCGCAGCCAAGCCGTGTCTTTTAAAAAAGCCGTGGATTTCCGTGCCTAAATAAAATCTGTGATAATCAAAATATCTTTGATATTAAAAAAATCTGTGATAATCTGTGATAATCTGTGGACAACAAAAAAACTCTGTGGACAAAAAATAATCTGTGATAATCCAATATATAATTATATCTGTGGAAATCAGTGGACAAAAATGAGCAATTTTACATTTAAGAGATTTACGATACATCAGGAGAGATGCGCCATGAAGGTGGGCACCGACGGGGTGCTGCTCGGAGCATGGGCGGCAACAGAAATAGCGACTGCAAAAGTGGGACGCATACTAGATATCGGTACGGGAACGGGATTGATTGCCCTTATGACAGCCCAACGGTTTCCGGATGCCGAGGTTGTTGCCATCGACATCGACGAGCATGCCACAGAACAGGCCAAGGAGAATGTAAAAGCATCCCCATTCTCCCACAATATCAGTGTATTACACAAATCCCTTCAAGAATATATCAAGGAAGAAAACACAGAGGAAAGATTCGACCTCATAGTATGCAATCCGCCTTTTTTTGACAACTCCCTCGTGTGCCCCGACCCTCGTAGGACCACAGCTCGCCACAACTCCACCCTCCCCTTTTCCACACTTATGAAAGGGGGAAAGACACTGCTGGCAGACGACGGGGTGTTCTCACTCGTGATACCCTCCGAATGCAGGCAGAAGATAGAAGACGAAGCAATCTTTGCCGGACTGATGCTGAAAAGACGCGTGGCAGTAGTGACCAAGGAAGGCAAGACCCCCAAGCGCTATCTACTGGAATTCGGAATAAAAGTAAGCGTCATCGAGGAGAGCGTTTTGTCACTTGAAAGTGACGAATATCGCACATTAACCGCCGATTTTTACCTCTCAAAGGCAGAAAAAAGTTAAAGAGTTAAAAAGAATACCCAAAAATGAGTATTTTCTCAGATATTTGCCGTATCTTTGCAGTGCTTTAACAAAGCGGCAACTTATTTATTAATTATTTAAATATAAGAAGGAATATGCAGTATTCTAATGAAGTCAACAACATGTGCGTTGTTGCCAAAGGTCCAAACCACGGACCAGCCCCAATTCCTGAAGAGGGCAAATGGATTCAGGCAAAGGAGATAAAGGACATCTCTGGTTATACCCACGGTGTGGGTTGGTGTGCACCCCAGCAGGGAGCCTGCAAGCTCTCTCTTAACATCAAGGAGGGTGTCATCCAGGAGTGCCTTGTAGAAACAATCGGTTGTACAGGTATGACACACTCAGCAGCTATGGCCTCTGAGATTCTTCCTGGCAAGACCATCCTCGAGGCTCTGAACACCGACCTCGTATGCGATGCTATCAACACAGCTATGCGCGAGTTGTTCCTGCAGATTGTCTATGGTCGTTCACAGAGTGCCTTCTCAGAGGACGGACTCGTTATTGGTGCCGGACTTGAGGACCTCGGCAAGGGTCTGCGCAGCCAGACCGGTACACTCTATGGTACTGTTGCCAAGGGTACACGCTATCTCGAACTGACCGAGGGTTACATCACCAAGATGTTCCTCGACAAGGACAGCCAGGTATGCGGCTATGAGTATGTTCACCTCGGCAAGATGATGGAAGCCATCAAGGCCGGTATGGACGCCAACGAGGCCGTGAAGAAGTTCACAGGTTCTTACGGACGTACAAAGGCTGAGCAGGGAGTTGTTAAGAGTATTGACCCACGTAAAGAATAATAAGGAGAGACAACTATGATAAGAGAAGTGAAATTCGAGAGCCAGGAGCGCAGAATCAAGCAGGTTATTGCCGCTCTTAACGAAAACGGTATCAAGGATATCGAAGAGGCTAATCAGATTTGCGAAGGTATTGGTGTTGATCCTTACAA
>JALERP010000089.1 GCA_022764085.1 Prevotella sp.
AATCTCTTCCTCTCTTAATCTCTGTGGTTAAAATAAAACATGCTCGACAATCCATTATCCAAAACAGGTCACTCCAACGTCTCACGTCTCGCCGCGGCACGTCTCAGATTTTCTTAAGTCTCGTCACAAAATTTCGGGTGCTACGTCAGAGATTTTACACATTCTTTTATTATGCTTTGCAGCATAAAAAATACGAAAATAAACAAAAAAAACGCATGCCACTATGAACTATTCAACAAAAAAGAACTCGCCATGGCGTACTGTCCCGACATCGACTACACCGCCGCACTCAAGAAACTCAACCAGTGGATTCGCACCAACACCGAACTCTCGGCACGTCTCGCCGCCACGGGTTACATTCCCACACAACGCCGTTTCACACCACAGCAGGTGAGGCTACTCTTTCACTACCTCGGTGAGCCGTTTTAGCTCACTGAGGCAGTGTCTCAAAGCCCGATTTTACATTTTTACATTTTACATTTTTACAGAGATAAGGTTTTTTGCAGTGATTTATAAGACATTGCATAAGTCTATATAGAATTATTATATATTATATAATAATATAATATATAATAATTTAAATAATAAATATATCTGTTTATTGCATTAAATTATCCATACCCAATAATGCTTATCTCTGTAAAAATGTAAAATGTAAAAATGTACTTTTCTCAAATTTTTCCAAATGATTTTCTTGCTGATTTCATATAAAAGTTGTATTTTTGCAGAATGAAGATGCAAACCAACTTCGTAAATCCAATATTCCGCTTCGTGATTAGTTTCCTGAGCCACGTCAATAAGCGTTGGCTTGCTTAGATATACGATGAAGGCTGCAAATGGCATTTACTATCCCGCTTGCAGCCTCCAACTTGTGAGTAAAACAATATGTGTTCTGTATTCCCTTTATCTTGGATTGTCACATACCTCATTCTCAAAAGGAATATCATCATAAAGAGAACCTCTTTCTGAACCAGGAGAACCAGTCAAAATTACAGTCGGTTCAATCTCATACACCTTCATCTCGGGTTTAATATATACTTTCTTCTTCATAGTCATTCATTATTTATTTGATATACTTCTTTCCATTCTTGATATACATTCCCTTGGTCGGCTCGCTGTTTATCTTGCGACCTTGCAGGTCGTAGATGCCTGTGCTGCCTGATGCATCGGCACCCGACTCCGTATTGACGTGGATGTCCTCTATGCCTGTCGCCTCACCATCACCTATCACATTGATTGAGATGCTGCGCAACATTGTGGCAGGCTCAACTGGAGTGCTGTTGCGGTCGGTGGCAGAGAGATACCATCGCTGAGGGAGAAGCACGGTATTCTCGGAGGTCTTGTATAACTTTCCGGCATTGAGTACAAAGTCCGTAGCTGCTGTCAGTCCTGTCTTGCCACTCAACGAGCCGGTGAACTGGTAATAGCGAGTGACACTTGAACAGTCGATGCTCTTGTCGGCAGCTGCTGAAAACGCTGCATTCTCGAAGGTCAATGTCTTTTTCACCTCTGCCTCGGGAGCTGTCTTCATGCGCATGAGACAAGGAGTGAGAGCTGGTATAGTGCCGCCTTTGGTCACTCGTTTCACTTCGAGCACCACTTTGTACGTTCCGTCCTCTTGCTCGTATTCATGGAAATTGTTGATGGTAGCCATCTCATAATCAGCATCCAACTTGCTGCAGTCAATAGCGAACGGCACATACACCGCCATCCATTTGTCATCGTAGAACATGCGTTTGTAAGCCAAGGAGGTGGCAATGAACTTAGCCTCACTGTTGTATGCAGTGGCATCTGCCAAAGTGAATGATGCCACCTTATAAATACCATCCTCCAACTTTGCCTCTACGCTTCCGTCGCTGGTGGCATAATATCCAATATGTCCGCAGCCATCTGTCTGGCATACCTTCTGATAGATATGCTGCTCTGAGTTGAGTGAAGTTGCTTCAGGCATTCTATGCACAACTTCGTTGGAATTTGAGTATGCTGTGCCTGTTCCGTCACAATAATGAACAGAATACACCGTATTTCCACCGGTACTCTTCAACACGGGATATGCATCTCTGCCATCTGCCGACAGGTTCTGATACCATACCTGCGTGCCGTCGGTAGAGCCTTGATTGAGAGTCCATGCTACATGTCCCGAATTAAAGTCAGCAGTTGTGTAGCCTGTACATGAGCCTGTGACAGAAGTAGATGAATCTGTATCACCTATTGCTGAAGTATGTGTATTTTTTCCATCTGTTAACGTAGCGCCACTGTTGTATGCCACAGTATTAGACAGTGTAATTGCATCGTAACAACCGCCTATTACAAAACCTGCGACGGTAATAATTGACTTTACATCACCAGTGGTTAAAGAGTTGCTAATGGAAGCATTGGAAGCGTATCCTATAATGCCTCCAACATATCTATTTCCAACGATATCTCCATAGTTTGCGCTTGTTGTTATAGAACTTATAGAACTAGAGCCGCATATTCCGCCAACTTCGAAACCCTGGCTGTTGATATTTCCATAATTGGCGCATTTTTCGATATGTGATGAATTCAAATTACCACATATTCCTCCTATGTAGTAGCCAGAATTATCAGTCTGACTTTTGATTTGCGCCCTGTTTTCACATGAAAGAAACTTTGATTCTGCATCTGCTTGTCCACAAATGCCTCCTATTACCGAATTCTCTCCTTCAACCGTTCCGCTACTAATCACAACTTGTGTGATTTCAAAATTATCTGCACCACCAATCAATGCTCCTGTACATTCGGCAGTGTTTTTAACATTGACATTAGCCAGAGTGAGGTTCTTGATAACACCTTTTATATTCTCATCATCAGAGTAGCCGCGACCAAACAAGCCCTGATAATCTGATGTGGCATTGATATATAGGTTGCTGATGGTCTTCCCGTTGCCGTCAAATTGCCCACGCCACATGTAAATAGGAACCTGATTATTTTTAGCTACATCTGAAATAGGAGACCAACTCAGTTCAGCTACTCCTTTGCTGTCATCTGCCGGATGGCAAAGACTGCTCATGTCAATGTCTGCCATCAGTTTTGCGCAAGCGTCACGATGAGGCTTTTCCGCATCGCAGGTATTGACCCAGTCGCGAAACCATGCAAGTTCCGCAGCAGTTGTGATTTCATAAGGCTTCTCCGCTGTTCCATCACCATTAGCGGGCTTGGTTGGAGTAACCTGTGCCCATGCCATCTTAGGCATAGTCATTGCCGTCACGAGCAGAAGCATCGTGACGATCCATCTGAATTGTGTTGATTTCTTTTTCATATTATCCTAAAATCCGCAAGCAATCTCAATGGCAATCTCAATTGCAGTAAAGAGCTTGAACACTATGCATCATGATAGTATGAGCGTGAATTTTGTCCGATTTGTGCATACCTTCCCCTTACCCCACAATGCGACTTGAGGCAA
>JALERP010000093.1 GCA_022764085.1 Prevotella sp.
ACGTTGAGCCATTTGGTGGCTTGATATGTGGCCTTCAGGCGTGAGGTGTAACGCGCGTAGTCGCTGCCCACGGCAATACCGTCGGCATTCAGATAACCGAGCGAGGCAAAGAAAGTGCCGTTGGTGCCGCCGCCGTTGATACTGAGGTTGTATTCCTGACGGGTGGCGTTGCGATAAGCCTCGTCAATCCAGTCGTCGGGCAGGATGGTATATATCTGCCCGTCGTTATACACACGATTACCGAGTGTAGCATTAGGATTGAGTTTGCCGTTGTCGCCAACAAGATATTGTCCGTTGGGCACTACATAGGGAAGATAACCCAAACCGCCGTTCTGCGACGATGCGGTCAATGTCTTGTTGGCATTGGCATGGGCATTGGCTACGCTCTGACCCTGATAGATGTAGTTGTTATATAGAGCCTTATAGTTTGTTTCGATATAAAGAGCCGGATTGTCGATAGTCTCGTAACGCTTTGAGGCGCGACTGCTCGAACCCAATTTCACGTCGAGCGTGATACTTGTGCGGGCCTTCTCGCCCTTCTTTGTTGTGACGATTATCACACCGTTGGCACCGCGTGCTCCATAAAGGGCATTCGAGGCGGCATCCTTGAGCACTGTCACCGACGAAACGTCAGAGGGATTGATACTGTTCCAGTCACCGTCGTAGGGAGCACCGTCAAGAACGATGAGCGGAGCCTTGCCAGCATTGATACTGCTGATACCACGAATGCGGAATTCAGGGGCGGCATCGGGTGCTCCCGAATGAGAGTATGCCTGTAGTCCAGCCACATTTCCCTGTAAGGCTTCCATCACGTTGGTCACTTGGCGCTGTTCCAGTTTCTTACTGTCAACAACACCTGCCGAACCAGTGAATGATGATTTCTTCTGTTCTCCAAAGGCCACGACCATAACTTCGTCGAGCACCTGGTCGTCGTTTTCCAATACAATCTTCATTGAGGCCTGCGGATTAACGCTCTTCGTCTTCATTCCGACGTAGGATACGAGCAGTTTGTCACTGGCTTTCACGCCTTTTAGCGTAAACTTGCCTTCTAAATCTGTCTTTGTGCCATTCTTACTTCCGCTGATCATGACGGAAGCACCTATCACGGCCTCATTGTTTTCATCCACGACAACTCCTTTCACACTAAGTGTCTGGGCGATTGTCGCGACGGTGACCATAAATGCTGTCACCAATGTTAATAATCGTCTTCTCATTTGCTTTTGTTCTTTTCTCTTATTATTTATAGTTTGTGTAAAAAGGGAAGTTAAGGGAGGAAGTACCACTCCCTTAACTCCCTGTTATAGAGGGTTACTCAACAGCGGGAGCCTCGTGCTGACCACTACCGTAGCGGTGGTATTCGAACGAGATGCTCTGCTCCTTGATGTAGTGTACAAGCTCAACGCGACCGTCCTTCACAGGAACGTCGGTGGCAATAAACTTGTTGGTGGCTGCCGCACGCTCATACATCGCACGTGGGATGTCGGGCGAGCAGGTGCGGATGCGCTCATAGTCGGGCATTGATGCAATGAATGCGTCAAGACTCTCCTTCTTCAGTGCGGCACCTGTAGAGGCGAGGGCTGATGAGCGGTCGTCGCTGGGGTCGAAACTGATGGTGAGCGGTGTACCGCAAATCTTGGCTGCCAGTGCAATCATCTGTGCCTGCTCGTTGGTGTCGTCCTTCTGCAGACGCAGTGCCATGCCGCCTTTGACAGGCAGATAACGGAACACGTTCTGCTCGCCGGCGCACTTGTTCCAGTCTCTTGCGTGGCGGAACTCCTTCTCCCATGCCTCGGCATAGCTCTTGCGATAGTCGGTCTTTGAACCTGGCTTGTCGGTGATGACGGTGAACTGTGCGCAGTAGTTGGGACCGCCTGCCTTGATGCCGCCGCCGAATGCCGACAACTTCATGCCGCCGAATGGCTGACGGTTGACGATGGCGCCTGTGATACCTCTATTAATATAAAGGTTACCGGCCTGGATGGTGTTCTTCCAAAGGTCGCGCTCTGCCTCGTCGAGACTCTGGATACCGGAGGTAAGTCCATAGTCGAGACCGTTGACAAGGTCGATGGCTTCCTGAAGTGTGTCGAACGGACATACTGAGAGCATTGGGCCGAAAAGCTCGGTGCGGAACGAGTAGTTCTGAGGCTTGACACCTATCTTCACTGTCGGGGCAAGGATGTACTTCTTCTTGTCGATGAACTTCGGAGCCACGAGCCACTCCTCACCCGGTTCAAGCGTGTTGAGAGCCTTGAGCAGCTTGTCGTTCTGGTTGGTTATCATCGGACCAACGATGTTTCCGGCGTTCCATACACTGCCCACCTTCATTGATGTTGCGCAGTCCTTCAGTTTTACGCGGAATTCCTCGCTCTCATATACCGAACGCTCAACGAGCAACAATGAACATGCGGAGCACTTCTGTCCGGCATTGCCGAAGGCAGAGGCACAGGCGTTCATGATGGCATGGTCGCGGTCGGCGGATGCTGTCAATATCATCACGTTTTTACCACCGGTCTCGGCTGAGAGCGGAGTGGTGGGGTTGGCACGAGTGATAGCCTGGGCGGTCTCGGTGCCACCGGTGAGGATGATATGCTTGATTTCTGGAGCCGATGTGAGCTTCTTCAGTGCGTCGCGCTCGGTGATAACCACCTGCAGGGCCTCCTTTGGCACTCCGGCATCCCAGAATGCTTTGGCAAAGAGCCATGCTACTGGAGCTGCCACGGTGGCGGGCTTCAGGATACATGTGTTGCCTGATGCCAATGCTGCAACTACACCGCCGCAAGGAATGGCGCAGGGGAAGTTCCATGGAGAGATAACCAAGATAGTGCCCTTTGCCTTGATATCCACATCCTTCAGGGCGTAGAATTTCTTCATCGAAGGAGTGTAGAAACGAGCGTAGTCGATACCCTCGCTTACCTCCACGTCGCCCTCGACAACAGTCTTGCCGGTGATGGCACACATGCAACCGATGAGGTCGCCGCGCATCTCGCCAAGGCGATTTGCTGCATCATACATAATCTTATGACGCTCCTCGATGGTAGTCTTGCGCCATCCCTTCGGGTCGGCGTCAGCTATCTTGATAATCTTCTCAATTTGCTCGACGTTGGCCTTAGACATCTCGCATACCTCAACCTCGTCGTCCTGACAACGGTCGAAATACTTGGCGCGACTGGCGTTCTCAACTGTCTCGGCACCAATCTGTGTGGGGATGATATATGGTTTGTCAGCCTTCGACTTCTTCCACTTCTTGAAGATTTGGCGCTGCCATTCCTGGTTGCACTCGCGGTCGAAGTCGGTGTCGGGCTCGTTCTTCATCTCGTCCATAGGAGGCACTGGCTTATAGGGCTCCAGACGGTTCTGCTTGCGGTGAGGCTCGTGTGGAATCTTGTCCTTGATGGCGTATGCATCCTCAAACTGCTTCTTCAGGAAGTCCCATGCCTCGGTGTTGGGCTTGAGGTTGAACGAGTGGGTGAGGAAGTTGTCGGGAGCAGTGTTCTCATCCATACGACGCACGAGATAAGACACGGCGTTGAGGAAGTGCTCGTCCTTCACCACCGGAGTATAGAGAATCACGTGGTTGCCCAACTTCGACTGAGCGCGCCATACGTGGTCGGCCATACCCTCGAGCATCTCGAAGCAGAATGTCTCCTTCGGGGTGCCATATTTCTGAGTGAGCAAGTAAGCGTATGATATGGTGTAGAGGTTGTGCGAGGCCATACCGATGTGCAGATACTTGGAGTTCTCGGGCAGCAGTCCGCGCTCGATGATGTGCAGGTAGTTGGCATCGACCTCGGTCTTGTTCGGGCGAACCGGGTTCTCCCATCCGCGCAGAGAGGCGACAACGGTCTCCATATCGAGGTTACAGCCCTTCACGATACGCATCTTGATAGGAGCACCGCCGCGGGAGCAACGCTCCTTCGCAAACTCGAGCAGCTCGGTCTGGAATCCCCATGCGTCGGGCAGGTAAGACTGCACCACGATACCGGCGGAGTAGGTGAGGAACTCTGGCTTCGACAATACTTCCTTGAAGAGACGCATTGTCAGATGGGCGTCCTTATACTCCTCCATGTCGAGGTTGATAAACTTGGCGCGCTTCTTGCCGTATTCGTCAACGTAGGGATTGTCGATGGCAGCCTGGTAGAGTTCCGACATACGGCGAACAAGTTCGGGGAATGACTCCTCATAGTTGAGCGCGTGTGTCTGGGCGTAGATACCCGAAATCTTCACCGAGATATAGTTGATGTCGGGTTCCTTGAGAGCCTCGAGATAGCTATAGTAGCGCTTGTCGGCTTCTTCGTCTCCGAGCACCACCTCACCGAGCAGGTTGACGTTCTGGCCAATCTTCTGGTCGAAACGTGTGGCAAGGTGATTGGTGAGGTTAGGACGTGCAGCGTCGATGATGACGCGCGAGGTGTCCATGCGAAGGCGCTTCTTGATGATAGGTATGGCAATGGGATAGAAATAGTGACCGAACGACTGGTACATCTTGAACAGGAAGCGGTCGCGTCCGTTGAGGAACTCGGGCACTCCATATTCGTCGATGAGGGTCTTGATGCGCTTGGCGAGTTTCTTGGAGTCGCGTATCTGCGACGACTCGTCGAGCATCTTCACCAGGAACTTCTTGTCGCTGGGTCTCTGCACCATTGTTGCATACTTTTGCTGTTCTGCTCTTTCGGCAGGCGTGATACTTGCCTCGCAGGTGTTATACAGCGTCATCAACCACTCTTCTACTTCTTTTATTGTTGGCTTTTCCATATTAAAATCTTTGTTTGTTTAGTGTGAAATTATGTTTAATTCTATACGATTGGGTACAATGCTCCCATGCCTGACTTCTTTTTGAGTGAAGCCAAGTATGTCATAGAGTTACAGACAAAAGGTCTGAACCCGAAGAATTAAACAGTCGGACTAAACATAACTGCACGGTAGCGGTGCAGTTCGGAAAGAGCCTGAAGCGAATAATTGTCAAAATACATACGTTTCATTGCTGTGTGAAAATTAGTGTTAATATTAAATATTTCGATGCAAAGGTAAGCAATATATTTGTAACAACCAAACATTTTGGCATTTTTTTTATATGAAATCTATCAAAGTGCTAAATTTTTCTATTATTGGGCATAAAAAAAGCTGCCATTTTGTGCTTGGATTGCACAAAATGGCAGTTTCTTATTTCACTAAAACCTTCTTCTTACCTATTATATATATACCCTTCTCACTTGGTGTCTTCACTCTTTGTCCCCTTGTGTTGTATATCTTTCCTGTGGTTTCAAGTTCCATTACTGGTACTGATATTCCGGCTGTGCCGTCATTATAGGCATAAATCAGGAAGAATTCGCCGTTGTTGAACACTTGTCCAAAAGGAACGTCTCCAATTATTAATGGAGTTGAGGTGCGCTGCAGTGTCCACAGGTTTATTGACTTGCCTTCATTTGCTGAAATGCTTGTGATGTCCCTCGTTTCGCCAGCGGGAATTTCCAGTTTGACCGCCTCGGATTTGTCATAGTACAATAAGGGGTTGCCTGTTGCGTCACATTCGTTGTATAGCCTTGCAGAGAACGTTCCGTCAGCCCCGAGGTTCTTCACGTGGATGGCAATCTTCGGTGCAGCGGTATTGTGTGCAAATGCCATGTCGAATATTCCAAGGTTGGTTTGCAGTCTGACAATTTCGCTTTCGGATGTTATTTCCTTGCCGTCGATGCTATATCCGGCGATGACAAACATTGGTTCCGGATTGGCTATTGTGGTTACGGCGGTGCTACCAAGCACGTACCCGTTGTCATCGCAGAATGTGAGCCAAAGCTCCTTGTTTGTGTCATTGGTGGTGAGTGTCACGCTTTTCTTTATGCTCTGTCCTTGGTCGAGACCCAATGGAATGGTATTATCAGATGTCAGCTTGCCTGTCTCTTTTTCTGCATCAAACTCCTCCTTTGTGTCGGTCACGAATACATATATGCGTCCGTAATAGTCTTTGCCGGTGTTGTTGGTTATTTCCACCTCAACATCCCCGCTTCCCGCTGTAATCTCCTTGCTCAGTACGTTAATGTCCAATAATTCAGGTTCGGCAATTGCTAAGCTGTTTTCTGTGACCATAAGTGAGAGGGCATTTGCCATTGCGCCGTTCACCATCCTCCATTCTGAGCTGCCATTGGGCCTCTCCACTGCCACAACGGTGTTTTTGCCCACGGGGAAAGCGTACCTTGATTCAAGCGGACCGGCATAATAATTGGGTTTAAGAGCAACACTAAAGGATCCTATAATAGTCATATTGCCATCATTGTCGATATTGGCAAAGCCTATATCTCCACTAAATGTCTTTCCGCTGAGGTTTCGTATTATCATTCCTGGGGTCAATATGAATATGTCATTCTTGTTCTGGCGTTCCGCCTTTGTTATTTTGTGCTCTTGGATTATATCGGCAGATAATACCGGGAAATCCCATTGCGGCTTGTCCTCTATGCCGTTATTTGGCTGGATGCCCACGATGATGCTGTTCATCATGTCAAATCCGTCTAAGGTGTTGCTTGCCCCTATGTCTTCGCTATTGTAGGGGTTGAGGATGGTGATGTCGAAGAATCCGTCGCACAGTCCGCCCCAACCCCAGTTGATGTGGAAAAAGTCGTTGCTGTCATATCCGTCGCACACGAACATGTGTCCGCCGCTGTTGGAGGTTCCGTAATAAAATACAGGTCTTCGCTCGTTGATGTCCTTCTTGATAATTTCTGTCCACTGGGCAAGTGACACAAACTGACGGTTTATCATCTGGATAAAGTCGGGGTCGTAGTCGAAGTATGTGGTAAGGGCTGAGAATGGCATATTGCTGTAAGATGTCGATTCAGGGCCATACTCCATCTTGACAGCACGTCCCACGTCGCTCATCAGTTGTGCCACTGCTAATGCCTGCTCATCGGTGTAATTTTGGGTGCCATAGTTCTCCAGCATGTTGTCCCAGTCGTAGGGGTGTCCCTCAGGTTCCACCTTCACTCCCTCCCACGATTTTCTTATGCCGTAATAATCAGTGATGTAGTTGGGGATATCCACGGTGAGCTCCTTCGGCCATTTGTGATACATTATAATCTGTGCCATGGCGGTGGCGCCGCAGCCTGTGGCGCAGTGCTTATATCCGCCAGTGGTCAAGTATGTGGGACAAAGAAGGTTGTATGGCTCCGTCTGGTTCCATTGGATATTGCCAAGCAAGATGTCGCCCACGGTATATGCACCGGTGCTTGCGGCGCGCCGTGCCTTCAGTTCTTCCACAATCTTAATCGCCTTGGCGTCCCCCTCTGCCACCTTGTCGAGGGTCTGCTCGTAAGCCATCAGGAACGACTTCATGTTGGCAGGCATGTTCTCCTCGGAGAATGAGCCTTTGTCGGAATATCCAACTATCTCGGGCATCAGGTCATCTCCTGAGACAATGGTGAAGCCATTGTTGTCACCGTTGTTGAAGACGTAGTAATAACAGTTCCCGCCAGTTGTCAAGCCCTCCGCTCCGTTAATTGCTCCGTCCTGTCCTGTTGGGGCAGAGCGTCGTGGGGCGGTTTTCGTCATCTGCGGCGATGCTGCGTTGATACCTAACTTGCGCGCTTGTTCTGCGGCTATTTTCTTAGCTTGCTCCGCTGTTCGCGGGGCTGCAATGGAGATGATTCCGACCATCAGTGCGGAAAGCATCAGTAATAGTTTCCTTCTATACATGGTTTTTTGTTATTTTAAACTGTTATACATTTTTTCCGGCAAAAATAAGAAATAATATCCATATTCACAAATAATTCTTCTTTTTTTAAATAAAAACAAAAGAATTATGTTTCAGAATAGCTCTATTTTGGGAAAAAGAATTATCTTTGTGGGCAAAAAGACATAAGTATGATAAACAAGGAACTGATACAACCGCAATCCATAGTAGTGGTGGGCGGTTCTAACAATTACCACAAACCGGGTGGTGCCATCGTGAGGAACATACTTCAGGGTGGCTACAAGGGAACGTTGCGTATCGTCAATCCCAAGGAAGACGAGGTGCAGGGTATCAAAGTGTTTCACGATGTCACGGAACTGCCGCCGACGGAACTTGCCATTCTTGTCATACCGGCGCGATTCTGTCCAGATACGGTGAAGTCTCTTGCTGCGGAGAAGCAGACAAGGGCATTCATCATCATTTCGGCGGGATTCGGCGAGGAGACTGAAGAGGGGGCGCGATTAGAGGCTGACATCCTCGAGACATGTAGGAAATATGATGCCTCGCTGATAGGTCCGAATTGTATCGGACTGCTCAACAACTGGCATCACAGCGTATTCACCAAACCCATTCCGAATCTTAATCCCAAAGGAGTGGATTTTATCAGCGGTTCGGGAGCCACTGCAGTGTTCATCCTTGAGTCGGCAGTGATGAAGGGACTGCAGTTTAATTCTGTTTGGTCTATTGGCAATGGCAAGCAGATTGGTATTGAGGATGTGTTGCAGTATATGGATGAGAATTTCAATCCAGATACTGATCCTACGATAAAATTGTTGTACGTGGAGAATATCTCCAATCCCGACAAACTGCTTTTCCATGCCAGTTCGCTAATAAGGAAAGGTTGTCGCATAGCAGCCATCAAGAGCGGTTCGAGCGAGAGCGGCAGTAGGGCTGCATCATCGCACACCGGTGCCATTGCGTCGAGCGATTCTGCTGTTGAGGCTCTCTTCCGCAAGGCAGGAATAGTGAGATGTTTCTCGCGCGAGGAACTGACTACTGTGGGGTGCATATTTATGTGTGAGCCACAGCCCCCCCTTCCCCCCGAGGGGGGTAAGCTGCCGCCTGCATTCCCCCCTCGGGGGGTTAGGGGGGGCTTCGCTATCGTCACCCATGCAGGCGGTCCGGGAGTCATGCTCACAGATGCCTTGTCGAAAGGCGGACTGCAAGTGCCGCAGTTTACGGGTGAGGCTGCCGAAGAACTTAAGTCAAAGCTCTTCCCCGGAGCATCGGTTGCCAACCCGATAGATATCCTTGCGACGGGTACTCCCGAACAACTCGCCACTGCCATTGACTACTGTGACAACCGATTCGACGAGGTGGATGCCATCATGGTAATCTTTGGAACACCGGGACTTGTGAAACTCTTCGAGACATACGATGTGCTGCACAAGAAAATATTGGAATGTAAGAAACCTATATTCCCCATCCTTCCGTCATTGCATACTGCCGGTCCCGAGGTGGCAGAGTTCCTTAAAAAAGGACATGTCAATTTCAGCGACGAGGTTACCCTGGCTGTGTCACTCTCGCGTATCATCTCCACTCCAAGTCCCGCTCGTCCCGAGATAGAGCTCTTTGGTGTGGATGTACCTCGCATTCGTCAGATAATATCCGAGATAAAGGAAGATGGATTTGTCGAGCCCCAGGTGGTGCGCCAACTCTTCGAGTGTGCCGGCATACCGATGGTGCCCGAGAAGGTGAGCGACGACAAGCAGCAGCTCATCGACTTTGCCAACAAGATTGGTTATCCCGTTGTTGCGAAGGTGGTGGGACCAATTCATAAGAGCGATGTTGGCGGAGTGGCGTTGAACATACGCACCGAGAAACATCTTGCCTTGGAGTTTGAGCGCATGATGGAGATAGAGGGTGCCCGTGCGGTGATGGTGCAGAAGATGTTGCGTGGCACTGAGCTGTTCATAGGTGCAAAATATGAGGAGAAATTCGGTCATGTTGTTCTCTGTGGCATGGGAGGCATCTTCGTCGAGGTGTTGAAGGACGTGTCGAGTGGTCTTGCCCCCTTGTCCTATCCCGAGGCCTCGTCGATGATTCATTCCTTGCGTGCATATAAGATAATAAAAGGTACGCGAGGGCAAAAGGGAGTCAATGAGAAGAAATACACCGAGATCATCGTCCGCCTATCCACCCTTCTGCGCTTTGCTACCGAGATAAAGGAACTAGACATCAATCCCCTGCTTGCCGATGGCGACGATGTGGTGGCAGTGGATGCGAGGATAAGGATAGAAAAATAATATTAGATAGAATAAAAATGGCAGTCATAGCCCAACAGCTATGACTGCCATTTTTGTTATATATATGTAGCTTGGCATGTTACCAGCAAGTTAAATTTATGCCCATACAGGGATGTACTCCTTCATATTCTATCAAAGAATCCCTCGTATTCTTCATCGATAATTTTCCATTCTCCCATTTTTCGCCCACCTACACGAGCTATCTTTCCTAAGTCTTGAAGACGTTTCAGATACTTCAGAACTTGACGTGTCG
>JALERP010000121.1 GCA_022764085.1 Prevotella sp.
GTTTGGAAAAGAATACTCGGAAGACGATGACCTCGTGACCGTAGCAGAGGATGAAGGCATCCTCGACGTATCGTGGTTCATATATGAATCTATAGTGTTGAATATCCCAATCAAGCACGTTCATGCACCTGGTAAATGCAATCGTGAAATGATGAAGGCGTTAGAAGCGCATTCCGCCACCCGAAGTGACGTTGAGATTGAAGATTCGATAGATCCTCGTTGGAGTGAGTTGTTGAAAATAAAAGAAAAATAAGATTTAAACATTTAAAAAATTATGGCACATCCTAAAAGAAGACAGTCGAAGACTCGTACACTTAAGAGAAGAACTCATGACAAGGCAGTAGCACCTACACTGGCAGTATGCCCTAACTGTGGCGCTTACTACATCTATCACACAGTATGCCCCACCTGCGGTTACTACAGAGGTAAGGGTGCTATCGTAAAGGACGAAACGGCTGAATAATGGGTAAAATCAACGCGATAATCACTGGAGTGGGCGGTTACGTTCCCGACTATGTCCTTAATAACGAGGAGTTGTCGAGAATGGTGGACACCAACGACGAGTGGATTATGACGCGTGTAGGAATAAAAGAGCGCCGAATCCTTACAGAAGAGGGACTCGGCACTTCCTATATGGCGCGTAAGGCTGCCAAGCAGCTTATCCAGAAGACTGGTGTTGATCCTGATACCATTGACGCACTCATCGTAACAACATCTACCGCAGACTACAAGTTTCCTTCCACCGCATCGATTGTGTTGGGTAAACTTGGTTTGAAGAATGCCTTTGCATTTGACATGTGGGCAGCCTGTTGCGGTTTCCTCTACACTTTGGACATGGCAGCTTCAATGATTCAGAGTGGAAGATGCAAGAAGATCATTGTAATTGGAGCCGATAAGATGTCGTCTGTGATTGATTATAAGGACCGCTCTACATGCGCTCTCTTTGGAGATGGTGCAGCAGCTGTTCTTGTAGAAGCAACAGAAGAGGAGAATATCGGTGTGATGGATGCTCATTTCCGTACAGATGGCAAGGGATTGCCGTTCCTGCATATAAAGGCGGGAGGTTCTGTATGTGCACCGTCGCATTTCACCGTTGACCATCGTCTTCACTACCTGTATCAGGAGGGACGCACGGTGTTCCGTTATGCAGTGACGAGCATGAGTGACGATTGTGCTCTTATAGCAGAGCGCAATGGTCTAAATAAGGACAATATTGCTTTTGTGGTGCCTCATCAGGCCAATATGCGTATCATCGAGGCAGTAGCTAAAAGACTGGAACTCCCGATGGACAATGTGATGGTAAATATCGAGCATTTTGGAAATACCAGTGCGGCTACCATTCCATTGGCTCTATGGGAAAACGAGAGCAAGCTCAAGAAAGGTGACAATTTGATATTCACTGCATTCGGCGCAGGATTCGTCCACGGTGCATCATACTACAAGTGGGCGTACGACGGCGCGGCAGCTTCAGCTCCGGCGAAGTAATCAACAGAAAATTGCTCTGATTGGAATATAGTAAGCGTGCTCCTTCGATTAATGTCGCAGGGGTGCGCTTTTTGTCAATTCATATTAATATAAAAATGTATGCACAAGGCAGGATTTGTAAATATCGTAGGTAATCCCAATGTGGGTAAGTCAACTTTGATGAACCAGCTTGTAGGCGAGCGCATCAGTATTGCTACTTTTAAGGCCCAGACAACTCGTCACCGCATTATGGGTATCGTCAATACGCCGGAGATGCAGATTGTTTTTTCAGACACACCTGGAGTATTGAAGCCCAATTATAAGTTACAGGAGTCGATGCTCGCATTCTCGGAGTCAGCCCTTGCTGATGCTGATGTCTTGCTGTATGTCACCGACGTTGTTGAGAATCCAGAGAAGAACAAGGATTTTCTTGACAAGGTGGCGAAGATGACTGTACCTGTACTGTTGTTGATAAACAAAATCGACCAGAGTGACCAAAAGACATTGGGTGAGATTGTAGAGAGATGGCACTCGCTCTTGCCGAATGCGGAGATATTGCCAATTTCAGCAAAGAACAAATTCGGCACTGACATGTTGTTGAAGAGAATTGGTGAGCTTTTGCCTGATTGTCCACCTTATTTCGACAAGGAGCAGTTGACAGACAAGCCGGCGCGATTCTTTGTGAGTGAGATAATCCGTGAGAAAATCCTTCTTTATTACGACAAGGAGATACCGTATTCCGTAGAGGTGAAGGTGGAGCGATTCAAAGAAGATGCCAAGCACATTCATATAAATGCCATAATCTTTGTGGAGCGTGATTCGCAAAAGGGAATTATCATTGGACATCAAGGGATTGCTCTGAAAAAGGTGTCAACCGAGAGCCGAAAGTCACTTGAAAAATTCTTCGGGAAGAGCGTATATCTTGAAGTCTTTGTTAAGGTGGACAAGGATTGGCGCAGTTCGGAAAAAGAACTCGACAGCTTTGGATATAATCCGGTTTAGGGATTAGGAATTAGGGATTAGGAATTAGGGATTAGGGATTAGGAATTAGGTAATCAAACTTCATTCTTATATAACAGAATAAACATATTTAATTTAATATAAATGGGAAACTTAGTAGCAATTGTCGGACGGCCCAATGTGGGCAAATCGACGCTTTTTAATAGACTGACAAAGTCGCGCAAGGCGATAGTCAGTGATGAAGCGGGCACGACACGCGACCGCCAATATGGCAAGTGCGAATGGTGTGGCCGTGAGTTTTCGGTAGTTGATACCGGTGGTTGGGTAGTCAACTCAGACGACATATTCGAAGAGGAAATCCGCAAACAGGTGGTTATCGCCACAGAAGAGGCAGACCTTGTTCTTTTCCTTGTTGACGTTCATAATGGTGTGACTGATTGGGACGAGGATGTAGCCCAGATACTTCGTCGCACAAAGCTGCCTGTTATACTTGTTGCAAACAAGGCTGACAATAATCTGGAGCAGTATTATGCGGCAGAGTTTTATAAGTTGGGATTGGGCGACCCCTTCTGCATCTCTGCTGCCACGGGCAGTGGTACTGGTGACCTTTTGGATATGGTGTTAGAGAAACTGAAGCCGGATAATTCAGACTTACTTGAAGAAGGTATTCCTCGTTTTGCAGTGGTTGGACGTCCTAATGCAGGAAAAAGCAGCATAATCAATGCCTTCATTGGCGAGGAACGTAATATAGTCACCGAGATAGCAGGTACCACCCGCGACAGCATCTATACAAGATATGACAAATTTGGCTTCGACTTCTATCTTGTTGACACTGCCGGAATCCGACGGAAAAACAAGGTGACCGAAGACCTGGAGTTCTATAGCGTGATGCGCTCAATCCGTGCTATTGAGAACAGTGATGTATGCATTCTTATGCTTGATGCCACACGTGGTATCGAGGCACAGGATATGAATATATTCCAACTTATTCAGAAGAATAACAAGAGTCTTGTGGTAGTGGTTAACAAGTGGGACCTTGTGGAGGATAAGACGCAGAAGGTAATAGACACCTTCACCGATGCCATACGCAGCCGTATGGCCCCCTTCACTGATTTCCCCATAGTATTCGCCTCTGCCCTGACAAAGCAGCGCATATTCAAAGTCCTTGAGACGGCAAAGGATGTATATCTACATCGCACGGCTAAGATAGGAACAACCAAGCTCAACGAGGTGATGCTTCCTCTGATAGAAGCCTATCCGCCACCCTCTATCAAGGGCAAGTACATCAAGATAAAGTACTGCTCACAGTTGCCGAACACCCAGATTCCGTCGTTCGTATTCTATGCTAATTTGCCTCAGTATATCAAGGAACCTTACAAGCGTTTCCTCGAAAACAAGATACGTGAAAATTGGAATCTCTCAGGAACACCGATAAATATCTTTATTAGACAAAAGTGAAGTGAATTAGGGATTAGGAATTAGGGATTAGGAATTAGGAATTAGGGATTAGGAATTAGGAATGAGATGTATTCTTATGGCGATTGCCGCTATGATGTTTCTGGTAATGTCTTGCGGTGGCGGCAATCAAGGTCCGAGTCGCGAGGATTTTGCGGCTAAGGCGGCAAAGGAGTATTACGACAGCCTCATTGGTGGGGGCTATGGATATTTTACTGACGGTTTTAACGGAACGGACAGTTTGCCACATCATTATCGCGAGCAGCTCGTGGTGAATGCCAAGCAGTATTTACTTACCCAGAAAAAGGCTCATCAGGGGGTGAAGGAAGTTAGAATATTGAATGCCAAGACCGACAGTATGACAAATATCACCAATGTATTCCTTATGTTGTGCTTTGGCGACAGTGTAAACGAGGAAATAGTCGTTCCGATGGTTGAAGTCAACGGAGTATGGAAGATGAAGTAAAGCGATTTACTTCATCTTTTCCATATATGTACTTCTCATTTTCTTTAGCAGGTCGCTCGCAAATATGAAGTCGGCAAGCTTTTGGTTGGTGGTTCCCATAATGTCCTTGCTTTTCCCTTGCCATTCCTTATGTCCTTCGTATATGAAGATTATGTTCTCGCCGATGCCCATCACCGAATTCATGTCATGGGTATTAATTATTGTGGTGATATTGTATTCCTTGGTGATGCTGTGCAACAACTCGTCGATTACAAGGGATGTCTTGGGGTCAAGACCGGAGTTAGGCTCGTCGCAAAACAGATACTGGGGATTTAGTGCGATGGCACGCGCAATGGCTACACGCTTCTGCATTCCACCGGAAATCTCGCCAGGGAATTTCGTCTCAGCATCAACCAGGTTTACACGGTCGAGGCACGTGCGTGCTCTTTTTATGCGGTCGCGCAATGTCATATTGGAGAACATGTCTAAAGGGAACATGACGTTTTCAAGCACAGTCTGTGAGTCAAACAGTGCGGCACTCTGGAAAATCATTCCCATCTCGCGTCTAAGAGTGATTTTTTCCTTCTTCGTCATACTAACAAAATCACGGCCATCATACAGAACGTGCCCGCTTGTAGGGTCAAGTAATCCTACAAGGTTTTTCATCAGTACGGTTTTCCCCGAGCCACTCTGGCCGATGATGAGGTTTGTCTTGCCATTCTCAAATGTTGTGGTGATGTCTTTCAGCACATCCTTGTCCCCGAACGACTTGCATAAGTTTTGTATTTCAATCATAATAGTATTCTTTATTCAAGTTTTGCATTTGCTCAAATTATTGGGATTTAAGGAGTTAAGGAGTTATCGCTCCCTTTGGTCGCTGGGAGGAGTTTCCTTGAGCGGTAGCGAAAAAAGCCATTAGTTTAGAGCCTTGGATATAAGCGCAAATACATTTGGCTTAACTCCTTAACTCCTTAACTCCTTAA
>JALERP010000156.1 GCA_022764085.1 Prevotella sp.
AGATGCCGCGTTCCTTGAACTGGGCGGGAAGGGCCTTCATGAACTCCAGGATGTTGGACGACAGCGGCTGGAAGATGCCGAGTGCACACAGCTCCATGAAGATGTTGATGACCTGCTCCTCTTCGGGGAGGTTGGCAATCCAGTTGGCATAGGTGTCGGCGAAGAGGGGGTATTCGCTCCAGGAAGAGTCGTTGAAGCGGTAGGAGATGTCCTCTGACAGCGAGTGGTCGCGCAACAGGAGCTTGAGCTGCGGGTTGCGGTTGCAGTTGTAGACGAAGTGAGGACTCTTCCAGCCCAATACGTGCTTGGCACCTTCGGCAAGCATGCCCTTGAAGCCCATGGAGGCAACGAGTTCGCCGATTTCATCGCTGTAGATGAGGCAGGAGTTGCGGAAGATCTTGGGTTCTTTGCCAAAGAGGTTCTTCACCTTGGTGCAGAGACGCTTCACTTCGTCGCGGAAGGTCTCTTCGTTCTTCAGTGAGGAGAAACCATGCGAGTAAGGCTCGGCCAGGAACTCGACGCAGCCAGTCTCGTTGAGCTGCTGCAGGAGTTCGATGACCTGGGGAGCGTGGTTCTCAAGCTGTTCGATGGCACAGCCCGAAAGCGAGAAGGCACACTTGAAATAGTCGGGATTGGCCTTGGCCATTTCAATGAGTGCTTCGATGGCAGGCACGTAGGAACGTTCGGCTGTTTCGGAGATGGAGCGTGCGTTCTCGTAGTCATCGTAGTAGTAGTGGTCAGTGCCGATGTCGAAGAAACGGTAACGCTTCAGGTGGATATTCTGGTGTATCTCGAAATAAAGACAAACTGTTTTCATGATGAATTGGGGTTTTAAGGCTGGCTGTGGCAGTAAGCCTTTTGGAGGCCAGCGTAAGTAGTGTGAATGTGACTCTTGTTATACTTTAGCGGGCCTGTGGGTTAGTGGATGAGGCTGCTGTATACATTGTATATGCGCTCGCCTACCTTCTCCCAGGTAATCTGATCAACTTCGTTCTTTCCTTCAACCTTGAGGTATTCGTGGAGCGACTCGTTGGTGCAGAGAGAGTACATGGCGTCGGCCATGGCATAGATGTCCCAATAGTCTGTTTTGATGCACTTGTCAAGAATTTCGGCACAACCGCTCTGCTTGGAGATGATAGACGGTGTTCCGCACTGCATCGCCTCAAGCGGGGAGATACCGAAAGGCTCGCTCACCGAAGGCATCACATACACGTCGGAATCCTTCAGGCACTCATATACCTGCTTGCCGCGCATGAATCCGGGGAAGTGGAATCGGTCGGCAATACCGCGCTCGGCTGCAAGGTATATCATGGCATCCATCATGTCGCCCGAACCTGCCATACAGAAACGCACGTTGCGCGTACGGTGAAGCACCATGTTGGCAGCCTCGACGAAATACTCCGGACCCTTCTGCATGGTGATACGTCCAAGGAAGGTGACCACCTTATCGCGACCGGTGTGGTCGGGACGTGGTATCTCGTCATACTCCTTCTTCAATGGATATACGGCATTGTGTACAGTGAAACACTTGCGCGGATCCTGATGATACTGGTTGATGACGGTCTGGCGTGTAAGCTCAGACACACACATGATGCAGTCTGCCCAGTCCATACCGTTCTTCTCAATAGAATAAACCGTAGGATTGACCTTTCCGCGTGAACGGTCGAAGTCAGTGGCATGAACGTGGATGCACAATGGTTTGCCGCTCACCTGCTTGGCGTGGATGCCCGCAGGATATGTAAGCCAGTCGTGTGCGTGAATGATGTCAAACTCCTCAGTGCGCGCCACTTGGCCGGCAATGATTGAGTAGTTGTTGATTTCCTCGTGGAGGTTAGAGGGATAGCCACCCGCAAACTCCATTGCTCCGAGATCATTGACATTCATATAGTTGAAGTCAGCGTAGATATGGTCGCGCAACTTGAAGTAGTAGTCGGGATCCATAACATTGCCGATACGGTTCTTGACATAGTCATAGTCAACGTCGCGCCAAGCGATAGGCACGGCATTCATGGCTACAATACGGCAAGCAGACGTGTCCTCATCGCCGAAAGGACGAGGCAGACACAATACGGTCTCAATATCTCCCTGGGCATAAAGTCCCTGGCTGATACCATAGTTGGCTGTTGCGAGACCGCCGAATACGTGAGGAGGATACTCCCATCCAAACATTAATACTTTCATATCTCAGTCCTCCTTCTTTATTTCTGGTAAACATTTTGCTGAGCCAGCATCTTGGATGCACGCAGAATCTCTGCCACGTTCATGGCAAACGACATGGCACCGCGTCCGTGGAACGGCGGGTTGCCGTCGAAAAGTTCTGATATTGAACCAAGTGCATGGTAAGACATCTCATCCTCAAAGCCTACAAGCTGGCGCTCGATGAAGCTAAGACGTGTGTGCTTATACAACTTGATACATGCCTCGAAATAGAATCCTTCGAGCCAAGGCCATGCCGTACCCTGATGGTAGGCATAGTCGCGCTGTGTCTGCTGGCCTACATACATCGGGTTGTAACCACCGCTCTTCGGCGAGAGCGAACGCAGTCCCTTGGGTGTAAGCAACTCACGGGTGCAGATGTCGAGCACACTTCTCTTCTGCTCTTTGTTGAGCGGAGAGTAGTCGAATGCCACGGTGAACAGCATGTTCGGGCGAACGCTCCAGTCAACCATATTGCCATCCACATAGTCATAGAGGTAGCCGTATTCGTTGAGGAATGTGCTTACGAACGACTCGCCGGCCACGTCTGCCAGGTCATTCAACTCGGCAGCCTCGTCTGTGCGGCCATTGTCTGTAGCTATCGATGCGCAGAACTTCAAGGCATTATACCACAGAGCGTTGAACTCGACGATATAACCTGTGCGCGGCACTACAGGACGTCCGTTGGCAGTAGAGTTCATCCATGTGATGGCTCTGTCGCGGCCCTCGGCATAGAGAAGTCCGTTGTCGTCAAGACGGAGGTTTGGATGATTGCCGTCAATAATATAATGTATAAGATCCTCAAGGAGCTTTCCATACATCTGCGAGCACTTGTCGCGTCCTGCCGACTTGGCATACTGCTGTATTGCCCATATTGCCCAAAGAGGCACGTCAGGCTGCTCCATCTCGTAGATCTTCACACTGAGCGGCTTGCCCTCCATAAACTCGCGCAGTCCCTTCTCGGCAGTCTGCATCACAAGCTCGAAGTAGTCCTGCTCGTCGATGGCGAGGGTAAGACCAGGCAATGCAATGAACGTGTCGCGTGCGCGGCACTTGAACCACGGATAACCGGCAAGAAGATAACGGTCGTCGTTCTTCTCGCGCTTATGGAACTGATGGGCGGCGTTCACTAAGCAGTGGAAGAAGTTGTCGCGCGGCGAACGGGCTTCAACCTCCTTCTCGAAAAGTGAGCTCAGGGTGGAGGTCTTTATCTGGGATGTAGAAGCCGAGAACACGATGCTCTCGCCCTTCTTGATGTCCATCTCGAAATATCCTGGAACATACAAGTCCTCATTGGATGCATAACCACGCTCCTGCTCCTTGGGATACTCCACTCCACGATACCAGTCAGGCTGGAAGACAAACTGGTTCTTCTTGCTGAACTGCATGTAAAGGAATGGATAGCCGGCATACATCTTCGTGCGGATACCATTGTCAACCTCTTCGTAGGCGCGACTTGCCGTCGAGTTCTCATGAGTGAACTGGCGGACGCTCCTGAATGCAAGGAACGGACGGAAACGGAGAGTGGTGGCAGAATGTGCATCAACGAGGGTATAACGAATCAGAATGCGGTCCTCATAGTGCTGGAACACCACTTCTTTTTTTAATACGACTCCACCTACACGATATACGGTGGTGGGAACTTTGTCACAGTCAAACTCTCGAATATACTTGTGACCTTTGGGACTGTAATTGTTGCCCTGGTACTTGTGGAGTCCGAGGTTGAACTCCGCCCCATGCTGGATAACGGTTGGGTCGAGCGACGACAGCAGAACATGGTTCTCGTCGTCCAGTTCGGGCACTGGCACTACCAGCAGACCGTGATACTTGCGGGTATTACAGTCAACGATGGTCGAACACGAGTATGCACCCGAACGGTTCGTCCTAAGCAGTTCCTTACGGAGGCTTTCCTCCAGGTTTGTCATTACAGCTTTTTCAAATCTTAAATAACTCATAGATTCCTGCTATTTGGTACAATTAGTTAGTTTCACGCTCAAAGGTACGCATTTTTCCCAAACCGACAAAACTTTTCCCCACTTTTTTTGAATAAATACCCCTTTTTTTATGTTTTTGACACACTTTTTGCATTATTTCTTTCATATATGAGGCATTTTTTGTATTTTTGCACTCGAAAATAGGATAATTATCAAGATAGCGATGACAGATAACTCTAAATATAACAAACAGCACGTTGCTCAGTCGATGACTGGCATTTGGGAGCCGATGACTGAGGAGCAAAGGAAGTTTCTGGTGGATAATATCGTAATCCGCAAGTACGGGAAAAACGAGGCTATCTACGTAGAAGACCACGCCCCTCAGGATTTATTGTACTTGTTAGAAGGAAAGGTGAAGATTTATAAGACAGGAATGGCGGGAAGACAACAAATAGTGAGAATGATTAAGCCCAAGGAAATTTTCGGCTACCGTGCCGCATTTGTCGGCGAGAAGTACATCACCGGGGCAACCGCCTTCGAACAGAGCGTCCTGTGCCAAATACCTGTTGATGTCATCAAGAATATCATTGTCGGCAATTCCATGGTAGGAGTATTCTTCCTCAGGCAACTTGCAGCCAAGCTTGGCGATGCCGACACCCTGACAGTCACACTCACGCAAAAACACATCCGCGCCCGACTGGCGGAAGCCATCATCACCATAAAGGATAAATTCGGTGTAGAGGACGATGGCAAGACCCTAAAACTTACCACAAGCCGCGAGGACATCGCCAACATCTCATGTATGACTACAAGTAATGCCATACGCACTCTCTCAGCCCTCGCGGCTGAAGGTGTCATAAGTCTTGAAGGACGCATGATACGTATTGAGGACGAAGCCAAGCTCCAAAGGATTTCCGACTTAGGATGAAGGGAGTGAAGAATTAAGAGTTAAAAATTAAGAATTGCTGCGCAAACCGAATGCAGAGCCGAACTTGCTCGAACTATGCTGAGGTGAAGTCAGCAATCGACGAAGTCAATTAAGAGTTAGGGGATTAGGAAGTTCACCACTTCCCGCTCCACAGTGATGGTGAAAGCTCCATGTACGCTGCCAAGCATACGGCCGTCTATTCCTATCAAGGCATGGGCGGCACTCTCAAATTCCACCTTACCTGTGCGGAAAGGCAATACGTTTCGGTGATTCAGGAAACGTCCTGTGAATAACAGCCACAGGCCATGGAACAACTGGGTTATCTCAGTGTGACTTACTATAGACACATCCACAAGTCCATTATACGGCACGGCATTCGGAGTCTGCCCATAACCAGGACCGCTTCCTATACACACGTTCATCAGCTTGCGCTGGATACTTTCCGAATTAATCTTAATGCTCATCTTATACTCCATCCTGTGGAAAAGCATCAGCAAGGCAGATACTACAAAAGACAATGTGCGCGAACCTAACAACCTGTGTGTCTGACGCCTGAGATTCATTATGTCGGCAATAAGTCCCACATTCACACAGTTCAGGAAATAACGGTGACAGTCTTCGCCATTTTTGTTGACATATCTGATACAACCCAAGTCCACCGTCCTTATCCTATGTTTGACTATGGCATCAACAGCTCCCTCAATATCACTGTCTTTCAGTTCCCAAAACTTGGCAAAGTCGTTGAGCACGCCATTGGGTATCACGCCCAAGGATATGCCGTTACGCTCCTCTAAACTGATCTGCATAAGGCAATTAACCGCATCGTTGAGCGCAGTGTCACCGCCAACAATGACAATCGTCTTGTAGCCATTGTTGACAAGCATGCGCACCAATCGCTCCACACTCTCCGTGGATTCGCTCTGCACAATATCATACTCAACTTTTCGTGACGCAAGCACCCCCTCCAACTTCTCGCGGTGCTTTCGCGAACCTCCGTTTGACTTTCGCGGGCAATACAGTATGCCCCATCTTGATGTATCTACTGCCATAATTTCTTTATCTCCATAATTTTTTCTTCCATCGGCAACGACGAGTCAACCCAATGGATTTTCACTCCACGCTTCTCCATGCCACGAAACCAAGTCATCTGACGCTTGGCGAACTGGTGGATAGCTATCTCAAGAAGTCGGAACGTCTCGTCGAAGTCACGCACTCCAATCACGTATTCCGTCACATATTTATATTCCAGGCCATAATATATAAGGTCCTCGGCAAGCACTCCGCTATCGAGGATACGCCTTATCTCGTCGGCCATACCCTCCTCAAACCGCGCCTTCAGCCTCCGGGTTATCTTGTCCCTGCGCTGCTGCACGTCAATCTGCAATCCAATCACGAGCGAGTCAATGGGCTTTATATCCTCCGTTTCTTCTGGATGCTCGCCCTGATAAAGTTCAATCTCGATGGCACGGATGGCACGCTTCGCGGTATCCACGTCGGTAGAGTTGTGCATCTTCTGACCGCTTCGGCTTTTTATCTCCCTCAGCATCCCTGTCAGTTCCGCCAACGATTTCCCCTCAAGACTCCTGCGCAACTCCTTGTTCTCAGGCACGGGAGCCAACCGGTAGCCCCTGAGCACCGATTCAAGATAAAGTCCTGAGCCTCCGCACAATATAGGATTCATGCCACGTCCCCTGATGTCATCGTAGGCACGCATGAAGTCACGCTGAAACTGATATACATTATACTTTGTCCCCGGTTCGACGATGTCTATGAGATGAAAAGGCACGGCAATATCCCCCACCCTATAGTCAGCCAGGTCCTTTCCCGTACCGATGTCCATGCCACGATATACCTGTCGGGAGTCGCCACTGATAATCTCTCCATTTATATCAGCGGCAAGTGCAGCGGCAAGCGCAGTCTTTCCGCAGGCCGTCGGGCCAAGTATGGTTATCATCTTTTTCATCATCCAAACATTCCAAACCAGGGCATAGTCCCTGCATTAATAAAAAAAGCTGCCCGACATGAAAGTGTCGGGCAGCCAATTAATTCTTTTTGAGTTAATAGGATTAACCGTTAACCTTCTTCATGTGTGCGATGAGCTCGAGCACCTTGTTAGAGTAACCGATCTCGTTGTCATACCAAGATACAACCTTTACGAATGTATCGGTAAGAGCGATACCAGCCTTGGCGTCGAAGATAGAAGTGCGAGTGTCGCCGAGGAAGTCAGAAGAAACGACAGCATCCTCAGTGTAACCCAGAACACCCTTCAGCTCGCCCTCAGAAGCTTCCTTCATGGCAGCGCAAATCTCCTCATACTTGGCAGGCTTAGCCAGGTTAACAGTCAAGTCAACAACAGATACGTCAAGAGTAGGAACACGCATTGACATACCAGTCAGCTTGCCGTTCAGCTCAGGAATAACCTTACCTACAGCCTTAGCAGCACCTGTTGAAGAAGGGATGATGTTGCCAGAAGCAGCACGACCACCACGCCAGTCCTTCATAGAAGGTCCGTCAACAGTCTTCTGTGTAGCTGTTGTAGAGTGAACAGTTGTCATCAAACCGTCTGTGATACCGAACTTGTCGTTCAGAACCTTGGCGATAGGAGCCAGACAGTTAGTTGTACAAGATGCGTTAGAAACGAACTGAGTTCCCTTCTCATACTTGTCAAAGTTTACACCACATACGAACATTGGAGTGGCGTCCTTAGAAGGAGCTGACATTACAACGTACTTTGCACCAGCCTCGATATGAGCCTGAGCCTTCTCCTGAGTAAGGAAGAGACCTGTTGACTCAACAACGTACTCAGCCTCAACCTCGTTCCACTTCAGGTCAGCTGGGTTGCGCTCTGCTGTTACGCGGATCTTCTTTCCGTTAACAATCAGCTGGCTGTTCTCTACGTCTGCCTCGATTGTGCCCTGGAAAGCACCGTGCATAGTGTCATACTTCAACATGTAAGCCAAGTAATCTACTGGGCAAAGGTCGTTAATACCTACTACCTGAATGTCGTCGCGAGTCTGAGCTGCGCGGAAAACGAAAC
>JALERP010000173.1 GCA_022764085.1 Prevotella sp.
TATAGCATCGCCACTGTCGGAGACATTGCCTCTTTTGAGGGAAAAGCATTTGTGAAGGACATTCTTAACACAACATCCATGGAAGTGTCGTTCGGCACACTTGCACCAGGATGTACAGTACCGTTTTTCCATCATCACAAACAGAACGAGGAGGTATATGTTGTGTTGAGCGGAGAAGGTGTATTCATTCTTGATGGCAAGGAAGAGCCTGTCACTTCTGGCAGTATCGTCAGGGTTGCGCCATCTGTAAGCCGCAATACCAAATGCACGGGCAGCGTACCTTTGGTATATATTTGCATCCAAGCAAAAGCCGGCTCGTTGGAGCAATATACCATGGGCGATGGTGTTGTGGAGCAATAAATCTCCTATACAAAAATTAAAACGTGAAAGACAATAATCTTACTGTCTTTCACGTTTTATATTATATGGATAAAAACAACAATATCTACTTGGGCGAGACCTTATTCCCCGATTGTCCCGTACGCAACATTCTGGCTCGGGTAGGCGACAAATGGTCACTTTTGCTGATGCACCAAATGATGCAGCAGCAAGAGCCTATGCGATTCACTGACCTTAAAAAGGCCATTCCCGACATATCTCAGAAGGTGTTGACATCGACATTAAGAAATCTTGAAGCCGATGGTTTCCTTGTGCGTAAGGTTTATGCCGAAGTGCCGCCTCATACCGAATACTCTCTTACTCCCCGTGCCCATTCCTTTATGGCTGCATGTCGCCCGAGGGTGGATTGGGCCATTGACAATTTTGCGGCGATAATGAAAGACAGGATCAGAACTTCTGTTCGTTGATGACATTTCTGACGTGGCATTTCCGCCACAATCTGATATATTCCCATCAATGTTAAACATTCGTAAAATTACGATGATTATTTTGTGTAATTGGATATTATTGATTACCTTTGCACAAAAATTAATTATTCATCATTGATTATGGCTGAAAAGAAAACATATTGTATCAAGACTGAAACATTGGCAAGGTTTGCCAAGGCTTTGGGACATCCTGCCCGTATCGCCATCATGAAATTCCTCGCCAAACAAAAGACTTGCTATTTCGGCGACATTCATGAAGAATTGCCCATAGCACAGGCCACGGTGAGCCAACATCTTAAGGAGCTGAAGGATGCAGGACTTATACAAGGGGAGATTGAAACCCCAAAAGTAAAATACTGCATAGTGCGTGAAAATTGGGAGTATGCCAGCGAACTCTTTGCCGAATTCTTCAAGACGGAAATCTGCAAGGACAAGGATTGCTGCAAGTAATACTAAGCGTATGCCTGAGCGAAAACATCGGCATACGCTATTATTTGGAGTTATATAATCGTTATTCTACGATAAACAATAAACGATAACGAAAAACAATAATTATTCATTTATAAAAGACGTTTAATTTATGAAAGACGTAAAGGTTTTAGTAAGCAGCTGTGCCTGCAATCAGAAGTATCTCGCCCTTGTCGAGAAGGTAGTAAAAGATAATGGCATCGACGCGAAGGTCTCGGCAGTGAGTGGCATCATGGAGCAGATGCAGTATAATGTAATGTCGCTGCCTGCACTTGTGGTAGATGGTCAGGTTGTGGCTCGTGGTCAGAAGAGCGAGAAGGAGCTTATACAAATATTGAAATAATCCACCTTGCCATGAAAAGAGTATTATTGTCAATGGTGGTTTGCATGACGGCATTCGTCGTGCAGGCACAGCGTGTGGAGGTCCGTTATTTCCATGGCAAGCAGCGTTGCGTCACCTGCCGCACCATAGAGAAATGTGCGAAGGATGTGCTGGACGAGAGTTTTGCCTCCCAGCAGAAGAGCAAGAAGATAAGTATGAAGGTCATTGATTTCTCAACAGAGCAAGGCAAACCTATTGCAGCTAACCACAAGGTGAGTTTCTCTTCGCTCTTTATCGTGAAGATTGACAGAAAAGGCAAGGAGACCCACACCGACCTTACTCGCCAAGGTTTCCAATACGCCAAGAGAAATCCTGGGGAATTCAAGAAGATATTAAAAGAAGAAATCACTAAAGCCTTGAAATAATGGATTGGCTATATTCGTTGCTCGACAATAGTTCGGTGCCAGTGGTCACAGCCATGATATTGGGGATTCTGACTGCAGTCAGCCCATGTCCGCTTGCCACCAATCTTACTGCGGTGGCCTATCTCGGACGAGAGATAGACAACCGACGGAAGGTCTTCTATTTAGGTTT